>NZ_JBJGYQ010000003.1:0-304003 GCF_054050075.1 Geodermatophilus sp. SYSU D00965 | reverse complement strand
CGGGGACACCTCCATCGCCGACCGCGCCCGCTTCGACAACTACTACATCGAGAACTGGTCACTCTGGCTCGACGTCAAGATCGTCCTGCGCACCTTCAGCTCGATGCTCCGCGGAGCCGGCGGCTGACCCCGCCCGGTGAACCCGGCGCCACCCGATCCGGTGGTCCCGGCCCGGGGACCCCGCGAGCGGTCTCGCGGTGGGCCCCGACCGCGTTAGGCTCGCCCGCGCTCGGCGCCGACGACGGCCCACGACCACGAGACACGGCCGCCCCGGCCCGAGGAGGTGCACGGCTCTGACCGCGCTCACGGTGACGCTCGTCGAGTTCAGCCCGTCGGGTGGACTGTTCCAGTTCGCGGTGCAGCTGGGAGAGGCCCTCGCCGCGCGGGGCCACCGGGTCGAACTGCTCACCGGTCCCCGCCCCGAGCTGGCCAGCCGGCACCCGGGTCTCCGGATCGTCCCGTGCCTGCCCACGTGGCACGCCAGCGAGGGAGCGGGGGACCCGCCGCTCAAGCGCCGGCTGCGCCGGGTGGTGCGGGCCGGCCGGTACCACCTGGCCTGGGCAGTGCTGCTCCGCCGGATCAGCCGGACGCGCCCCGACGTCGTCCAGTTCTCCGGCGGGCGGTTCCCCGTCGACGGCGTGGCGACCGCGTGGCTGTCCCGGCGGCGCAGAGGGGGCCGGCCGGTGCTGGTCACCCTGGCCCACTCGCCGCTGCCGTTCAACGAGCAGCGGGCCACGGGGGAGGTGCTCCGGCAGAACCGGCTGCTGTACGCGTCGTTCGGGCTGGGCTACCGCAGCGTGGACTCGGTGGTCGTCCTCGGGGACCGCTCCGCCAAGGACCTGGTCACCGCATGGCCGGACGTCGAGGACGTCACGGTGGTGCCGCACGGCGACGAGGGCGTCTTCCTCGACCAGGCGCCGTTCCCGGCCCGGCAGACCGGACCCGAGGTCCTCTTCTTCGGGACCATGCAGGCCTACAAGGGCCTCGACCTGCTGATGGAGGCCTTCGAACGCGTCCGGGCGGAGCGTCCGGACGCGCGACTGGTCGTCGCCGGCGCCCCGTCCGGCGACACGGACCTCGACGAGCTGCGCCGCAGCGCCGCGCGGATCGGCGGGGTCGACCTGCGGGCGGGCTACGTCCCCATGGGCGAGGTCTCGGCGTTGTTCCAGTCGGCGCGGGTGGTCGTGGCCCCCTACCGGTACGCCAACGCCAGCGGCGTGGTGGAGCTGGCCCGCACCTTCGGCCGGCCGGTCGTCGGGACCACGGTGGGCGACCTCCCCTCCGTCATCGCGCACGAGGAGACCGGGCTGCTCGTGCCGCCGGGGGACGTCGACGCCCTGGCCGCCGGGCTGCTCAGGCTGCTCGCCGACGCCGACGAGGCCGAGCGCATGGGCGCCGCGGGCCGGGCGCGGTCGGCCGAGGGGGCCTCGTGGGCGACCGTGGCCGAGCGGATCGAGGAGGTCTACCGGCACTCCCTGGCACTGCCCGTGACCCCGGGCGGGGGGACGACGTCGTGAAGGTGCTCGTCGTCATCGACTCCCTCGCGTTCGGGGGTGCGGAGAACGTCCTGGTGACCCTCGCCGCCGAGGCTCCCCGGCTGGGGCTGGAGCTCGAGGTCCTGTCACTCGCTCCGCCCACGGAGGGACGGGCGACCTGGTTGCCCCGGCTGCAGGCGGCGGGGCTGCCCGTCCGCTTCCTGGGGCTGACCCGCCTGCTGCAGCCCAGCGGCGTGCCGCAGCTGGCACGGGCCATCCGGGAGTCCGGGTGCGACGTCGTCCACGCCCACCTGGAGGACGCGAGCACGCTGGCGCCGATCGCCGGCCGGCTGGCGCGGCGTCCGGTGCTGTGCACCCTGCACCACGTGCCCGGGCCCCTGGCCGGGCGGGAGGCGGTCCGTGAGCGGCTGGCGGTCGCGGTCGGCAGTCGCTCAGCGGGCCTGGTCTTCGTGTCCCAGGGCTCCTACGACGGCTTCGCCGCCCGGTACCCGCGCAGCCACGCGCCCGCGCGCTGGAGCGTGGTGCACAACGGTGTCGACGTCGCGCGGTTCCGGCCGCTCCCGGCCGGTGCCCCCGCCGAGCTGCCCGCCGAGTTCGGCGTCCCCGCCGGGGCGCCCGTCGCCGCAGTGGTCGGGCACATGCGTCCGGGCAAGGGGCAGGAGGAGGCCGTCCGGGCCTGGCCGGACGTCGTCGCGGCCCACCCCGACGCCCGGCTGCTGCTGATCGGCAACGGTCCGCGGGAGGAGATGCTGCGGCAGCTCGCGCGGGATCTCGGCGTCGCGTCGCACGTGGTCTTCGCCGGCGTCCGTGACGACGTCCACGAGCTCCTCCCGCGGGTGACCCTGGCGGTGCTGCCCACGCACTCCGAGGCGCTGCCGACCGCCCTCCTCGAGGCGTCGGCCTGCGGCGTCCCCACGGTCGCGACCGACGTGGGTGGCGTGCCGGAGGTCGTCGTCGACGGGGAGACGGGGTGGCTGGTCCCGACCCCGTCGCCGCACCTCGTCGCCGCCGCCGTGCGGGAGGCCCTCGGGGACCCGGCCGAGCTGGCGCGGCGCGGTGCCGCTGCCCGTGTCCGGGCCGAGACGGTGTTCTCCGCGGCCGGATGGGCCGAGGAGCTGGCCGCGCGCTACGCAGCCGTGGCCGCCGGGCGCCCGGTGGCCCGGGTCTGACCGGCGTGGGGATCGTGGCGAGGAGAGGGACGAGATGAGCCGCCGGCTCCTGGTGCTGGGCTACCACAACATCGAACCGACGTACGGCTTCCACGGCACGACGCCGGAGGCCGGCCGCCGCGGCTTCGAGCGCCAGGTGCGCTTCCTCCGACGCTGGACGAACGTCGTCCCGCTGCGCTCGGCGCTGGCCGACCTGGCGGCCGGCCGTCCCCTGCCACCGCGGGCGGTCGCGCTGACCTTCGACGACGGCTACCTCGACAACGTCACGGTGGCCGCGCCGGCGTTGCACGCCGCCGGGCTGCCGGCGTCGTTCTTCCTCGTCCCGGGCTTCCTCTCCGACACCGCGCCGGTGTGGTGGGAACAGCTGGGCTGGTCCTTCGCGCACTCCACCGCCACCGAGCTGCGCTGGGACGGCGCCCGGCACGACACCTCGACCCCGGCTGCCCGCCGGGGGTCCTTCGACGCGGTGGCCGACGCGCTCAAGGTCCTGGACGCCCAGGAGCGGCTGGCGGCGGTCGCCGAGCTGCGGGAGCGGCTGGTGCCTGACGGACCGCCGCTCGGCCGGCAGTTCATGGACTGGGACGAGGCGGGCGAGCTGCTGCGGCTGGGCCACGAGATCGAGTCGCACACCTGCGCGCACCCGATCCTGAGCCGGGAGACCGCGGCAGGGCAGGCGGCCGAGCTCACCGACTCGCGGCGCGAGCTCACCGCGCACTTCCGGCGACCGGTCGACGTCCTGGCCTACCCGAACGGCCGGGCGCAGGACTACTCCGCCGAGACCGTCACGTTGGCCGGTGAGGCGGGCTACGCGTTCGCCGTGACGACGCGCTCGGCGCTGGCCGGTGCCGCCACCGCGCCGCTCGAGGTGCCGCGGGTCCTCGTCGACGCCGAGACCGATCTGCGCGAGGTCCTGCGCAAGGCCGCCCGTGTGGTCAAGCGCGCGGTCGTCCGGCGACCTCGGGGCTGAGTCGACCCTCTCCGGACGTCCGGGCCCAGTGCGACGGGTGCCGACTGTGTCACTTCGTTCACGACTGTCACTCAAACGGTTGACACAGCGTGATCGTCCCGTAACCTTTCGCCAGCTGGTCCTCGCTCTCCGTGTGTGACCGCTGACCATCAGTTCCAACGGACGCCACGGCTGGCCAGTGCCCTGCAGCTGTGACGGAGTGGTTCGTCCCGATTCCCTCTCCTGGTCGCGCGCGTGCTGCGATGCGGGATGCCGTCCACCACCTCATCGCACGCGCCACGGGGGCCCACATGTCGCGTCACGCCAGACCCGCACGCCGTTCTCGCGTCGGCCGGCCACTGGGGCGATGGGTCGGCCTGGTGCTCGGGCTCTCCGCCGTCGCCGTCACGACCGGTGTGTCCGGGGCATCCGGTGTGCTGGAGACGGCGGCGTCGGTGCACTGTCCGGAGGGAACCGCGAACCAGGTCGCCGTCGCGCGCGTCAACATCAGCGGGCCGCAGGTGACCGTGGGCGGCCGGGTGTGGTCGGCGGACCTCGGCACGCAGGCCCGCACGGTCGCGGTGGCCGAGGACCGGGACATCCGCGGCACCCGTGCCGACGTGCTCTACCGCACCTCCCGGGTGGGCGAGTTCCGCTACGAGCTGCCGGTCGGCGAGGCCGGCGAGTACGTCGTCCGGATGCACGCCGCGGAGCCGTGGTTCGGAGTGGACGGGCGCCCCGGCGGCCGCGGCAGCCGGGTGTTCTCGGTCAGCATCGAGGACGGCGAGGTCGGGTCCCCGCGGGTGGACGTCGCCCGGGCTGCCGGCGGTCCGCTGCGGGCCTGGACGAAGGCCTGGACCGCCCGGGTCGACGACGGCAACGTGACGATCGAAGCGCGCGGGATCCGCGACCTCCCCCTGGTGACCGCCATCGAGGTGCACCGCAAGCACCCGCGGGGTACCTGCGTCCCGGTGACCAGCACCCGCTCCCCCCGGAGCGGCTCGGCGCCGGGGGCGCCGGCCGCACCGAGCGCCGAAGCGCCCGCGGCGGCACCGTCGGTCGACGCGGCGCCGCCTCAGGTGCCGGACGACGCCGGCACGGCGCCGGCGGCCCCGACGGCCTCGACCCCGGCGGCCCCGGCAGCCCCGGCGCCGCCCGCCGCGGCCGCCGGCACCGATGCCGCGCTCGGGTTGCTCACCGCGGCCACCGGTCGGCCGTTCGCGACCACCAGCGTCTGGAACACCCCCATCCCGGCCAACCCGGCGATCGACCGCAACAGCGCCGCCATGGTCCGGAGCGTCACGGCCAGCAACACGGCCACGGCCAACCTCTACGCCTACGGTGAGCCGGTCTTCACGGCGGTGGCCGGCACGCCGACGGCGCGCGTCACCTGCACGGAGGACTGGGGGACCTGTGACGTGGCGGAGCGCACCATGCGCATCCCCGCAGACGCCCAGCCCACCTCCGGGTCGGACGGGCGGATGATCATCGTGGACCTCGTCGACCGTGTCGTCTGCGACTTCTGGCAGGCCCGCAGGACCGGCGCCGGGCAGTGGACCACGAGCTGGGGCACCTGCGCCGACCTCGCCGGCACCGGCAGTGGGCCCAACGGCGGCGCCACCGGAGCGGGCATCAACGCGCTGACCGGCGTCGTCCGGACCTTCGAGATGCGCAACCTGCACATCCCGCACACCCTCTCGGTCGCCACCAACAACTCCTGCTCCGGCCAGTTCCGCGCGCCGGCGGTCAAGACCGACGGCGAGTCCGGACGCGCCGACTGCGTCCCCGAGGGTGCCCGCCTGCAGCTGGACCCGTCGATCGACGTCGATGCGATCCCGAACATGACGCCTGGCGAGCGAGCCGTCGCCCGGGCGCTGCAGACCTACGGCGCCATCAACCGCGACAACTGCGGCTCCAACCTCTGCGTGCAGTTCGAGGCGCCGTTCGGCGAGGCCGACCCCTATCCGGCCGCCGGCTTCAGCGGGGACTACTACACGATGCCGCACATCCCCTGGAACCGGCTGCGGGTCCTGGCCGGATGAGGTCCGGGAGCGGTCGTCCCGGTGACGGCGGCCGCTGCCGCGTACTCCGATAGGGGGAGTGGGGGACCGCTCGGTCCCAGGTCACAGCGGTGACCCGTGACGCTGGGCTACCTTGGGACGTCACCGGCCGCCCTCGGCCGTCACCCGTCCGCGGTCCCCGGGAGCAGCAAGGTGGGCACACCGATCCACTCCGGTCGCCGGTCGAGCCGGCGGCGCCGGACGTTCGGCCCCACCGTGCTGGCCGTCGCCGTCCTCGCCGCGGCGTGCACCTCCGAGCCGGTCGAGCCACCGCCGAGCACCGGCGGCGTGGAGGACCCGGCCCTGCCGTTCGCGGCGGACAGCCCGTGGAACTCGCCGATCCCCGAGGACCCGCGGCTCGACCAGGCCAGCGACGACATGGCCACGGCCCTCCTCGAGGACGGCGGGGCCGTCGCGCTCCTCTACGACTACGGCGTCCCGGTGTACGAGGTGGACGCCGGCACGCCGTCGGTCGCGGTGGACTGCACGCAGACCGGGTGGGGGGAGTGCCCCCTCGAGACCGAGCCCGTCCGCGTGCCGGACGGGGCCTCGCCCAGCGCCGGCAGCGACGGCGCGATGGTGGTGATCGACCGCGCGACCGGCCGGGTCTACGACTTCTGGCAGGCGCGGCAGACGGGGTCGGGCTGGGAGGCCTCGTGGGGCACCTGGGCCGGCGTCGACAGCGACGGCATCGGCGGCGAGGCCGGCGGCGCGACCGGTGGGGCGACCGGCGCCGGTATCAACCTCCTGGCGGGGCTGACCCGCACCGCGGAGATCGAGGAGGGGCGGATCCCGCACGCGCTCGCGATCGTCTCGGACAAGAGCTGCCCCGAGGTCTACCGGTACCCCGCGACCAAGACCGACGGCCACGCCGACTCGCTCCCGTGCATCCCCCAGGGCGCGCGGATCCAGCTCGACCCCTCGATCGACGTGTCCGCGATCCCCGACATCACCCCGGGGGAGCGCGCGGTGGCGCGGGCGCTCCAGGAGTACGGGGCCTACGTCCGGGACAGCTCGCAGGTCTCGATGGGCATCGTCTTCGAGGTGCCCACCTCCGGTGAGGACCCGTACCAGGAGGTCGCCGGCTTCCCGTGGGACTACTACGACATGCCCCACATCCCCTGGGAGAGGATCCGGGTCCTCGCCTCCTGGGACGGCAGCTGACCGACCTCCGCCCGGGTGGAACGGTGGTCCCCCGATACGGTGGTTTCGCGACGAGCCCGGACCGTTCTACCCGGTGCCGGCGAACGTGCTGGCAGGACGCGGTTACGGTTGAGCGGTGACTGCTGCTCCTGGGTCGTCCACGCAGGCCCGCTCCCCGAGGGCGCCGGGCCGGCGTGCCGCCGTCCTCACCGCGCTGGCCGTGTTCGTGCTCGTCCTCGTCGGAGGCGCCGTCTTCTGGAGCCTCACCCCGGTCCAGTACCAGGCGCGCGCGACCCTCGTCGTCCTGCCGGTCAGGGACGCGGCGGAGGCGGCGTCGTACTACGACACGCTCAGCCGGGGGCAGATCGCCACGACCTTCGCCGAGATCCTCGACCTGCGCGCCGATCCGGCCGCAGCCGTGGACGGGGCCGGCTCCGAGCCGGAGCTGACGGTGGAGGTCGTCCCGGACACCTCCCTGATCCAGCTCTCGGCCACCGGGTCGGATCCCGGGGACGCCGAGGCGGCCGCCGACGCCGCGCTGGGCCAGGCCCAGCCCTACTTCGACCAGCTCGGTGCCCCCTACGCGGTCTCGGTCGTCGCACCGGCCGAGGGCACGGCCGAGCGGACGGGCCTGGTGGCGGGGGTCTTCGCCGCCGTCGTCGCCGCGGTCGCGCTCATCGCGGGCGTCGCCGCCCATCTCGCCGTCCGCGCGCTGCAGCAGAACCGCCGGCAGTCCCGGCCGCTGGCCGCGGCGCGGCCCGTGGACCCGGCTCCGCTCCGCGAGCCGGCCGTGGTCCGCCAGCAGGAGCGCCCCGTCGTCGGGAACGGCTCGGCGGACACCCAGCCGGCGGTCGCTCGCGTGGCCGACCCGGTGACGCAGCAGCCCGTGCGGTGACCCAGCTCCTCGACCGTCCGGTCGGGGCGGGCGCGCCGGACCAGCCGGCCGCGCCGGCCGACCGGACACCCACCGCTGCGGTCGCCGTCGCGGTCGGCTGCGCCGTGCTCGGCGTGGCGGTCCTCGGCGTCACCACGGCGCTGGGACTGCCGCTCCTCGCCCCGCTGGTCGCCGCGCTCGTCCTGGCGGTGCCGCTGCTCCTGGTCCGCCCGGTGCTGCTCGTCGTCCTCGTCGGGGTGGTGGAGGCCGGCAACCTCTCCGGGGTCGGCGCGATCAACGGCCTGCCCGGTGGCGAGAGCGCCCTGCTCGCCCTCGCCCTCCTCGGGGCCGGCCTGGCCTGGCTCCGGGGCCACATCCGGCCCGCGTGGTCGCCGTTCCTCAGCGTCGCGGTCCTCTACGTCGTGGTGCAGGCCATCGCGATGGTGACCGCACAGGACGTCGACACCGCGCTGGTCACCGTGGCGGTGACGGCCAAGGCGATGCTCTGGCCGGTGGTGCTCGTGGTGCTGCTGCTGGCGCCCGGGCGCGCCCCGCAAGCCCTCGCCCGCGCGTTCGCGCTCACCCTCGCCGCGCTCGCGGTGCTCACCGTCGTGCAGGAGTTCGTCGTCGGGAACGACGTGACCTTCGCCGGCCTGAGCAACGTCCCGCTCGCCGCCGACCTCGGGGGGGCCACGGCGCGGCACGCCGGACCGCAGGAGGATGCCAACTTCTGGGGCCGCGTCCTGGTCCTCGGGTTCCCCTTCACGCTGTCCTTCGCCCAGATGGCGGCGTCGCGGTGGCGCCGGGTGCTCTGGCTGTGCGCAGCGCTGGCCGTCTTCGGGGGCGTCGCCCTCACCGGGTCACGGGGTGGCCTGCTGGCCCTCTTCGTGGTGCTGTGCGTCTGGGCGGTGCTGGCCGGGGGTGCCGCGCTCAAGGCCCTCGTCCTCGCGCCGCTCGCGATCGGTCTCGCGCTCATGCTGCCCGGCGTGGGCAGCCGTCTGCTGACCCTCTCGACGCTGGGTGTGGGCGGCCTCGGGGTGACCGACCCCTCGCTCGAGGGTCGCGTCGCCGCCCAGGAGTCCGCGCTCCGGATGGTCATCGACCACCCGGTCCTCGGCGTCGGTCCCGGCAACTTCCTGCTGCTCACACCGGACTACCTGCGCCGGCTGGGCATCGACTCCCTCCCGTTCGCCCCGCACAACCTGTACCTCGAGGCGGCGGCGGAGGGTGGGCTCTTCGGCCTGCTGGCCTGGCTGCTCCTGCTGGGCGCCGCCGCGCTGGTCGCCTGGCGGGCCCGGCAGCTCGCCCGTGCGGCCGGGCCGGCGATGGGGGACGCGGCGCCGCTGCCCCTGGCCAACGCCGTCCTGGCGGCGCTGCTCGGGTGGTCCCTGGCCAGCATCTTCCTGCACCTGGCGACCTTCCGGTCGTTCCTGCTGGTCGCCGCACTCGGGGCGGCGCTGGACATCCGGGCCCGGCGGCGCGCGGCCGAGCTGCACCGCGCGCGGGTCGTCCCGGAGGACCTCGCGGTCCGTCCGCTGGTCCGCCCGCGGCCACGACCAGGGCGGGCGCGGCGCTGGTCCGCGGCCGCCCTCGTGGCACTGCTGCTCGGGCTCGCTGCGACGCTGTGGACCGCGGGTGGACGGCCGGGCACCGTGTACTCGGCCACGGCCGACATGCAGCTGGTCGTGAAGTTCGAGTCGGGCTCGGAGTCGCCGTCCTACGACCTCGACACGCTCAGCCGGACCGGCCTGGTGCGCACCCTGGCCGGTATCGCGACGAGCGACCGGTTCCAGGGGGAGGGGGTGCAGCGCGCCGCCGAGCTCGGCGTCTTCGTCGACCCCGTCTCGGTCGAGGCGTCCGCCTCGGTCGACTCCGCGCTGATCACCTTCACCGCCTCCGGGCCCGACGCCGCGGACGTGAACACCGTGGCGCTGGAGGTGCGCGCGGCCGCGGTGGACTTCGTCAACACCCTCAGCCCCCTGTACGGCGCCCTGGAGGTGGCCGGATCGCCACTGGTCCAGTCCTCCGAGCCGGCGTTCGACCGGCGGATCGCGCTCGTTCCCGTCGCCGTCGCCGGCGTCGTGGCACTCGCGCTGGCCGGGGACGTGGCCCGGGCGCGTCTGCGCCGCCGCCCGCGGCGAGCCTGACGGTCGCCGGGCGCGCCGGTGGGCCGGGGGCCTACCGGCGCGCCCGGCCGCGAGCGGTCTCGCCGAGGACCTCGGTGTAGAGGTCGCGCAGGCGTGCCGCCCAGCCCGTGGCCTCGAAGGACGAGAGGAACCGGGCGCGACCGGCGGCACCCATCCGGTGCCGCAGCACGTCGTCCTGGAGCAGCCGGGCGACCGCCCGGGCGACGTCGGGGGCCTGCGTGTCGACCAGGATCCCCGCCTCGGTGCCCACGATGTCCGGGATGCCGCCCACGCGGGTCGCCACGACGGGCACCCCCACGGCCAGCGCCTGCATGAGGGTGGTGGGCAGGGCGTCGGCCAGGCTGGTGTGGAGGACGAGGTCGGCCGCGGCCAGCAGGGCGGGGACGTCGTCCCGGTAGCCGAGGAAGCGCACCACGTCCCGGAGGCGGGGATCGGCGTCCACCCGGGCCTCCAGGGCCCCGCGCAGCGGGCCGTCCCCGGCCAGGGCGACGACGGGTCGCAGCTCGGCCGGCAGCTGGGCGACCGCGTCGAGCAGCAGCGCGTGTCCCTTCTCCGGGCGCATGAGCGAGGCCGAGGCGACGAGCGGCCGACCGTCGCCGGCGCCGAGCTCGCGGCGCAGGGCGGCCCGCCGGGCGACGTCGGCGACACCCGGGTCGGCCACGCCGTTCGGCAGCACGACCAATCCGCGGTCGGTGCCCGTGAGCTCCTCGTACCACTCCCGCTGCCGGGCGCTCAGCGCGATCGTGCGGGCCGCGGTGCGCCGCCGCACGACCAGGCCGGCGGTGCGCTTGTACCGCGCCAGCGCGCCGGCCGGGGCGTCCTCCACCACGTGCAGCGTGGAGACCACCGGGAGCCGCAGCAGGGCGCCCGCCATGGCGCCCACGAGGTCGGCGTGCTTGAGGTGGGTGTGGACCACGTGCGGGCGGAAGGCCCGGAGGGCGGCCACGGTGCCGGGAACGGCACGAGGATCCCAGCGGGGGAGGTCCAGCTGCACCACGGGCACCCCCAGGTCGCGCAGCGACTCGGCGTGCACCGGCCGGTCGACCGGCGACAGGCCGATGACCTGCAACTGCAGGCCGGCCGACGGGGCGGCCGCGGCGAGCTCGACGAGCACGTTCTCGGCGCCTCCGGGCCCCAGGGAGTGGATGACGTGGCTGATCCGCAGCGGGGAGGAGGGCGCCGACTCACCCCGGTCGGCCGGGTCGGCTGCGCTCGTCGTCATGCGGGATCTCCGTTCGGCCCCTCGTCGCGCAGCGTCGCGGGGCATCCGGCCGGCTGCATGGTCGTGGCTGCCGCAGGCCGCACCGGTCCGTGCCAGGCCGCTCCTGGCGGTGCACCGGCCACGGAGTTCGGCGAGCCGTGATGACTCTAGACAGAGGAGGCCTCGGAGCCCCGGTGGATCACCCGGGCGGGGGACTGCAGACCCCGCCGGCTCACCCGGTCGTCCAGTCGAGGAGCTGGGCGGCCGGCCGGGTGTTGACCACCCGCTCGACCGGGACGCCGCACTCCACAGCCCGCTCGCAGCCGTTGCCCTGCCAGTCGAGCTGACCGGGGGCGTGCGCGTCGGTGTCGATCGCGAACTCGCAGTCCAGCTCGACGGCGAGGGCCAGCAGCCGCATCGGCGGGTCCAGCCGCTCGGGCCGGGAGTTGATCTCCACGGCGGTGCCGTGCTCGACGCACGCGGAGAACACCGCCTCGGCGTCGAACTCGCTCTCCGGGCGCGGCCGCTGGCGCCGTCCCTCCCGCTGCTCGCGGGGGATCAGCAGCCGGCCGGTGCAGTGCCCGAGGACGTCGGTGTGCGGGTTGGCGACGGCGGTCAGCATCCGCTCGGTCATCGCCGCGCGGTCGGCCCGCAGGTCGGAGTGCACGCTCGCGACGACGACGTCCAGCCGGCCCAGCAGCTCGTCGGTCTGGTCCAGCGAGCCGTCGACGTTGATGTCGCACTCGATGCCGGTGAGGATGCGGAAGGGCGCCAGCTCCTCGTTGAGCTCGGCGACGACGTCGAGCTGCCGCTCCAGCCGCTCCGGGGACAGACCGTTGGCCACCGTCAGCCGGGGGGAGTGGTCGGTGAGGGCTACGTACTCGTGGCCCAGGCCGATCGCGGCCTCGGCCATCTCCCGGATCGGGCTGCCGCCGTCGGACCAGTCCGAGTGCACGTGCAGGTCCCCGCGCAGCGCGGCGCGGAACTCGGCGACGTCGTCGGCCAGCGGCAGCAGCTCGCCGTGGACCTCCTCGAGCCGGGCGAGGTACTCGGGCACCTCGCCGGCGTGTGCCTGCACGATCGCCGCCCCGGTCTTGGGGCCGATGCCGCGCAGGTCGGTGAGGGTCTTGGTGCGGATCCGCCGGTCGAGCTCCTCGGGCCCGAGGGTGTCGACGACGGCGGCGGCGGTGCGGAACGCCGCGACGCGGTGCGTGGGCTCGCGGGCGCGCTCCAGGAGGAAGGCGATCCTCCGGAGCGCGGCCGCGGGCGTCAGCGGAGCGGTCAGCGGGAGGACCTCTTCAGCTTCTGCTGAGCCTTCAGCTTCCGCTCGGTCCTCTTCTGCGCCTTGGCGGCGCGCTTCTGCGCCCGCGCCACGTTCTTCTCCGTCGTGTCTGCGGCCCGCTTCGCCGCCCGGCGGGCCCGGTAGCCCACCGACGGCTTGCCCTCGGTGTCGACGGCGGCGATCAGCAGGCCGCCGAGCAGGCCGAGGTTCTTGAGGAAGTGGATCGTCTGCCCGGCCTTCTGCTGCGGGTCGTCGTGCTCCCAGAAGCGGTGCCCGGCCAGCGTGGTCGGCACGATGCTGACCGCGAGCGCCAGCGCCGACAGCCGCGGCAGCCGGCCGATCGACAGCAGCGTTCCGGCGGCCACCTTCACCCCGGCGTCGATCTTGACCCACTGCTCGACGTCCCGCGGCACCTGCACCGGCAGCTGCTGGTCGGCGACCTCGGTGACCTTGTCGACCACCGGGCGCGCGCCGGCGACCCGGGGTTGCGGGTTGCGCAGGGTGTCGATGCCGCCGTAGACGAACGTCGAGGCGAGCAGCGGCCGGGCGATCCGGCGGACCAACATGGCGGGGACCTCTTCTCGTCGGGGACCTCGGGAACTCCTGTGCCCCGGACCGCGCCGGGACACCCCTTGATCACGACCGTAGTGAGGTCGCAGCCACTCCGCAGGGTCGATGACCACTCCGAAGGGTCGATGACCGCGGCCCCCTCGACCGGGATGATCGTGCCCGTGACAGAGGCGCGCCCGGTCCCGCGGCGCCGGGTGCTCGCCCTCGCCGCCGCCGCGGTCGGGCTGTTCGCCGCCGGCTTCGTGGTGCGGCTGGAGTGCCGGGCCGGGGGCTGCGGCGGGTGGTCCTGGATGCTCGACCTCGACGCGGTGGGCAGCCTGCCCCGGCTGTTCACGACGGCGCTGTTCGCCGCCGCGGCCTGGGCGGCGCTGCGGGCCGCCAGCGCGACCTCCGGCGGCCCGGCGCGGTGGTGGACGGCGGTCGGCGCGGTGGGCCTGGTGCTGGCGGCGGCCAAGCTGGTCAGCGCCCACGGCACGCTGAAGGCGGGGGTGCCGCCGCTGGTGCAGTTACTCGCCGGCGTCGTGCTCGCCGGGCCGGTGCTGGCCGCGCTGTGGACGGCCGGCCGCCGGGCGGGGGTGGCCGCGACCGGCTCGGTGGTGCTGGCGCTGGCCGGCTGCGCGGCCGCCGCGCTGGGCCTCGACGTCCTCACCGACCTCGCCGCGCTCGTGCAGGACCCGGTGGGCCCGCTGACCCGGGCGGCGGGCACGCTGGTCGAGGAGCTGGGGGAGGCGCTGACCGCGATGGCGCTGCTGGTCGTCGTCCGGGCTCAGTCGTCGCGGCAGCAGTAGACGGTCAGCCCCGCCCGCTTGCCGAAGGCGAACGCGGTGGTCTCCTCGCCGGTCTCGCCGTCGAAGGCGACCTGCTGCGGGCCCGAGCGGGAGACCACCCGCACCGAGCGGGCCTGGAACTCCGCGTAGCCGGAGCTGCGGTCGCTGATGCCGAGCAGCGAGCCGAGGACGGCGCGGGTCCGGCTGAAGCGGACGTCGGCGCGCAGGTACTGGACGTCGAGCAGCCCGTCCTCGAGCCGCGGCCGCCAGGCGGGGGCCAGCCCGCGCGGGGTGTAGCGGCAGTTGCCGACGAAGAGGATCCAGACCAGCACCGGCCGGCCGTCGAGCAGCAGGGACACCGGCGTCCCGGAGCGCAGGGTGCGGGCGACGGCGACGGTCATCGCCGCCCACTTGCCCAGCCGGCCGGCCAGCGCGTCACGGCGCCGCACCATCTCCGGGTAGCTGCCGATGCTGGCCGTGTTGAGGAACGGCGTCCCGTTGACGTCGGCGACGTCCACCTCGACCGCCTGGCCGGCCTCGACCGCCGCCGCGGCGTGCTCCAGCGTGTGGACGCCGACGTCGCGGGCGAAGTGGTTGAGCGTGCCGGCCGGCAGCACGGCCAGCGGCAGGTCGTGCTCGAGCGCCACCGCGGCCGCGGCCGCCACGCTGCCGTCACCGCCGGCCACGCCCAGCGCCCGCGCCCGCCCCGACCGCGCGGGCCCGTCCAGCAGGTCGGCCACGGAGGTGTCGGGGGCCAGCTCGCGGACCTCGGCGCGGGGGAGCAGCCGGCGGACCTCCTCGGCGGGGTCGTACCCCTCGGGGCCCGAGCCGGGGTTGACCACGACGACCAACCCCTCGCCGCCGGGGAGGGCCGGGGCCGACCGCGCCGTCCGCACCCGGGCCGGCGTCGCCGGGCGGACCGCCCACCAGCGCCGGCTGCCCGCGGCGACCGCCGCGCCCACGGCCAGGCCCGCGACGACGTCCCCCGGGTAGTGCACGCCCACGTGCACGCGCGAGTAGCCGACCGCCAGGCCCACCGGCGCCAGCGCCGCTCCCGCGAGCGGGCTCTCCAGGGCCACGCCGGTGACGAACGCCCCCGCCGACGCGGCGTGCCCGCTGGGGAAGGAGTGGGTGGTCAGCGGGTGGTGCAGCAACTTCTCCAGGGCGTGCCCGGCCAGGTCGGGACGGCGCCGGCCGAACACCTGCTTGAGGACGGCGTTGACCACCGTGCTCGAGACCGCCAGCGACCCCAGCCCGCGGATCGCCGCCCGCCGCAGCGCACCGCGGCGCAGGCCGAGCAGCAGGCCGACGGCCATCCAGAGCCGGCCGTGGTCGGCGGCGGTGGTGAGGCGGCGCAGCCAACGGTCGGCGGGGGAGTCGGGCAGGCCGCCGACCAGGGAGTGCAGCCGGACGTCCCAGTGCCGGGCGCTGCGCATGCCGCCGGACGCTAGCGGTTGCGGAGGAGATCCGTGCGGGTCACACGGACGGATCTCCTCCGTTCACGCCTTGCGGCGGGCCCGGTAGGCGGCGACCGTCGAGCGGCTGGCGCAGGTGTTGGAGCAGTAGCGGCGGCTGGCGTTGCGCGAGGTGTCGACGTACACGTTGTCGCAGCCCTCCGCGGTGCAGACGCCGATCCGCTGCCAGCCGTGCTGGACCACCACCTGCGACAGGCCCATGGCCACCGTCGTGGTCAGCTGCTCGAGCACGGGGGCCTCCGGCCGGGCGTAGTGCAGGTGCAGCTCGCCGTCGTGGTCGGTGGCGTAGGGCTGCGGGGAGGCGAGCGCCAGCAGGGCGTTGAGCCGCTCGATCACCTCGGCCTGCGACCCGGCCACGGCCACCGCGCGGACCAGGTCGGCGGTCGTCGCGGCCTGCGCGTCCTGCTCCGCGGTGAGCTCGGTCGCGGTGCCCGGCTCGAACCACTCGTCGTGGGCGCGGAGGAACGCCGCCGCCCACTGCGGGTCGGTGCGGTCGGTGTTGGCCAGGTCGATGGCGAGCTCGACGGCGCTCGACCCGAAGGTGTCGTAGTCCACGGAGCTCCCTACCGGCGCGGCGAGCGGTAGGTGGCGTATCTCATTTGACTCCCTACGGTCGCGTCCCTAGTCTGTAGGTGGTCAACGAGGTTTGACCCCCTACTCTTCCCGTTCCGTGCTCGTGAAGTGAGTTCTGTCGTGCGTGCGTACCTGTCCGTCTGGCGTCTGCCGTCCGCTCCGGTGCTGCTCGTGGCCGGGTTCGCCGGCCGCCTCCCGTCGGCCATGGTCCCGCTGGCGCTGCTGCTCATGGTGCAGCAGCAGACCGGTTCCTACGCCGTCGCCGGCCTCGCGTCGGCCGTCCACGGGATCGCGATGGCCGCCATGGCCCCGGTCCTCGGGCGGCTGGCCGACCGGCGCACCCCGCGCCCGGTCCTGCTCGCCCAGGCCGCGGCCTACCCGCTGCTGCTCGCCCTGCTCGTCGCGGTGGTCCTGGGCGGCGCGCCGACCCCGGTGGTGGTCGCCGCCGCGGCGGCCGCCGGGGCCGGGACGCCGCTGGTGTCGGGGACGGTCCGCGCGCTGTGGTCCCGCGTCGACCCGCGGGTGCGCGGCACGGCCTTCGCGCTGGACGCCACCGCCACGGAGCTGGTGTTCGTCGCCGGCCCCACCGTGGTGGCGGCCCTGGCGGTGCTGGTCGGCGCCGCGTGGGCCGTGGGCGTGGCCGGGACGCTCGCCGTCGGCGGCGCGCTGGGGATCGCGACGTCGCGGGCGATGCGCGGCTGGGTGCCGGCGCCGGCCGCGGAGCGGACCTCCCCGCTGGCCACCGTGCTGGCGCCGGGGATGCCGCGGGTGCTGGTGAGCGGCTCGGCGCTGATGCTCGGCTTCGGCGCGCTCGAGGTCGCCGTCCCGGCGTTCGCCGACGCGGCGGGCGCACCCGGGATGTCCGGCGTCCTGCTGGCCCTGTGGTCGCTGGGGTCGGTGGCCGGCGGCCTGTGGTTCGGCGCCCGCGTGGTCAGCATCTCCCTGCCCCGGCAGTACCGCTGGCTGCTGCTCGGCGTCACCATCGGCCTGGCCCCGCTGACCGCGGCGTCCGACCCCTGGGTGCTCGGCGCGCTGCTCTTCCTCGGCGGGACGGCGATCGCGCCGACGCTGACCGTGCAGAACAGCCTCGTGGGGGCGCTGGCGCCGGCGCACGCCACCACGGAGGCGTTCACCTGGTTGTCGACCATCGCCACCGGCGCCTCGGCGGTCGGCGCCGCGCTCGGCGGCGGGCTCATCGAGAGCTCGGCCGGCGTCAGCGGCAGCCTGGTGCTCGCCGTCGTCGGCGCGGCGCTCGCGGTGACCGCGACGCTGGTGCCCGGCCGCCGGGTCCGCCGTCCCGCCGCCGAGCCGGTGGCCGCCTGAGGTCCCGGCTCCGGCGGCGGGGGACCCCGGCGGAACGGCGCCGGCGGGCGCTGGTAGTCTCTCTTCTCGGTGGTTCCGGGGGGACTCGGACCCCGGGAGGCTTCGCCTAGTCCGGTCTATGGCGCCGCACTGCTAATGCGGTTTGGGTTAACCCCCATCCCGGGTTCAAATCCCGGAGCCTCCGCGCACGACAACTGAACACACGCACCCGTAGCTCAACGGATAGAGCATCTGACTACGGATCAGAAGGTTAGGGGTTCGAATCCCTTCGGGTGCACGTCTGGTTGAGACAGCAGTGCGGCCCCGTTCCCCTCGTGGGAGCGGGGCCGCAGTGTTCTCAGCGCCGGCGGGTCGGACCCCAGGGCTTCCAGATCGCCAGCACCGAGGCGACGACCAGTGCGGTCCCGGACACGAAGGCCGGGAAGAGCAGGTTGAGCGGGCCGCGGCCGAGCCCGTCGGCCAGCACCGGGTCGGCCGAGCGGACGGCGGCCGCCACCTGGGCCACCTGCGGCTGCAGCAGGACGGGCACCAGCGCCACCAGCACCAGGTTGAGCACCAGCTTGACCAGCACCCACCGGGTGCGGACGACGCCCCAGCGGCTGCCCAGCCCGAGCACGACGCCGCTGGCCAGGCTGCCCAGGCCCAGGGTGACCAGCACGGGGACGGCGAAGGTCTCCAGCGCCGTGAAGCTCGACGCCACCAGGAACGGGTCGTCGGAGGTGAACGCGGTCACCGCGAGCACGCCCAGCACGACGTCGGCACCCAGCCAGCCGAGCGAGCAGACCAGGTGCACCAGCAGGACCAGTCGGCGGGTGTCGCGGCCCAGGCGCAGCCGGACGGGGGGCGCAGTGGTGGTCATCGCGGCACTCCTCGGTGGAGGGGGTCGGCCGGCTCCGACCGTACGCCAGACCGTTCGGTACCGAAAGGTCAGGAACCGAACGGACTGCGGTAGTGTGGTTGCGTGCCCCGGCCTCCCGGCGGCCCGCCGATCGGGCTGCTCCTCGCCCGCGTCGCGCGGGAGGTCAGCCGCGCGTTCGACGCCCGGCTGGCGGCCGCGGGCGGGTCGCGCACCGTGTGGCTGGTCCTGCTCGCCCTGCGCGGCGGCCCGGTCGCCACGCAGCGGGAGCTGGGCGACGCCCTCGGGCTGCGCGCGGCCACGCTCACGCAGCAGCTCGACGCGATGGAGGCGGCCGGGCTGGTGGCCCGCGTCGCCGACCCCGGCAACCGCCGGGTGCGCCGGGTGGAGCTGACCGAGGCCGGCCTGCGGCTGTTCGACCGGCTGCGGGACGCCGCCCGCGCGCACGACGAGCAGCTGCGCGCCGGGCTGGACGGCGAGGAGCTGGCCCGCGTCGCCGCGGCGCTGGAGCGGATGCGCCACAACGTCGCCGGCGACCGACGATCCGCCGACAACGGGGCGATGCGAGAGGTCGCCAAATACGATCAGTTCTAGTTTCGCTACGAATTGTGATGTATGTGAACGTGCAATTCCGGCATCTCCACTCGGCCATTCGTTAGGCCTTATCTCCGCGCGGTCGCTGAGGTAGCGTCCGGCACCTCGCTGAGCCGAGGAGAGGCGTGGGCCGATGAGTGTGGGCGTCCCCGACCGCAGGACTCTGAGCACCACGGTGTCCACGCCGCCCGAACACACTGCCGTCCCCGGAGTGCTCTGGGCGGGTCGGGTGCAGCGATGAGCCAACTGACACCGCCTCCTCCCACGACCGGTGAGGCTGATCGGCATCCCTCCCACGCGGTGTCCAGCCAGGACCCCACGCGGGTCGAGCACACCCCAGGGCCCAGCCGCCACCGGGTCAGCCGACGCCGGGCCGTCGTGGCGCTGCTCGTCGTGCTCCTCATGGTGGTGCCCACCCTGGGTGCGGCGGTGGAGAGCGCCTCCCAACCGCCCGTCTACGCCGTCGAGGTCGAGTTCCTCCACGAACCCAGCGACACGGCCACCGTGGACAGCATCGCCAGGCAGTTGTCCACGCACGCGGTGCTGCTCACCCGCCGCGACTTCCTCGAGGACGCGGCTGCTGCCGTGGGGCGTGATCCGCAGGAGTTGATCAACTCCGTCAGCGCCGAGCCCGTCGAGGACAGCAGCGTCTTGCGGGTGCAGGTCCTCGATCCGCTGCGGGCGCGAGGCCTGGCGACGGCGGAGTACCTGGTGGATCGGTACTCCGCGGAGTCGACGCGTACCGCCTCCTTCGCCAACCACGGAAGTGTGACTGCGCTCGGGTCTCCGGAGGTCCTCCCGGACCCGGTGTCCCCGCAGCCGGTACGGGCTGCGGCGGGCGGTCTCCTGGTCGGGGTCCTCCTGGCGGTCGCGTTCCTCACCCTGCTCCGGATGCGTGAGCGGCAGAGCAGGTACACCAGCTCGTGACCGCCGGGAGCCCACCATCGCTCGGCGCTGTCGGGCGACGCTTCTCCGCTCTGCTCGGCCGGTGGTCGGCGCCGGTCGCGGCGGGCAAGCCCTCCCCGCCGCCGGCTCTCGGCTGGAGAACCGCTGGTGACATCGTGATCCCGCTGACCTTCGTGATCGTGGCGATCCTCCTCGTCCCCGTCATCGCAGCGGCGCCGGTGTTCGCCCTGGTGCTCGCCGGCGGCACCCTCCTGGTGGTGCTCACCGCCCTCTGGCCGGTCGGCGCGGTCATCGGCTTCATCGCGCTCAACCCGCTGCTCACCGGCCTGGGCCGCGGAGCGGTGATCCCGTACCTGCGTCTCAACGAGGGGCTGCTGGCGATTGTGCTGTGCGGCCTGGTGCCCGCTGTCCTCCGGCGGTGGGCGCGGGCGGGGTGGCGGCTGCCACGGGGCGGCCACGCTCTGGACCTGGCGGTCCTCGCGTTCGCCTTCACCAGCTCGGTCTCCCCCCTCCTGTGGATGTACGCGCGCGCCCGCGACATCACGGTGGACGACCTCATGTACGCGCTGACGCCGTGGAAGCTCGCACTCTTCTACGCCGTCGTACGACTCTTCCTGCGCGACCTCCGGGCCGTCCGATGGGCGCTGGGCGCGGTACTGGTCTCCGCCGGGGTCCTGGGCGTGATCGGAGTCCTCCAGGCCGTGGGCGTCGGGCCGGTGATCGACGCGCTGACCGCGCTCGTCCCGCCCGAGGAGAACGGGTACGACCTGGCCGGCAATCGCGCGACGGCGACGCTCGGCAACCCCATCGCCTACGGCGACGTGATGATCTACGCAACGGTGATCGCCGCGGCGCTCGCCCTACGCCTGCCCGGCCGGGGCCGCCTGCTGTGGGCAGCGGCAGCGGTCCTGGGCTTGTTCGCCCTCGCCTCCGGTCAGGCATCCGTCTTGGTGGGGCTGGTGGTCGCCGGGATCGCGTTCGCGGTGGCGACGGGCACCGTGCCGCAGGCCGTACTCGTGGGCGTCTCCTTCGCGGCAGTCGGCCTGCAGGTGCTCCAGCCGGTTCTGGCCGCACGCCTCGACGTCACGGACCCGCAGACGGGCCTGCCAAACTCCTGGACCGGGCCCTACGGGCGTCTGGCGAACCTCGAGCGGTACTTCTGGCCGCCCATCGGGACCGACTTCAACTGGTTGTTCGGGGTGCAGACTGCCGGTCGCGTCCCAGATCTCGTCTTCCGGGGCGACTGGGTCTACATCGAGAGCGGCTACACCTGGGCACTGTGGACGGGGGGCGTACCGCTCCTCCTGGCTGTGCTCCTCGTGCTCGTGGTGGCTGCGCGCAGAGGGACGAGTCTGGCCGCTGTGCGGCAGCCCGTGGTCGGAGCCGTCGGGATCAGCGTCACCACGGTGGCGTGGGCGGTCGCGGTCCTGATGTTGTTCGACCCGCACCTCACGTTGCGGGGTGGCGCAGAACTGCTGATCCTCCTGCTCGCCCTCGCGGCGACGCTCGACGTGGCCCACCGGCGTGCCGTGACGACGGGGTCGGGAGCTGGGGCGCCTTCGGCTGGACCCGCTCAGCGCGACGCCGAGGTGGCGACGTGAGACCCGTGCTGCAGGTCGGCGTCGGACGTCCCACGGTCCCGACCGTTCCGCCGCAGCGGAGGGTGGTGGTGGGATGACGCCTCCGGTCCCTGAAACTCGCAACCGGGCGGCCGACCGAGGCCCGGCACCTCCGGGCCCGACGAGCGGAACGGCTCGCCGTGCAGGAACGGGCAGCCCCTGGCGGCGGCCGCTCGTCGTCCTCTCGGTCGTCGTGGCCGTCATGGCCTCCACGCTGGTGTGGGGTGTGCCGGCGGTCCGCCGTGTCCTGTCGTCCGTCGGCACCGCCGGTGACACCCCGCTCGCAGCCGACCCGTTGCAGCGCCGGGTCCTGACCGAGCTCACGGACTTCGCCCAGTGGCTCGAGGACAACGGAGCCGAGGGCTACATCGGGGAGATCGGCATCCCGAACGACGGGGACGACCGATGGCTCGACCTGGCCCGGAAGTGGTTCCAGGCCGCCGAACGAGCGGGCCTGTGGGTGGACGCCTGGTCGGTGGGTGACTGGTGGGACGCCGACTACGACTACTGCCCGTTCGTCGGGACGGGCGAGGGCGCACCGCCGCCTGCGGCGCGTCCGGCAGGTCGGCTGCTGGCTCAGGTGGCCCGGACGGGCGACGAGCTGGTGGGTGTCAACGTCAGTGGTGGCGAGTTCGGCGCACCAGGCGGCGGGGACGAGGTCACGGAGTTCTCGAACGAGAACCCCGGCGTCTACGACCGCGACTACCAGTACGCCGACGAGGAGACGTTCCACTACCTGGCTCAGCAGGGGATGGCCACCGTCCGCCTGCCCTTCCGGTGGGAGCGGATCCAGCCGGTGCTCGGCGCCGAGCTGGACGCAGCTGAGCTCGATCGACTGCGGGCGGCCGTCCAGCGCGCGCGCGACGCCGGGGTGGGCGTGGTCCTCGACGTCCACAACTTCGGCGCCTACCACCTGGACGACGACGGCCGTGGGGTCCGCCGGGCCATCGGCAGCCCCCAGGTGAGCCGGGCGGACTTCGTCGACCTGTGGCGGCGGCTCAGCGAGGCCTTCGCCGACGATCCGGGTGTGGTCGCCTACGACCTCATGAACGAGCCGACCGACCTCCCGTCGGCCGACGGGACGTCGGCCGCGCGGCTGTGGGAGGCGGTCTCGCAGGAGGCGCTGTCCGCGATCCGCGAGACCGGTGACGCGAAGACGGTCATGGTTCCCGGCTACGGCTGGTCCCACCTCGGCGAGTGGACCGACCAGCACCTGCAGGGCTGGATCGTCGATCCCGCCGACAACTTCCGTTACACCGCACACCATTACTGGCGCCAGGACTACGGACGGTCCTATGACACGGAGGTGGCCGATGCGGCAGAGCTCGGGTACTAGGAGGTCGACGAGGAGGTCGGCCCAGCGCATCTGCCTCGTACGTCAACGCGAGTACTACGAGTTGTCCCTCCGGCGGGAGGCCGAAGCACTACGGGACGCCGGTTTCGACGTCGACATCGTCTGCCTGCGAGAGCCCGGCACCCCGGCCGTCGAGATCGACAGCGGTGTGACCCTCCATCGGCTGCCGCTGACGCGCCGGCGCGGTGGCCCCTTGAGCTACCTGTGGGACTACCTGGCCTTCTTCCTGGCGGCGACGGTCACGGTGGCCCGGCTCCACCTGCAGCGGCCGTTCCGGGTGGTGCAGGCCAACTCCATGCCCGACCTCCTGGCCTTCACGGCGTTCGTCCCACGCCTCCTCGGGGCCAAGCTCGTGGTCTTCCTCAAGGAACCCACCCCAGAACTCGGCGAGACCAAGTACGGGTCGGTCCGGCTGGCAGGAGTCCTCCGGTTGGTCGAGCGGGCGGCGATCCGGTACGCGGACCTGGTCTTCACGGTGACGGAGGACCTCAAGGAGAGGTACGTGAGCCGGGGAGCGGACCCCGACAAGATCGTCGTGGTGTTGAACGGCCCGGAGGCCCGCCACCTGCTCGAGCATCGCAGCGACGTCCGACCCGACCCCGCGTGGTTCACCGCCGTGTGCCACGGCTTGATCGACGAGCGGTACGGCCACGACACGATGGTCCGCGCGGTGGCACTGGCCAAGGACCGCATCCCGAACCTGCGCCTGCGCATCACGGGGACGGGGGACTACGTGGCCGAACTCCAGCAGCTCATCGAGAGCCAGGAACTGCAGGCCGACGTGCAGTACCTCGGCTGGCTCGACATGCCGCAACTGGTGGCGGAGCTCTGCGCGGCAGACGTGGGGATCGTCGCCCAGAAGTCGTCGCCGTACTCGAACCTCGTGCACACCAACAAGATGTACGAGTACATGCTCCTCGACATCCCGGTGGTGGCCAGCCGGTTGCGGTCGACGGCCCGGTACTTCGGGGACGACGCCGTCGAGTACTTCGAGCCGGGTTCGCCGGAGAGCCTCGCCGAGGCGCTCGTCCGCCTGCACGGGGACCCGGACCGGCGACAGTCCCTGGTCGCCACGGCCAGGGAACGGTGCCGCGAGTTCGGCTGGTCCGCGCAGAAGGACATCTACCTGTCCGCCTACGCCACCCTCATCGGGGCAGACGGCGACGGGGAGCGCGAGCCGCTGGCTCCCCGGCCCGCGGTCGTCCAGGACAGCCGAGCAACAGGATGACGGTGGCCCCTACGACGTCGCCGAGGACTGAGCGCCCGCGCCGAGACCCCCGCCGGCGTCAGGCAGAGGGGACTCCCGGCAGCGGCACCTCCCACCGGACGACGGTCCCGGGGCCGTCCGTGCGGGCGTCCACCGTCGCCTTGCCCCCGAGCCGCTCGGCCCTGGTGCGCAGGTTCGCCAGGCCGTTGCCGCGCGGGGCGCCGTCCGGGATGCCGCGCCCGTCGTCGGCGACGGTCAGGGCGACCCAGCCGTCGTCCACGGCGACGGTGACCGCGACCGTGCTCGCCGCGGCGTGCCGGGCGACGTTGCTGAGCGCCTCCCGCAGGACGGCGGTCAGCCCGTCGACGACCTCGTCCGCGGTCACCGTGTCCACCGGGCCGTCGAACTCCACTGCGGGGCTGAACCCCAGGATGCGCACGCCGGCCTCGGTGACGTCGAGGACCGAGCGGCGCAGCGCCTGGTCCCCGTCCGGCGTCCGTCCGAGGTCGAAGATCACCGTCCGCAGCTCGCGGATGACCTCGTCGGTCTCCTCGACCAGCGGCTCGAGGACCGGGGCCAGCTCGGGGTGCCGCCGGGCGGCCGAGCTCAGCCGCAGGCCGAGGGCGAACACCCGCTGGATGGTGAGGTCGTGCAGGTCGGTGGCCATCCGGTCGTGCTCCTCGCGCAGCGTGAGCTGACGCAGCGCGGCCAGCCGCTCGCGGGAGTGCCGGAGCACGCTCTGCCGCATCGTCTCCACCGACGCGGCGATCGTCACGAGTTCCCGTGCCCCCTGCCCGGCGATCGGGCGTTCGTGGTCGCCGGCGGCCACGGCCTGGACGTCGGCCAGCAGGCGCTCCAGCGGGCGGGTCAGCCGGTGGCGGAGCAGCGGGACGGTGAGCAGGGCCACGGCCACCGCGACGGCGAGGGTGCCGAGGGCGACGCCGTTGGCCACCGCCTCCGCGGCGGCGATGTGGTCGAGCTGCATCCGGGTGAGCTGCGAGGTCCGGGCCACGAGCGCGTCGAGCCGGTCCCGCAGGGTGTCGAACAGGGCCTTGTCGCTGGCGCCGAGGTCGCGCTGGAGCCCCTCCGGGAGGGGGCCCCGTGACCGGGCGGCGATCCCCGGCTGGGCGACCTGCGTGTCCCAGGCCTGGGCCGCCGCGGTGACCTGCTGCAGCAGGTCGAGGCCGGGGGCGTCGTCCCGCAGCAGCGCGGTCAGCCGGCGCTGGAGGGACTCGGCGTCGGCCCGACCGCGGTCGTAGGGCTCCAGGAGGGACGGGTCGCCGGTGAGCAGGAAGCCCCGCTCACCGGTCTCCTGGTCCACGAAGGCGACCGTGAGGTCCCTGGCGGCCTGGCGGGCGGGCACGACCGTGCTCTCGAGGCGGTCCACCGACATGAGCACCGACAGGCGCGTGAGGCCCGCCGCCGCACCCCCGGCCAGCAGCAGCGCCACCATCACCACGACGACCAGGTGGACCGTGCCGCGCAGCGTGGATACCCGGGGCAGGAGACGGAGCCTCCCCGGGCCGGTGCGGCCGTTCCTCTTCGGCGCTCCCGCGGGCACCGGTCCATGGTGGGGCCGGGCAGCCCCGGAGGTCAGCCCCTGACCGACAGTTGAGGGCCGAGGGGGTGAGGGGCGGGGGGCCGGTCCTGACGGTCTGGCCGCGTTGGTCGGTCCACCCAGCAGTGGGTGGCCACTCGTTCCCGGCGCCCCCGCCCGAACCCCACTGTGACTCCGGTCACACGAGAGGGTCAAGTCCGGTCCGGCGTGTCGTCCCGTCGGCGCGTCAGCCGACGCGGCGGAGCACGTCGGGCGAGAGCTGGCCGACCGCCGTGTGCCCGGTCAGCCCCATCGTCAGGTCGAACTCGCCGACCACGTCGGACACGACCTGGCGCACGCCCTCCTCGCCGGCCAGCGCCAGCCCCCACGCGAACTGCCGGCCCAGCAGGACGGCGCGGGCGCCCAGCGCCACCGCGGTGAACACGTCCGCCCCGGTGCGCACCCCGCTGTCGAGGAGCACCGGCGCCCGGTCGCCGACGGCCGCCACCACGTCCGGCAGCGCGTCGAGCGCCGCCACCGACCGGTCCACCTGGCGCCCGCCGTGCGTGCTCACCACGACGCCGTCCACACCCTCGTCGAGCGCGCGCCGCGCGTCGTCCGGGTGCAGCACGCCCTTGAGCAGGATCGGCAGCCGGGTGCGGCCGCGCAGCCAGGCCAGGTCGGCCCAGGTGATGGACGGGCGGGAGTAGATCGACAGGAACGTCTCGACGGCGGCCCGTGGCAGCGGCGAGCGCAGGTTGTCCAGCAGCGGCCCCGGCCACGCCCGCGCCATCCCGACCAGCGCTCGCACCGCGGCCACCGTCGGCCGCGGCTGCCGGTCCCGCCGCGCCGCGGCCACGGGCTCGGCGGGGGCGGGCGCCGCCGCGCGCTCCTCGACCAGCCGCCGGAACACCGGGTCGGAGGTGTACTGCGCGATGCCCTTGCCGAGGGCGAACGGCAGGTGCCCCAGGTCCAGGTCGCGCGGCCGCCAGCCCAGCATCGTGGTGTCGAGGGTGACGACCAGCGCCTCGCAGCCACTCGCCTCGGCCCGCCCGACCAGGCTCTCGACCAGCTCGTCGGACGTCGACCAGTACAGCTGGAACCAGCGCGGCGCGGCCCCCATCACCGCGGCGCACTCCTCCATGGGCACCGACGCCTGGTTGGAGAACACCATCGGCACGCCCAGCCCGGCCGCGGCGCGCGCCACCGCGAGGTCGGCGTCCCGGTGCACCAGCTCCAGGGCGCCGACCGGGCCCAGCAGCACCGGCGCGGGCAGCCGCCGTCCGAACAGCTCCACCGAGGTGTCGCGGACGCTCACGTCGCGCAGCACCCGCGGGACGACCGCCCACCGGTCGAAGGCCGCCCGGTTGGCCCGCTGCGTGGCCTCGGC
The DNA here is from genome assembly GCF_054050075.1 of Geodermatophilus sp. SYSU D00965. Classification (NCBI taxonomy): domain Bacteria; kingdom Bacillati; phylum Actinomycetota; class Actinomycetes; order Geodermatophilales; family Geodermatophilaceae; genus Geodermatophilus; species Geodermatophilus sp. SYSU D00965. The sequence continues at coordinate 277,514 of NZ_JBJGYQ010000003.1, read as the reverse complement.
GCCCGCGCCCCCGGCCACGTAGCCGTAGGCGCGGGCGCTCAGGTGCTCGCGCGCCCGCCGCTGGAGGGCCCGCGCGGCGGTGGGCACCCGCGGCCGCCGCCCGTAGACCCCGGCGCGGTACACCTCGTCCTGCCGGCGCCGGCCGGTCCCCGCCGCAGAGTCCACCCGGTCACCGTAGTGAGGGCCCCGTCACAAACCCCGTCCCGGCCCGGACCGGCTTTTCCCCGACACGCCGCCGCGACACGCACAACCGGGCCCAAAGCCCACTCCGACGGGGCATCCCGCCGGTCATCATGGGAGCTGCGCACGGCGCATCACGGATGTGCCGGCGTGCAGGAACACCAGGGGGAAGTACACGTGCCGGTCCTCACACGGGCATGTCCGCGGGCCGGACGCAGCGCCTCGCTCCTCCCGGCCGCCGTGCGGACGCTCGGGCTGGTGGCCGTCCTCGCGTGTGCCGGCATCGCCGTGGCGTCCCCCGCGGCCGCCGTCGACGACCCCAGCCGGCCCGACGCGCGGGTCACGCACGGCCCCAGCTGCCGGCCCGGCGGGGTCGTCATCGAGGTCACCGGGGGCACCGTCGCCTACGCCGTCACCCTCGCCACGACCCGGCAGCCGGCCGGCGAGGCCGTCGCGCAGGTGGCTCCCGGCGCGGTCGTCGTGCTGAGCACCGGCGACGTCGACTGGGGCGAGACCATCGACCCCCTGCTGCGGTACGCGGCCCTCGACGGCTCGGGCACCGCCTACGTCGACGAGCTCGAGGGTTACAGCTTCACCCGGCCGGCCGCCGAGGACTGCGCCGCCATCGCCCCGCCACCCGCCGCCGGGATCCCGCCGATCGCGCTCCCCGACGGCGGTCCGCTCGACGCCGGCGAGGTCGAGCCGGCCGCCGTGGACGCGGCTCCGCAGGAGGCGGCGGCGCGGTCGTCGCTCCCGGGGGACGACGGCGTCGCGTGGCCGGTGCTGGCCGGGTCGGTCGCCGTGCTGGTCGCGGCGGCGGGTCTGGCCGCCCGCTCCGGGCGCCGCGGCACCCGGCCGCCGGCCTCGCCGCCGGGCGGTCCGCCGCCTCCCGGGAGCGCCTGAGCGCTCCGTCGGTGACCATGGAGGGGTGCCGCGCCCCGAGGACGCCCTCGCGCAGGACCTCTCTCCCGACGACGTCCCGCCCGATGTCGCCCACCTGCCCGGAGCGGCTCCGCGCCCGGCCGAGACCTGGTTGCGCATCGTGCAGGTGCACGACCGCATCACGCGGCGCGTCGACTCCGCCCTCCACCTCAAGCACGACCTGTCCCTCACCGGCTTCGAGGCGTTGCGGCGGATCGCCGACGCCCCCGACGAGCGGGCCACCATGGGTGAGGTCGCGGACGCGATCGGGCTGTCCCGCGCCGGGGTGACCAGCACGGTCAGCCGGCTGGTGGCCGACGGCCTCGTCGTCCGGGAGCGCACGGCCGGGGACCGGCGCCTGCTGCACGCCCGCCTCACGCCGGCCGGGCGGGCGAAGGTCGAGGAGGCGACGCCCACCCATGACGGGCTGGTCGCGCACCTGCTCACTCTCCTGGGTGACGACGCCGCCGTCGTCACCGATGCACTCGCCCGGGTGTCCTCGGCGGCGCGATCCCGCCGCTGAAAAGGACCCCCCGGCCCCCCACCACTCGCAGGCTCGCGGCGGGACCCTGCAGGGAGGCCGGTCGCACTCGTCCGGGGGACACTTCAAGCCCGTAGTGTTTCCCGCGTCCCCGGGGCGGGCAGGACGCGATCATGCAGGTGGGGATCGAGGAGTGCTCCGTGGTCGTGCCGACGGTCGGCCGGCCGTCGCTCGACGTGCTCCTCGACGCCCTCGCGCAGGCCCCCGGTCCCCGCCCCGCCGAGCTCGTCCTGGTCGACGACCGCCCGTCCGGTGCACCGCTGCGGCCGGAGCGGCCGGGGCTGCCGCCGGTCCGGGTGGTCCGCACCGGAGGCGGCGGTCCGGCCCGCGCCCGCAACCTCGGCTGGCGCACCGCCCGCACCGAGTGGATCGCCTTCCTCGACGACGACGTGGTGCCCGACCCCGACTGGTACGAGCGGCTCGCCGCCGATCTCAGCGCCCTCGGCCCGGACGTCGCCGGCAGCCAGGGCCGGGTCCGCGTGCCCCTGCCCGAGGGGCGCCGGCCCACCGACTGGGAGCGCGGCACCGCCGGCCTGGCCACCAGCTCCTGGATCACCGCCGACCTGGCCTACCGCCGCAGCGCCCTCTCCGCCGTCGGCGGCTTCGACGAGCGCTTCCCGCGGGCCTTCCGCGAGGACTCCGACCTGGCCCTGCGGATCATGGACACCGGCGCCCGGCTCACCCGCGGGCAGCGCTGGATCACCCACCCGGTGCGGCCGGTCGACCGCTGGGTGAGCCTGCGGGTGCAGGCGGGCAACGCCGACGACGTCCTCATGCGCCGCCTGCACGGGCGGGACTGGCGCGAGCGCGCCGACGCCCCGCTCGGCCGTCGTCCGCAGCACCTGGCGGTCACCGCCGCCGGGGTGGCCGCGCTCGGCCTGGCCGCCGCCCGCCGCCCGCGGGCCGCCGTCGCGGCGGCGCTGGTCTGGGCCGCCGGGACCGCCGAGTTCGCCTGGGCCCGCATCGCCCCCGGCCCGCGGGACCGGGCCGAGGTGACCACGATGCTGGCCACCAGCGCGCTCATCCCCGCGCTGGCCACGGGGCACTTCCTGCGCGGGCTGGTGCAGCACCGCCGGGTGCGGCCGTGGAGGGGGCTGCCCGACCTGGTGCTCTTCGACCGCGACGGCACGCTGGTGCGCGACTACCCCTACAACGGCGACCCGGAGCTGGTGCGGCCGGTGCCGGGCGCGAGGGCGGCGGTCGACGCGCTGCGCGCCCGCGGCGTGCGCGTCGGGGTGGTGAGCAACCAGTCCGGCGTCGCCCGCGGGCTGATCACCCGCGACCAGGTGGACGCCTGCATGGCCCGGCTGGACGACCTGCTCGGCCCGTTCGACACGATCCAGGTCTGCCCGCACGGGCCGGACGACGGCTGCACGTGCCGCAAGCCGGCGCCGGGCATGGTCAAGGCCGCCTGCGCCGAGCTCGACGTCGACCCGGCCCGCTGCGTGGTGATCGGCGACATCGGCGCCGACGTCGAGGCCGCGGCCGCCACCGGGGCCTCGGCGATCCTCGTCCCCACCCCGGTGACGCGGAAGGCCGAGGTCGCCGCCGCCCCGCGCCGCGCGGACACCCTGACCGCGGCGGTCGACGACGTCCTGGCGGGGGAGTGGTGAACCGCACGGTGCTCGTCGCCCGGCTGGACTCGGCCGGCGACGTGCTGGTGCAGGGCCCGCTGGTACGCGCCGTGGCCGCCGGTGCCGACCGCGTCGTCTTCCTCGCCGGGCCCGCCGGCGCCGAGGCCGCGCGGCTGCTGCCCGGCGTCGACGAGGTGTGGACCTGGGCCTGCCCCTGGATCCTGGGCGACCCGCCGCCGGTCGACCCCGCCGACCTGGCCGCGCTCACCGACCGCGTGCGCGCCCTCGCGCCCGACGAGGCGGTGGTCTCCACGTCCTTCCACCAGTCGCCCCTGCCCCTGGCGCTGGTGCTCCGCACGGCCGGCGTGCCGCGGATCTCCGCGATCAGCGTCGACTACCCCGGCTCGCTGCTCGACGTCCGCCACCGGGTGGACGACGACCTGCCCGAGCCGGAACGGGCCCTGTCCCTCGCCCGCGCCGCCGGGTTCGAGCTGCCGCCCGGCGACGACGGCCGGCTGGAGGTGCGCCGGCCCCTGCCCCCGGTCGCGCACGAGCCCGGCCATTGGGGACCCGGCGGTCCCGAGCCCGGCTACATCGTGCTGCACCCCGGGGCGAGCGTCCCTGCCCGCGCCTGGCCCGCGCAGCGCTGCGCCGAGGCGGTCGAGGCGCTGGCCACCGCCGGGCACCGGGTGCTGGTGACCGGGGGGCCGGGGGAGCGCGAGCTCACCGCCGCCGTCGCCGGCACCCGCGGGGTCGACCTCGGCGGGGCGACGAGCCTGGTGGAGATGGCGGCGCTGCTCGACGGCGCCGCCGCGGTCGTCGTCGGCAACACCGGCCCCGCGCACCTGGCCGCCGCCGTCGGCACGCCGGTCGTCTCGCTGTTCTCCCCGGTCGTGCCCGCCGCCCGCTGGGCGCCCTACGGCGTGCCCACCGTGCTGCTCGGCGACCAGGAGGCCCCCTGCCGCGGCACCCGGGCCCGCGAGTGCCCGGTGCCCGGCCACCCCTGCCTGACGTCCGTGACCGCGGCCGACGTCGTCGCGGCTGTCGAGAAGGTGGTGAGCGCGTGAGGGTCCTGCTCTGGCACGTGCACGGCTCGTGGACGACGGCGTTCGTCCAGGGCCGGCACGACTACCTGCTGCCGGTGACCCCCGATCGCGGTCCCGACGGGCTGGGCCGCGCCCGCACCTGGGACTGGCCGGCCGCCGCCCGCGAGGTGACGCCCGAGCAGCTGCGCGACGAGGACGTCGACGTCGTCGTCCTGCAGCGGGTGCGCGACCTGGAGCTGGCGCGCGAGTGGCTGGGCCGCGAGCCGGGCCGGGACCTGCCCGCGGTCTTCCTCGAGCACAACGCGCCGGGCCTGGAGCCCGACGACGGACCGGTCCCGCACACCCGGCACCCGCTGGCCGACCGGTCGGACATCCCGATCGCCCACGTCACCCACTTCAACCGGCTCTTCTACGACAACGGCCGCGCGCCGACGACGGTGATCGAGCACGGCATCGTCGACCCCGGCGAGCGATGGACCGGGGAGCTGGCCCGCGCCGCCGTCGTCACCAACGAGCCGGTGCGCCGCGGCCGCACGGTCGGCGCGGACCTGCTGCCGGGGCTCGCCGCGGTCGCGCCGGTCGACGTCTTCGGCATGGGGCTGTCCGGCCTGCACGAGCGCTACGGCCTCGACCCCGGCCGGGTCGCGCTGCACGACGACCCGCCCCAGGCCGCCATGCACGCCGAGCTGGCCCGCCGCCGGGTGTACGTGCACCCGGTCCGCTGGACCTCCCTCGGGCTGTCGCTGCTGGAGGCGATGCACCTGGGCATGCCGGTGGTCGGCCTGGCCACGACCGAGGCGGTGGAGGCGGTGCCGGCCGAGGCGGGCGTGCTGTCCACGGACCCCGAGCGTCTCTGGAGTGCGGTGCGCACGTTCCTGCACGACGACGACGCCGCCCGGCTGGCCGGCAAGGCCGCCCGCGCGGCGGCGCTGGAGCGATACGGGCTCCAGCGCTTCCTGACCGACTGGGACCGGCTCTTGGCGGAGGTGACGCGGTGAAGCTGGATCTCGTCAGCGAACACGCCAGCCCACTGGCCGCGATCGGCGGCGTGGACGCCGGCGGGCAGAACGTGCACGTCGCGGCCCTGGCCGCCGGGCTCGCCGCGCGCGGGCACGAGGTCACCGTGCACACCCGCCGCGAGGACCCCGACCAGCCCGACCGCGTGCGCACCGCCGACGGCTACGACGTCGCGCACGTGACCGCGGGGCCGGCGCGGGTGCTGCCCAAGGACGACCTGCTGCGGCACATGCCCGAGTTCGCGTCGGTGCTGCGCCGCGCCTGGGCCGCGGCACCGCCGGACCTGGTGCACGCGCACTTCTGGATGAGCGGGCTGGCCGCGGTCGCGGCGGCGGGCCCGGGGCGGGCGGGGATCCCCGTCGTGCAGACCTTCCACGCCCTCGGCTCGGTCAAGCGCCGCCACCAGGGCGCCGCCGACACCTCACCGCCGCAGCGGGTCGAGCTCGAGCGGGCGCTGTGCCGCAATGTCAGCCACGTCGTCGCCACCTGCACCGACGAGGTGTTCGAGCTGCGCCGGCTGGGGCTCGACCGCGACCGCGCCTCGATCGTGCCGTGCGGGGTGGACACCGCCGTGTTCACGCCGAAGGGCCCGGTCGCCCCGCGCACGCCCGGCCGGCAGCGGCTGCTGGTGCTCGGCCGGCTGGTCGAGCGCAAGGGGCAGGACGACGCGGTCCGCGCGCTGGCCGCGGTACCGGACGCCGAGCTCGTCGTGGTCGGCGGGCCGCCGGCCGACGCGCTGGACGCCGACCCCGAGGTGCGCCGGCTGCGCGCGGTGGCAGAGACGGCGGGCGTCGCCGACCGGCTGGTGTTCACCGGCGCGGTGGCGCGGGCCGACGTCCCGGCGTGGATCCGCTCGGCCGACGTCGTCCTGGCCGTGCCCTGGTACGAGCCGTTCGGCATCACGCCGCTGGAGGCCATGGCCTGCGGCCGCCCGGTGGTGGCCACTGCCGTGGGCGGGCTGCAGGACTCCGTCGCCGACGGCGTCACCGGTGACCTGGTCCCGCCGCGGGACCCCGAGCGGCTCGGCGCGGTGCTCGCCGCGCTGCTGGCCGACGACGCCCGGCGGGCCGCTTACGGCGCGGCCGGGGTGCGCCGGGCCCGCACCCGCTACCGGTGGGCCCGCGTGGTCGCCGACACCGAGACCGTGTACCGGCAGGTCCTCGACGGCCCCGGCCGGACCGAGAAGACCCAGACGAGCGCCGTGGAGGTCGCCCGATGACTGTTGCTCCCCACTCCGCGAGCGAGGTCGTGTCCCCGGACACCTGCACCCACCTCACCGGCGCCGACCACGTGGCCTCGCTGAGCGCCGCGCTGGGGTCGCTGACCGGGCAGCTCGACGCCCTGGACCGCTGGGGGCGGCTGATCGCCGACGTGCTGTGCGGGGAGTCGAGGGGCCGGCTGCTGGCCGCCGGCAACGGGGGCAGCGCGGCGCAGGCGCAGCACCTCACCGCGGAGCTGGTGGGCCGCTACCGCGCCGACCGGCCGCCGTTCTCGGCGATCTGCCTGACCGCGGAGACCTCGTCTCTGACCGCCATCGTCAACGACTACCCGGGCGAGGAGCTGTTCGCCCGCCAGGTCGAGGCCCACGGCCGGGCCGGTGACGTGCTGGTCCTGCTGTCGACGTCGGGCCGGTCGCCGAACGCGGTCGCCGCGGCCCGCCGGGCGCGCGAGTGCGGCATCACCGTGCTGGCGATGACCGGCCCGGCGCCGAACCCGCTGGCGGCGGCCGCCGACGACGCGGTCTGCATCGACTCCCCGTGGACGGCGACCGTGCAGGAGTGCCACCTGGTCGCCCTGCACCTGGTCTGCGCGTCCTTCGACGCCGCGGTGCTGGCCGAGCCGGCGCGGGTGCCGGAGACCCGCCTCGGGGTCGTTCAGTGAACGGTCCGCTCGTCGTCGTCGGGGACGCCCTGCTGGACGTCGACCTGGTCGGCACGGCGTCCCGGCTCACCCCGGACGCGCCGGTGCCGGTCGTGGAGGACGTCCAGAGCCGCGAGCGCCCCGGCGGCGCGGCCCTGGCCGCGGTGATCGCGGCGGCCGCCACCTCCCGTGAGGTCGTGCTGGTGACCCCGATGGCGTCCGACGAGGGCGCCGACCGCCTGCGGACACTGCTGGCCGGCCGGGTGCGGCTGGTCGAGATCCCGGCGACGGGCGGGACGGCGGTGAAGCGGCGGGTCCGCGTCGGCGACCACTCGGTGGTGCGGATCGACAGCGGCTCCCCGGTGGCCGGCCTCGGCCCGCTACCGGCCGAGGCCGCACAGGTGCTCCGCGACGCCGCGGCGGTCCTGGTGGCCGACTACGGCCGGGGGACGACGGCGGCTGCCGACATCCGGGCCGCCCTGGCCGAGGCCGGCGGCCCGGTCGTGTGGGACCCCCACCCGCGCGGCGCCGACCCCGTGCCGTCGGTCCGCCTGGTGACCCCGAACGGCGCCGAGGCCGCCCGCGTGGCCGCCACCGTGGGCGTGCCGGCCGACGGCGACGGGCTGGCCGCGGTCGGTGCCCGCGCCGAGGCGCTGATCCGGCACTGGGGGGTCGGCGCGGTCGCGGTGACCCTGGGCGCCCGCGGCGCGCTGCTGTCCTACGGCGAGGGCGCGCCGATGGTGGTGCCGGCGGTGCCGGTGACCGGTGGCGACCCGTGCGGCGCCGGGGACTCCTTCGCCGCGGCCGCGGCGCTCGCCCTGGCCGACGGGGCGGTGACCGGCGAGGCGGTGGCCGCCGCGGTGGCCGCGGCCGGGGCGTTCGTGGCGCGCGGCGGGGCCTCGGCGTGGGACGCGGCGCCCGAGTCCGACGTGCCGCTCAGGCCCGGCGTCGACGGCGTCCTCGCCCGCGTGCGGGCGGCCGGCGGGACGGTGGTGGCCACCGGCGGCTGCTTCGACCTGCTGCACCCCGGCCACGTCGCCACGCTCCGCGCCGCCCGCGGCCTGGGGGACTGCCTGGTGGTGTGCATCAACTCCGACGAGTCGGTGCGCCGGCTGAAGGGACCCTCCCGCCCGCTGGTGACCGCGGCCGACCGCGCGCGGGTGCTGGAGGCGCTGGAGTTCGTCGACGCCGTCGTGGTGTTCGACGAGGACACCCCCGCCGAGGTGATCGACCGGCTGCGCCCCGACGTGTGGGCCAAGGGCGGCGACTACGCCGGCGCCGACCTGCCCGAGGCGGCGGTGCTGCGGCGCTGGGGCGGCCAGGCCGTCGTGCTGCCCTACCTCGACGGGCACTCCACGACCGCCCTCGTCGAGCGCTCCCGCGTCTAGCGGCAGAGATGGCCATCTCTGCCCTCACCGACGGGCGGCCGGTGGCGGTCGTGCTGCGGCCGCTGGGGCTGGGCGACCTGCTCACCGGCGTCCCGGCGATCCGGGCGGTGCGGGCGGCCGTGCCCGGGCACCGCCTGGTGCTCGCGACGACGACCGCGCTCGCGCCGCTCGCCGGCCTGGTCGACGCGGTCGACCAGGTGCTTCCCGCCCGCGAGCTCGAGCCGCTGGACTGGGCGGGCCCCCCGCCGGAGCTCGCCGTCGACCTGCACGGCAAGGGCCCGGCCTCGCACGTCGTCGTCGCCGACCTGCACCCGGACCGGCTGCTCACCTTCGCCAGCCCCGGCTACCCGGGCCCGACCTGGTACCCCGACGAGCACGAGGTCCGCCGCTGGTGCCGGCTGGTGTCCGAGGGCCTGGGCGTGGCCGCCGACCCGGACGCGCTGGACCTCACGGTCCCCGCCGTGCTGTCGCCGGCACCCGAGGGGGTCGCCCTGGTGCACCCCGGCGCCGCCTTCCCCGGACGGCGCTGGCCGCCCGACCGCTTCGCCGCGGTCGCCCGGCACCTGGCCGCGGCCGGCCTGGACGTGCGGCTCACCGGCGGCCCGGCCGAGGTCCCGCTGGCCCGCGCGGTCGCCTCGGCGGCCGGCCTGGGCGAGGACGCGGTGCTGGCCGGGCGGACGTCGACGCTGGAGCTGGCCGCGCTCGTCGCCGGCGCCCGCGTCGTGCTAAGCGGCGACACCGGGATGGCGCACCTGGCGACCGCCTACCGGCGCCCCTCGGTGGTGCTGTTCGGGCCGGTGTCCCCGGCGCTGTGGGGCCCGCCGCCGCGGGGCGCGGACGGAGGGGCGCTGCACGTCGTCCTCTGGCACGGCGACGGAACCGGCGACCCGTGGGGTACCGAGCTCGACCCCGCGCTGGAGGCGATCACGGTCGCCGAGGTGACCGACGCCCTCGACGACCTGCTCGCCCGGACCGGCGACGACCTGCCCGTCCGGCTCTGACCTGGTCGCCGGACGCTCGCGTTCTGCCGACGCTGCTGGGCAGAGCACGAGCACCTCCCCGCAAGGTCGTGCTCTGCGTACCGGGGGCATGCAGAGCACGACTGTGTCGGGGATGTCCCGTTGCCGCGGCTGTCTCGTGCTCTGCGTACCGGGGGCACGCAGAGCACGACATTCCCGGAACGGTGCGCACCCCCGCGGCGCCGGCCACGACCCGGCGCGGTGCGGAGGACCGCGCTGTCACGGCTCAGCGCTGGCGCAGCGCGTCGAACAGCACCGTCTGCAGGTCGGCCGGGTCGACGGCGGAGTACGCCTCGCCGCCCGTGGCCTCGGCGATCTCCTGCAGCGCGTCGAGGTCGGCGTCCGGGCCGAGGGCGACGCCGATCACCTTGATCGGCCGGTCCTCGTCCGCCTCGTCGCGCAGCGTCTCCAGCAGCGCGTCGAGCTCGACCCCGTCGTCGTCGTTGGTGCCGTCGGTGACCATCAGCACGCTGTTCACCGCGGTCGGGTCGAAGTCGGCCCGCGCCGCGCGGACGGCGGCCAGCGTCGTGTCGTACAGGCCGGTGCCGCCGGGGCTGAGCCGGTCGGGGATGGTGTCGAGCTGCTCGTCGAGCAGGTCGCGCTGGGTGTCGCCGTCGACCTCGGCGTCGAGGGCGCGCGTGGGCACGAGCTCCGACCAGTCCTGGTCGCCCTCCAGCTCGTTGGCGAAGACCCACAGGCCGAGCGCGAAATGGCCCGGCACCAGCGCCAGGGTGCTCTGCGCGGCGTCCCGGGCCAGCGTGGCGCGGGTGCCGTCGCCGGCCGGGGCCTCCATCGACGTGGAGACGTCGAACACGGTGAGGATCCGCGACGGCGCGGCCAGCTCGGCCAGCTGCGCCAGCAGCGACTGCACCTGCCCGGGGTCGAGCAGCAGCGCCTCGGGTGCCTCCTCGCGGGTGCCGGTCGCCTCGCCGGCCTGCGGGGGAGCGGCACCGTCGGCATCCCGGAACCCGGCCTCCCGGACGGCGGTGCGCGCCGCGTCGGAGGTCAGCGCCGACACCACCGCGGCCACCGCCGTCGCGTCGGCACCCGAGGCCGAGCCGACCCGCACGACCGGGTAGTCCAGCGACGGCGAGCCCTCGCGGGGGTACACCGCGACCAGCGAGGGGTCCTCGGCGCTGGTGTTGGTGGCGTACACCTCCTGCTCGCTGACCGGCACCAGCGGCGCGTCGGCGTCGTCCGCCCCCGCGGCCTCCAGCGCGTCGGCCGGCGAGACCGACGGGCCGCGCTCGGCGGCCAGCACGGCCTGGACGACGGCGTTGTCGGCGTCCTCGCCGCCACCCAGCGCGGTCCGGACGGCGCCCAGCGCGGCCAGCCCCTCGGCACTGGTGGCCAGGTCCGGCACGGCGAGGCCCTGGTCGCTGGCCAGCGCCTCGCCCCACCCGGGCGGCGAGTCGTCCCAGCCCAGCTCCGCGACCGCGGCCCGGCTGGTCGCCAGCACGACCGGGGAGGTGGCCATCGAGCCCGCCGTCTCCAGCGGGACCTCGCCCGCCCGGGCCGGCCACAGCGACGAGTCGGGCACCCAGACGTGCGGCAGGTCGGCCGGTTCCAGCGCGCTGAGGTCCCCGAGGGTCTGCACCGGTTCCTGCGCGGTCACCTGGGCGCCCGCGCAGTCGCCGTCCGCCACGCCCTCGGCGTCGGCCAGGACGCGGTCGGCGACGGAGGCCAGCTCCGGGGCCACGGCCACCCGGACGACGGCGGTCGCGTCGCAGTCGGCGTCACCGGCGCTGACGACCCACCAGGTGATGCCGCCGGCGACCAGCACCACGAGCGCCACGGCCGCGGCGATGAGCAGTTGCGGGGTGACGGCGACGCCCCGTCGGCCGGCGGACGTGTCGGCGTGGCGGCCCATCGTGCAGTTCCCCCGTCGGTCGGTCAGGGTCTCGTCGACGGCGACCCCCGCGACCGCCCCTGCTCACAGATTAGATGCGTCCGGTGACGGAGGGGCGTCGGGCGACCGGCGTCACCCCGCGGCGGCCACCGCCGGCGTCTGCTGCTCGGCGAACCACGCCACCGTCCGGCGCAGCCCCTCCTCCGACGGCACCGTCGGCCGCCAGCCCAGCAACTGCTCGGCGCGGGTGGTGTCGGGCCGGCGCACCTTGGGGTCGTCCACGGGCAGGTCGATGAACTCGATCGGCGAGGAGGACCCCGTCAGCTCGCGGATCCACTCGGCCAGCCGGAGCATCGACAGCTCGTCGGGGTTGCCGATGTTCACCGGACCCGCCTCGGCGGAGAACGCCATCGCGAGGATGCCGCGCACCGTGTCGTCGACGTAGCAGATCGACCGCGTCTGCGAGCCGTCCCCGGCGACGGTCAGCGGGCGGCCGGACAGCGCCTGCCCGACGAACGCGGGGATGGCGCGGCCGTCGTCCGGGCGCATCCGCGGGCCGTAGGTGTTGAAGATCCGGACGATGCCGGTGTCGGTGCCCTTCGACGTCCGGTACGCGGTGGTCAGGGCCTCGCTGAACCGCTTGGCCTCGTCGTACACCCCGCGCGGGCCGACCGGGTTGACGTTGCCCCAGTAGTCCTCGTCCTGGGGGTGCTGCAGCGGGTCGCCGTACACCTCGGAGGTGGAGGCGAGGACGTACCGGGCGCCCTTGTCGTGGGCCAGGCCCAGGGTGTGCAGGGTGCCGAGGCTGCCCACCTTGAGCGTCTCGATGGGCATCTTCAGGTAGTCCAGCGGGCTGGCCGGCGAGGCGAAGTGCAGCACCAGGTCGACCGGGCCGGGGACGTGCACGTAGTCGGTCACGTCGCACCGGACCAGCCGGAAGCCCGGGTGCTCCATGAGGTGGACGACGTTCTCCGGGGAGCCGGTGAGGAAGTTGTCGAGGCAGACGACCTCGACGTCCCGCTCGAGCAACTGCTCGCACAGGTGGGAGCCGAGGAACCCGGCCCCGCCGGTGACCACTGCCCGCCGGATCGTCCGCGCCGCGTGCACCATGCCTGCTCCCCTCGCCTCGGGCGCGTGACCGAGCGCGCCGAGGCGCGGCATACCCGCAAGATCAGCGGCACACACTTCGACTTCTAAGTGTTCTGGCCCGGCCCTGGAAGGCCCCGCTCGGCCCCCTGCAGTGCCCCCGCCCCGGCCCCGTCCAGAGGCTCACCCCGAGCGTGCGAGGGGTGAGGAGGACGGGGTCCTTCTACTGCAGGTAGCCCTCGACCTGCTGCTCGGGGCGGGGCTGGGCCTCGTCGGGGTCCTGCCCGTACTGGCGCTTGGCGTCCCGCTGGCGGAGCAGGTCCCACAGCTGGTCGCGGTCCTCCTCGATCTGGCGGAGCCGGGCGCGGTCCTCGTCGGTGTGCTCACCGCTGTCGCGCAGGCGGTGCTCCTCCTCGACCAGCGCCTCGATGCGGCTGCGGATCTCGCTGTCGTCCATGTCGCCTCCCTGCCCGCCGCGCGGCGGGCGAAACGGGCGTCAGCCGACGTCCGGCGTCCAGCCCTCCAGGAACGCGGCCAGCCGCCCGGTCACGGCGCCGCCGGCGCGGCCGAGCGCCAGCAGCGCCGTCCGGTCCAGCGGCACGCGGGCGCCGCGCCGTCCGGCCGGCGCCCCCGCGCGCACGGCGTGCCCGGCGGCGACCAGCTCGGGCCACGGGCGGGCCAGCTGGGCCTGCACCCGGGCCAGCGCGGCCGCGGTCGGGCCGGCGTTGCTCTCGACCATCGCCGTGACGAACCCCGGGTCGCTGGCGATCACCCGGGTGCCGTCGCGGAAGCTGCCGGCGGCCAGGGACAGGGCCAGCGGGCCGGCCTCCCCGGCCGCGGCGGCGAGCGCCGCGGCGAGCAGGTGCGGGACGTGGCTGATCGCGGCCACCGCGTCGTCGTGCTCCGCGGCGGTCACCGGCACCACCTCGGCGCCGACGGCGAGCGCGACCTCGGCCACCCGCAGCCACCGCGGCAGCTCGGTGCCCGGCTCCAGGCAGACCGCCCAGCGGGCGCCGGCGAACAGGCCCGGGTCGGTGGCGGCGTGCCCTGACCGCTCGGTGCCGCACATCGGGTGGCCGCCGACGTACCGGCTCCCGAGGGCCGCGCCCAGCTCGTCCAGCACCGGCACCTTCACCGAGCCCAGGTCGGTGACCGTCGCGTCGGGCGCGACGGCGAGCCCCTCGAGGGCCCGGGCCATGGCCGGCAGCGGGACGGCGAGGACGACGACCCCGGCCATCTCCCGGTCGATCCGCACCCCCCGGGCCGCGGCGGCCTCGCGGGCGGCGGGGTCGACGTCCCACCCGGTGACGGGGCGGCCCGCCGCGACGAGGGCCGCGGCCAGCGAGCCGCCGAGCTGGCCGAGGCCCACGACGCCGACCGGCGGCGCCGGCATCGTCGGTACGGGGAACGAGGAGGTCACGCGGACCCCCAGGGGCGCTCGGTGCGGAACACCCGCGCCAGCGCGGTCGCGACCAGCCGGCCGTCCTGCGCGCGGGCGTCGATGCGGTAGACCGCGGTGCGGCTGCTGCGGTGCACCTCGATGCCCTCGGCCACCAGCCGGTCACCCGGCCGGCCGGGCGCGAGGAACTCGGTGTGCACGTCCTGCGCGACGGCGACCGTCCCGTGGCTGTTGCTCACCGCCGCGTGGACGACGTCGAGCAGCGCCATGGTCGCGCCGCCGTGCGCGGTGCCGACGGCGTTGAGCAGCTCGGGACCGACGGTCATCGCGGCGCGGGCGTAGCCGGGGCGCACCTGCTCGAGCGCGATCCCCAGGTGCCCGGCCAGCGGGTCGGCCGCCAGCCGGGCGAAGAGCGCGGGGTCGACGTCGGCACCGTCGTCGGGCGCGGGATCGGCCATGATCAGAGGCTATGACCCCCGCGCTCCTCCGCCGTCACGCGCCATGACCCCGCGGTCGTTCCTGCTCACCGCAGAGCTCAGCGACTACGTCCGCGCCAGCTCCGAGCCGCCCGACGACGTCGCCGCCGACCTGCTGGCCGAGACCGCCACCCTGGCCGACCGGGGCGAGGTGCCGCCGACCTTCCAGATCGCCGCCGAGCAGGGCACGTTCATGCAGCTGCTCACCGGCGCCCTCGGCGTCCGCCGGGCGATCGAGATCGGCACGTTCACCGGCTTCTCCGCGCTGTGCATCGCCCGCGGGCTGCCCGCCGACGGCTCGCTGCTCTGCCTGGACCGCAGCGAGGAGTGGACGGCGATCGCGCGGAGGTACTGGGCGCGGGCGGGGCTCGCCGACCGGATCGAGCTGCGGCTGGGCGACGCGCACGAGTCGCTGCGCGCGCTGCCGGCCGAGCCGACGTTCGACCTGGCCTTCGTCGACGCGGACAAGACCGGCTACGCCGCCTACGTCGACGAGCTGCACCCGCGGCTGACCGACAACGGGGTCGTGCTGCTGGACAACACCCTGGCGGGCGGCCGGGTGCTCGACCCGCAGACGGACAACGAGCGGGCGATCGCCGAGCTCAACGCCGCGCTGGCCGGCGACCCGCGCTGGGAGACCGTGCTGCTGCCCCTCTCCGACGGGCTGACCATGCTGCGCAAGCGATGAGCGACGAACCGAGGTCGAGCTGGGCGGTGCGGGTCAGCCGCCCGACCGGGCGCTGGCAGGTGGAGCTGCTGGCCTCCGACGCGGCCGACGAGCTGCCGGTGCTGGAGCGGGCCCTCGGCGAGCCGGGCGCCGACGAGTGGCCGGGGCCGTTCGTGGTCGTCGTCGACTCTCGGCTGTACTTCGTCGTCCTCCGGCACGGGCCGGGCGGCATGGTGCGGGCGCTGATCTCCGACGCGACCATGCAGGAGTGGGTGCTCGCCGCCGAGGTGGTGGAGCGCTACGGGATCGCCGTCGACGCCGACGGCGCCTTCGACGACGACGAGACCGGCTGGCCCGGCGGTGACCTGGACGTCTTCGCCGACGACGGGCTCCCCGCCGAGCAGCTGCGGCCGATCGTCACCGCCGACGACCTGTGGGCCGACGAGATGGTCGCCGCCATCGCCGCGCGGCTCGGCTTCGCCGACGAGCTCGCCGCGGCGGTGACGCCGTGAGCGGGAGGGTCTCCGCCGTCGTCTTCGACCTCGGCGGGGTGCTCACCGAGAGCCCGATGCCGGCGTTCGCCGCCTACGAGGCCGAGGCGGGGCTGCCGGAGGGGCTGATCCGGCGGCTGAACACCATCGACCCCGACACCAACGCCTGGGCGCGGTACGAGCGCAGCGAGCTCGACGCCGCCGGCTTCATCGACGCCTTCGAGGCCGAGGCGCTGGCCGCCGGGCACCGCCTCGACGCGCGCCGGGTGCTCGCCGCGCTGGCCGGGGAGCTGCGCCCGGCGATGGTCGCCGCCGTGACCCGGCTGCGGGACGCGGGGCTGCCCCTGGCGCTGCTGTCCAACAACGTCGCGCCCATGGAGCGCACCGGGCGGCTCGGGGAGCTGCTGGCACTGTTCGACGCGGTGGTCGAGTCCTCGCTGGAGGGCGTGCGCAAGCCCGAGCCGGAGATCTACCGCCGCGCGCTGGCCCGGTTGTCCGAGGCCGTCGGCCGGGCGATCGAGCCGGCCGACTGCGCCTACCTCGACGACCTCGGCATCAACCTCAAGCCCGCCCGGGCGATGGGGATGCACACCGTCAAGGTCGTGGACCCGACCGCCGCGCTGGCCGAGCTGTCGGACCTCGTCGGACTCGACCTCCTGTCGGTGGCAGGCCCGTGACCCCTCCGCCGGCACACCTGTCTCCCCGCGCAGTCGTGCTCTGCCCACCCTGGCGGGCAGAGCACGAGCTCCCGGAGAGCACGGGGGCGGCCGATCGGTCGTGCTCTGCCCACGGTGGTGGGCAGAGCACGACCTCCCCGGAGACGACCCGGTGACCCCGGACGTCGACTCCGCCATGGGGCGCGCGCTCGAGCTCGCCGCCGCCGCGGTGGAGTGGGGCGACACGCCGATCGGTGCCGTCGTCCTCGGCCCGGACGGCGCCGTCCTCGCCGAGGCGGCCAACGAGCGGGAGAAGCGCGGCGACCCCACCGCGCACGCCGAGGTGCTCGCCCTCCGCGCGGCCGCGCAGGTGCACGGCGACGGCTGGCGGCTGACCGGGACGACGCTCGTCGTCACCCTCGAGCCCTGCACCATGTGCGCCGGCGCCAGCGTGCTGGCCCGGGTGGACCGGGTCGTCTACGGTGCCGACGACCCGAAGGCCGGCGCGGTCGGGTCGCTGTGGGACGTCGTCCGCGACCGCCGGCTCAACCACCGCCCGCAGGTCACCGGCGGTGTCCGCGCCGAGGAGTCCGCCGCGCTGCTACGCGCGTTCTTCCGCCGGAAACGGGACCTGTAGTCTCTTCGGCGGTGGCGTGTCCGAGCGGCCGAAGGAGCACGCCTCGAAAGCGTGTGAGGTGCAAGCCTCCGTGGGTTCAAATCCCACCGCCACCGCCAGTGCGAAGCCGCCCCCGGGATCCCGGGGGCGGCTTCGTCGTTCCGGGGTCCTCAGCCGACGGTGTCGACGTACCGGTCGAGGTCGACCAGCCACCCGCCGTCGTCGGCCGGCACGAGCCGGACCTCGTGCCGCTCGACCTCCTCGCGCCCGTCGGTGCGGGTGAAGCGCACCTCGGTGGTCGCCGTGACCGTGCCGTCGTCCCCGGACTCGGCGTCGCGCACGTCCTCGAGCTCCACCTCCGACCACGGCGCCCAGAAGTCCTCGTAGTAGGCGCGGTCGGCCGCGGCGCGCAGCGTCGGCCCGGTCATGGCGTACGCCGCCTCCGGGTCGTCGGGGAGGTGGCCGTAGTACTCGTCCAGGGTGTCCTCGGCGACCGCGGTCGCGTCCTCGTCCACCGGCGCGCCGTCCTCCGCGGGGCCGGCCGTGTCCGGTGCCGCGGCACCGTCTCCACCGGCCGGGGAGGACGACGCCGGAGCGGGCTGCGCGCCCGTCCCGCCGGGGTCGTTCCGCGTGGTGAACCAGAGCGCGGCGCCCCCGCCGAGCAGGACGGCGACCAGCAGGACGGCGACCAGCGGGGCTCTCCGCCGGCGCGCCCGGCTCCGGGACGCCGGCGGCGCGGCGGGCGGTGGACCGGCGGGCCGCGGTGCGGCGGGCGGTGGAGCCGGTGGCGGCTGCGGGTGCCGGGCCGGCGCGGACGTCGGCGCGCGGCGCGGGGGTGGCGGCCGGCGAGGCGTGGGGGTGGCGGCCGCCGGAGGGAGTTCGGCGGTCCGGGCCCGGTTGGTGGACGAGCGCAGCTTCGTGCGGGCCAGCAGGACCGTCGTCGGGTCGCCGTCCGGCCCGACGGCGAGCTGGGCGAGCTCGTCGCGCACCTGTTCCATCGTCGGGCGCTGCGCCGGGTCGGTCGCGAGCATCCGCAGGAGCGGCCCGGTCATCGAACCGGCCCGCCGCGGGGACTCCGGCCGGCCGGCCGCGACGCGGTGCAGCAGCCGCAGGGCGTTGTCGTCCATCCCGAACGGGGGCTGGCCCTCCAGGCAGGTGAAGAGCGTCGCGCCGAGGGAGAAGACGTCCGAGGCCGGCGTCATCTCCACACCCTGCGCGACCTCGGGGGCGAGGAACGCCGGCGTGCCGGTGATCTGGCCGGTCTGGGTCAGCGTGACGTCGCCGCGGGCGTGGGAGATGCCGAAGTCGGTGATCTTCACCAGGCCGTCGACGTCCGGGCCCGAGCCGATGAGGACGTTGGCCGGCTTCACGTCGCGGTGGACGACCCCGGCCGCGTGCGTGGCGGCCAGCGCGTCGGCGATCTGGGCACCGATCTGGGCGACCACGTCCACCGGCAGGACGCCGTCCTCGTGCAGCACCTCCGCGAGGCTGCGCGAGGGCAGGTACTCCATGACCAGCCACGGCGACCCGTCCACCTCCGCGACGTCGAAGACGCGGATGGCGTGCGGGTGGCTCAGCCGGGCGGCGATGCGGCCCTCGCGCAGCGCGCGCTGGTGCTGTTGCTCCACCGCGGCCTGGTCGGCCCCGCTGGGCGGCAGGACCTGCTTGAGCGCGACGTGCCGCCCCAGCCGGTCGTCGTGGGCCAGCCACACCGCGCCCATGCCGCCACCGCCGATCCGTGACACCAGGCGGTAGCGGCCGGCGACGAGGTCGTCGGGTGCGGTCATCTCCGGTCCCCGTCCCGCGGGGGTGGGTGGCGCCGGTCAGACCCCGGAGGGGACGCCGTAGCGCCGGGCGTACTCCTCCTGGGCTCCCGCGGGCAGCGCGTCGTACAGCTCCCCGAGCTCGCGGGCGGCGTCGGGGGAGAGGTCGTCGAACAGCCGCTCCCAGGTGGGCGGTTCGTCGTAGCTGCGGGTGAGCAGCAGCTCCCAGGCGCGGGTCTGCCGGTCCCGCTTGCTCCGCTCGGCGGCGAACTCCGACAGGTAGCGGTCCTTGGCGGTGTCCTTCTCGGCCTTGGTGGCCGACGGCGGCAGCCCCGAGGGGTCGGCGCCCTTGAGCACCGCGACGATGGCGTCCACGACCTCGGGCCGGGGCTGGTCGGGCTCGGTCATGGGGAGTGCCTCCTCGTGGTGCTGCGTGCCGGGGGAGCGGCTGGTTCCGACCAGCCTTCCCTACCCTGCCGACGGGAAACACCCCCGCCCGTCCCGCGCCGCTCGGGTGCCGCGGCGCACCTCCTCCCGGCCGCCCGGTATCCTGGGGCGCGCAGTTGGAGGATTCGCCTAGTGGCCTATGGCGCTCGCTTGGAAAGCGGGTTGGGGGCAACCCCTCGGGAGTTCGAATCTCCCATCCTCCGCCACCGGGAAGGCCTGCCTGCCGGGGCCCGCCGCGAGCTCGCGAGCGGTGGGGGCAGGCAGGTCTTCCTCAGGCGGCCGGCTCGGGGACGACGTCCGGCCGGGCGCGGACGCCGAGCCGCCGCAGGTAGAGGCCCGCGACCGCGCCGAGGACCAGCACGCCGCCGGCGAGCGCGCCGAGCGGCAGTCGTTCGCCCAGGAACGCGGTGGCCAGCACCGTCGCGGTGACCGGCTCGAGCAGGGTGACGATCGCCGCGACCGCGCCGGGCACGGTCCGCAGCCCGCGGAAGAACAGCGCGTAGGCCGCCGCGCTCGGCACCGCGCCCAGGTAGAGCAGCGTGGCCAGGGCCACCGGCTCCGCCGTGAGGTGCAGCCCCCCGGCCAGTGCCACCGGGGTGAGCAGCAGCGCCCCGCCGACGAACCCGGCCAGGGTCACCGGGACGCCGGCCGGCAGGCCCCCGCTGGCGAGGGTGACCACCGCGTAGCCCAGCGCCGACCCGACCGCCAGCAGGGCGCCGAGCAGCACCGCCGTCCCGGTCGAGGCCCCGGCGGTCAGGCCGACCAGCAGGCCCAGCCCGGTCAGCGCGGCGGCCAGCGCGAGCACCGTGGCGCGGTCGGGCCGGCCGTGGCCGAGCAGCGCCGCGCCGACGGCGATGAGCAGCGGGGCCAGGCCGAGCGCGACCAGCGTGGCGATGCTCACCCCCGCCGACGCGACGGCGGCGAAGTAGGCCAGCTGGTAGGCGGCCAGCCCCGCCGCGACCAGCGCCAGCCGGACGGCGACCGGCCGGGTCAGCGGGACGGCGACCGGGCGGCGCCGGCGGGTGAGCAGGTGGGCGACGAGCAGGACGGCGGCACCGACGGCCATGCGGTGCCAGGCGATGTCCAGCGGGCCGAGGTCGGTGCGGTCGGCGACGATGCGGCCGCTGACGCCCGAGGTGCCCCAGCAGAGGGCGGCGGCCACGACGAGGGGGAAACCGCGCGCGGCGGACGCGCGGGGAGTGGGGGTGGGCATGACGCTCCTGGTCGGATCCGGATCGGGGAGTTCGGTCCGGAGCACGGCGCAGGGGCCGGGCGCGGTCGCGCCGGGCGGTCAGCAGCCCGCGGTGCTCCGGGTCAGGAGCGCGGCGGGGGCAGGACGAGCGCGTGCGTCATGGCCGGGAGCGTAGCGAGGGCACCCACGATCGGCCGACCGGTTTCCTCTACAGTGGAGGCCGACCCCCCGCGTGGCGTCATCCTGTGAACCTCCCCAGGGCCGGAAGGCAGCAAGGATAAGCAGGCTCTGGCGGGTGCGCGGGGGGTCCTCGCGTTCCTGGGCCCGGGCGTGACGCAGGGCGCGGCGGAGGTCCACGGTGTCGTCCGACCTGCCACGTAACCTCGTCGCGTGGCTCTGGCGCTCTACCGGAAGTACCGCCCGGCGACCTTCGCCGAGGTGGTCGGCCAGGAGCACGTGACGGCCCCGCTCGTCAACGCCGTCGACGGCGGGCGGATCAACCACGCGTACCTCTTCAGCGGCCCGCGCGGGTGCGGCAAGACCTCCTCGGCGCGGATCCTCGCCCGCTCGCTTAACTGCGAGCGGGGGCCGACGTCCACGCCCTGCGGGGTGTGCGCCTCGTGCGTGGCCCTGGCGCCGGACGGGCCGGGCTCGCTGGACGTCATCGAGATCGACGCGGCCAGCCACGGCGGTGTGGACGACGCCCGCGACCTCCGCGAGCGCGCCTTCTTCGCCCCGGTCAACAGCCGCTACAAGGTCTACATCGTCGACGAGGCGCACATGGTGACCACGCAGGGCTTCAACGCCCTGCTCAAGGTCGTCGAGGAGCCGCCGGAGTTCCTCGTCTTCGTCTTCGCGACCACCGAGCCGGACAAGGTGCTGCCCACCATCCGCTCGCGCACCCACCACTACCCGTTCCGGCTGGTGCCGCCGACGACGCTGCGCGGCCTGCTGGAGCGGACCTGCGCCGCCGAGGGCGTCCAGGTCGAGGCGACGGTGTTCCCGCTGGTGGTGCGGGCCGGCGGCGGCTCGGTCCGCGACTCGCTGTCCATCCTCGACCAGTTGCTGGCCGGCGCCGGGCCGGAGGGGGTCACCTACAAGAGCGCGGTCGGCCTGCTCGGGGTCACCGACGACGCGCTGCTCGACGAGACGATCGACGCGCTGGCCGCCCACGACGCGCCCGCCGTGTTCCGCGCCGTCGACCGGGTGGTCGAGGCCGGGCACGACCCCCGCCGGTTCGCCACCGACCTGCTCGACCGGCTGCGCGACCTGATCGTGCTCGACGCCGTCCCGGACGCCGGGGGCAACGGCCTGCTCGACTGCCCGCCCGACCGGCTGGACCTGATGAGCTCGCAGGCGCAGGCCCTGGGCGCGGCGACCCTGTCGCGGATGGCCGACACCGTGCACGAGGGCCTGACCGAGATGCGCGGGACGACGGCGCCGCGGCTGCTGCTCGAGCTGGTGTGCGCCCGGATGCTGCTGCCCGCGACCGACGACTCGGCGGCGGCCACCCTCCAGCGGCTGGAACGCCTCGAGCGGCGGCTGTCGATCGCCGGCGAGCACGCCGGGCGGCCGGTCGCCGACGCGCCGGTGCGCGAGACCCGTCGGGAACCGGCGGAACCCGCTCCCGCAGCGCCCGAGCAGCCGGCCGGTCCCCGCCGGGAGTTCGTGCGCAGGTCCCAGGCGGCCCCATCCGCTCCGGCGCCGGCCGCCGCCGCAGGCCCGGACACCGCCGTTCCCGCACCGTCCGCTCCTGCGCCCGCCGCTCCCGCCCCGGCCACTCCCGCGCCCGCCGCCGTCCCGGAGCCGCCCCGCGCCGAGCCGGCCCGGTCACCGGCTGCCGACGACTGGCCCGCGACGACCCCGCCCGGGTCCGGCGCGCCGGCCTCCCGCCCGGCTCCGGCCGCCGACGACTGGCCCGTGACCACCCCGCCGGGGTCCGGCGCGCCGTCGCGTCCGGCGCCCGCGACCCCGCCGGCGCCCGCCGCGCAGCCGGCGCCCGCGGAGGAGCCCCGCCGGCCACGGGTCGCCGCGGCGGACCCCGACATCCCGCTGCCCCCGGAGCCGACCGACGACGAGGACGGGTGGGCCGGCCCGGCCCGTCCCGCGGCGCCGCCCGCGGCGGTGCGCACCGAGCAGCCGCGCCCGGCCGCGCCCGCGGCACCCCGGGCAGCGGCCAGCTCCTCGCCCGCGCCGCGCGGGGCCGAGCCGACGCCGGTGGTCTCGGCCGACCCCGCCCCGGCCTCGACGACCGCCGGTGACGGCGAGCTGACCACCAGCGACGTCCGCCGAGTGTGGCCGGAGCTGCTCAAGGTGGTGCGCGGCCACAAGCGCACCACCGAGGCCCTGCTCAAGAGCGCGCAGGTGCAGGACCTCGCCGGCGGCGTGCTGACCCTGGCGGCGACCTCGCCGGCGCTGGCCAAGATGCTGGGCGACGACCTCAACAAGGACGTCGTCCGGCAGGCGCTGCAGGAGCTGCTCGGGGTGCGCTGGAAGGTGCAGGTCGTCGTCGAGGGAGCGGTCCGCAGCACCGGGCCGGCGGCCTCGCCGGAGGTGGCCCGTGAGGCGGCGCGCGCCGCGGAGGCCGCCGAGGCCCGCGAGCTCATGGCCGAGCGGGCGGCGGAGGGCTCCGGCGACCGGGAGCCCGCGCCGGCGGTCGACCCCGAGCAGGCGGCCCTGGCCCTGCTGCGCGCACAGCTCGGCGCCCGCCCCATCGAGTGAGGACACCCCCGGCCCCCGCCGACCCAGACCGGCGGCGGGGGCGGGGCTCCTCCCTCAGCTGCGGGCGAGGACCTCGTCGAGGCGCTCGTAGCCCTCGACGACGCCGACCTCCATGCCGCTGGCCACGAACGCGTCGCGGTCGGCGAAGGAGTCGACCAGCGAGGTCGTGGTCAGCCGGGTGCGCCCGTCGCCGAGGTCCTCGAGGACCAGCTTCTCCAGCGCCACGCCGTCCGGCATGCCCTCGAAGGTGAACGTCTGCACGATCAGCTGGTCCGGCCGCACCTCGTGGAAGCTGCCGTGGAAGGCGTACTCCTCGCCGTCCTGCCGGTGCACGTAGCGGTAGGAACCGCCGGTGCGGCAGTCGTAGTGGTCGATCGACATCTCCAGGCCGCGCGGACCGAGCCACTGCACCAGCAGGTCGGGATCGGTGTGCGCGCGGAACACCTTGGCCGGCGGGGCGTCGAACTCCCGGGTGATCCGGACCAGCGGCACCTCGGGGTCGAGGGCGATCTGGGTCTCGTGCGTGGTGGTGGTCATGACGGGGTTCCTCCCTCGGGTCGTGCAGTGCGTGTGGTGGGCGACGACGGCTCGTCCGGCATGTTCCGGAGGACGTCGTCCAGACGGCGGTAGCGCTCCTCGGCCTGGCGCCGGTAGCGCTCGATCCACTTCGTCATGAGGTCGAAGACCTCGGCTTCCAGGTGGACCGGGCGGCGCTGGGCGTCCCTGCTGCGGCTGACCAGGCCGGCGTCCTCGAGCACCCGCAGGTGCTTGGACACCGCCTGCACGCTCACGTCGTAGGGCTCGGCGAGCTCACCGACGGTCGCGTCGGCCACCGCGAGACGGGCGACCATGTCGCGCCGGGTGGGGTCGGCCAGGGCCGCGAAGACCCGGGACAGGGGATCGGCGGCCACGTCGGTTCCTCCTCTCTTCGTCAACCGTTCGGTTGAGGACACGGTGGCCTCGTCCGGCCGCGTTGTCAACCTCTTGGTTGAAGAAGGTGGTCGGCCCGTCGTCCCGGCGGGCGTCGTACCCGCGGCCTACGCTCGGGTCATGTTCCCCGGAGGCCAGCCCGACATGGCACGCCTGCTCGAGCAGGCGCAGCAGATGCAGCAGCAGTTGGCTGCCGCGCAGGAGCAACTGGCCCAGGAGACGGTGACCGGCTCGGCCGGTGGCGGCCTGGTCACCGCGACCATGACCGGCCAGGGTGAGCTCAGCGCGGTCACCATCGCCCCCGAGGCGGTCGACCCCGACGACGTCGAGACCCTGCAGGACCTCGTCGTCGCCGCCGTCCGCGACGCCTCGCGCCAGGCCAACGAACTCACCGCCAGCCGCATGGGTCCGCTCGCCGGCGGCCTGGGCGGCGGCCTGGGGCTACCCGGCCTCTGAGCCGCGCCGCCCTGACCCGACGAGAGGAACACCGTGTACGAGGGGGCCGTCCAGGACCTCATCGACGAGCTCGGCCGGCTGCCCGGCGTCGGGCCGAAGAGCGCGCAGCGCATCGCGTTCCACCTGCTGGCCGCCGAGTCCGCCGACGTCGGCCGGCTGGTCGCCGCGCTCCAGCGGGTGCAGGCCGAGGTCCGCTTCTGCGTGACCTGCTACAACGTCGCCGAGGGCGAGCAGTGCCGCATCTGCCGCGACCCGCGGCGCAGTGACGACGTCATCTGCGTGGTCGAGGAGCCCAAGGACGTCGTCGCGATCGAGCGCACCCGGGAGTTCCGCGGGCGCTACCACGTGCTCGGCGGCGC
Source organism: Geodermatophilus sp. SYSU D00965 (assembly GCF_054050075.1). NCBI lineage: Bacteria > Bacillati > Actinomycetota > Actinomycetes > Geodermatophilales > Geodermatophilaceae > Geodermatophilus > Geodermatophilus sp. SYSU D00965. Next base: position 252,860 of record NZ_JBJGYQ010000003.1, on the reverse strand, counting down.
GATCAGCCCGATCGAGGGTGTCGGGCCCGACGACCTGCGGGTCAAGGAGCTGATGACCCGGCTGATGAACGGCACGGTGACCGAGCTGATCATCGCCACCGACCCCAACCTCGAAGGCGAGGCGACCGCCGCGTACCTGGCGCGGCTGGTCGCGCCGATGGGGTTGGCGGTCTCCCGGCTGGCCAGCGGCCTGCCCGTGGGTGGGGACCTGGAGTACGCCGACGAGGTCACGCTGGGCCGGGCGTTCGAGGGCCGCCGCCGCATCGACGCGTGACGACAGCCGCGGGAGCACCGCAGCGAGGAACGAGTGAGGAGCGGACCGTGGCGCGGAGTCGCGCCATGGGCAACGCCTGAGAGGACCCCGTCCTCCTCACCGAAGAAGGACCCCGTCCTCCCCACCCTTCGCACGCTCAGGGCGGGACCCGGGACGGGGCCACGGCGAGCCCCTGGACGGGGCCGGCGTGCGCGTCCTGGCGCCGGCAGTCACGAGCGGATAACAGTGCTGGCCGGGCCTTCGGGCTGGGCGAACGCTGTGCTACGCATGAGTAACCAACACCCGTACCCCGCTGTGACCTGGAACATGTCCGGCGTCCGTGAGGGTTCCCAGGAAGAACGAAGGTAGGCGGATGAGTTCCGTTCTGACCGGCCGGCGGCGTGTGCGCGCCGCCACGGCAGGCCTCGCGGTGACCGCGCTGGCCCTGACGGCGTGCGGCGGCGGTGACGGCGACGGCGGCGGCTCCGGCGGCGGCAGCGGCGAGGCGCTGACGATCGGCACCAGCGACAAGATCACCACGATCGACCCCGCGGGTTCGTACGACAACGGCTCCTTCGCCGTCATGAACCAGGTGTTCCCGTTCCTCATGAACACCAACTACGGCAGCCCGGACGTCGAGCCCGACATCGCCGAGTCCGCCGAGTTCACCTCGCCCACGCAGTACACGGTGACCCTCAAGCCCGGCCTGAAGTGGGCCAACGGCAACGACCTCACCTCGTCGGACGTGAAGTTCACCTTCGACCGGATGGTCGCCATCAACGACCCGAACGGCCCGGCCGCGCTGCTGGCCAACCTCGCCGGCGTCGACGCGCCCGACGACACGACGGTCGTGTTCAACCTGGAGAACGGCAACGACCAGACGTTCCCGCAGATCCTCTCGAGCCCGGCCGGCCCCATCGTCGACGAGGACGTCTTCTCGGCGACCGCGCTGACCCCGGACCAGGAGATCGTCGACGGCAACGCCTTCGCGGGGCCGTACGTGATCACCAACTACGACCAGAACAACCTGATCTCCTACGAGGCCAACCCCGACTACCAGGGCCTCCTCGGGGCGCCGAAGACCTCGCAGGTCAACGTCAAGTACTACGCCGACTCCTCGAACCTGAAGCTGGACATCGAGGAGGGCAACATCGACGTCGCCTTCCGCAGCCTGTCGGCGACCGACATCGACGACCTGCGCGGCAACGACGAGGTCGAGGTCGTCGACGGCCCGGGTGGCGAGATCCGCTACATCGTCTTCAACTTCAACACCCAGCCCTTCGGCGCCACCCAGCCCGACGCCGACCCGGCCAAGGCGCTCGCCGTCCGCCAGGCGGTGGCCCACCTGCTCGACCGGCAGGAGATCGCCGACCAGGTCTACAAGGGCACCTACACCCCGCTGTACTCCTTCGTCCCCGAGGGCCTGACCGGCGCCACCACGCCGCTGAAGGACCTCTACGGCGACGGCAACGGCGCGGCCGACCCCGACAAGGCCGCCCAGGTGCTGCAGGCCGCCGGCGTGCAGACCCCCGTGCAGCTGTCCCTGCAGTACTCCAACGACCACTACGGCCCGTCCTCGGGTGACGAGTACGCCCTGATCAAGGACCAGCTGGAGTCCACCGGCCTGTTCCAGGTCGACCTGCAGACCACCGAGTGGGTGCAGTACTCCGAGGACCGCGTGGCCGACGTCTACCCGGCGTACCAGCTCGGCTGGTTCCCGGACTACTCCGACGCCGACAACTACCTCACGCCGTTCTTCCTCACGGAGAACTTCCTGGGCAACCACTACGAGAACCAGCAGGTCAACGACCTGATCCTGCAGCAGGTGACGACGCCGGACCCGGCGCAGCGCACCGGCCTCATCGAGCAGATCCAGCAGCTCGAGGCGCAGGACCTCTCGACGGTGCCCTACCTGCAGGGTGCCCAGGTGGCCGTCGTCCGCACCGGTGTGGACGGCGCGGCGGACACGCTCGACGCGTCCTTCAAGTTCCGCTACGGGGCCCTGAGCAAGGGCTGACCCCACCCGAGGGACACTGGCGACACCGGCCCCGGGTGACCCCGCCACACGGCGCGGTCGCCCGGGGCCTCCCGTGTGCGGGGGAGCCGCACCGACGGAAGTGACATCCATGACCACAGCAGCGACGGAGCTGGCCGCCGGCGACCCGGTCCGGGAGGACGCGCCCTCGGGGCGACGACGCCGACGCGGCGGAGGCGGCCTGGGCAGCTACCTGCTGGTCCGCTTCCTGCTGATCTTCCCCACCGTCTTCATCCTGGTGACGACGGTCTTCTTCCTCATGCGGTCCACCGGTGACCCGATCACCGCGGCCCTCGGCGGCCGGCTCACCGCCGCCGAGCTCGCCCAGCGCGTGCACGAGGCCGGCTACGACCGCCCGCTCCTGGTCCAGTACCTGGAGTACCTGGGCAACGTCTTCACCGGCGACTTCGGGACGACGCTGTCCGACCGGCGCCCCGTGGTCGAGGTGCTCACCACCTTCGGGACGGCGACCCTCGAGCTGGCCTGCTACGCGCTGCTCGTGGCCTTCGTGGTCGGCATCCCGTTCGGCCGGCTGGCCGCCTACTCCCGGGACAGGTGGCCCGACGCCGTCCTGCGGGTCTTCGCGATCCTCTGCTACGCCACGCCGGTCTTCTTCGCCGGCCTGGTCCTCAAGCTGGTCTTCGCCAGCGGCCTGGGCTGGCTGCCCGTCGCCGGCCGGGCCTCGACCGGCGCGGAGATCCAGCTGCAGTTCCTCGACAACCCGACCGGGATCTACCTGATCGACGCGATCCGGACCGGCGACCCCGACGTGGTGCTCGACGTGCTCGAGCACGCGGTGCTGCCCGCCATCGCGCTCGGCCTGCTGACCGCCGGGGTGTTCCTCCGGCTGGTGCGCACCAACGTGATCGGCACGTTCGGCTCCGGCTACGTCGAGGCGGCCCGCTCCCGCGGCGTCGCCGAGCGGCGGCTGCTGCGCAAGCACGCCTACCGGCCGGCGCTCATCCCGATCATCACCGTCATCGGCCTGCAGATCGCCCTCCTCCTCGGCGGTGCCGTGCTCACCGAGACCACCTTCGAGTGGAAGGGCCTGGGCTTCCAGCTGGCCGAGTACCTGCAGGCCCGCGACTTCGTGGCGGTGCAGGGCATCGTCGCGCTGCTCGCCGTGATCGTCGCCGTCACCAACTTCATCGTCGACGTGATCGCCGCGCTCATCGACCCCCGGGTGAGGTACTGATGGCCACCACCGTCGCTCCCGTCGAGGAGACCCCCGGCACCGACCCCGCCCGCCGCGGCTGGCGCCGGCTGCCGGTCGTCCACCAGCTGCGGCAGAGCGTCGGGCTGCAGCGCGGCATGCTCGTCGCCGGGCTGGTCCTGATGGGCGTGTTCCTGCTGACCGCGGTGTTCGCGCCGCTGCTCGCGCCGTACGGCTACAACCAGCTGCGCGACGCCGACGGCCCGTTCGGCGCGCAGCAGCCGCCGTCGGCCGAGCACTGGCTGGGCACCACCGTCGGCGGCTACGACGTCCTCTCCCGCGTCGTCTACGGGTCGCGGACCGCGCTCATGGTCATCGTCGTCGCGATCCTCTTCTCGCTGTTCGCCGGCGTGCTGCTGGGCCTGGTCTCGGGCTACTTCGGCGGCTGGCTGGACCGCGTGCTGGTCGTCGTCTGCGACGCGATCTACGCGTTCCCGTCGCTGCTGCTGGCGATCATCATGGCGATCGTCATCAGCGGCGGTCAGTCCAGCCTGCTCGGCGGCATCCTGGCCGCGGCGATCTCGATCACGGTGGTGTTCATCCCGCAGTACTTCCGGGTGGTGCGCGCGGAGACGGTGCGGATCAAGGGCGAGGCGTTCGTCGAGTCCGCCCGGGTGGTCGGCGCCGGCCACTGGCGGATCATGAGCCGGCACGTGCTGCGCAACGCCACCCGCACGCTGCCGCTGATCCTCACGCTCAACGCCTCCGAGGCGATCCTGACCCTCGCCGGGCTGGGCTTCCTCGGCTTCGGCATCGAGCCCACCGCCGCGGCGGAGTGGGGCTTCGACCTGAACAAGTCGCTGTCCGACGTGACCAGCGGCATCTGGTGGACGTCGATCTTCCCCGGTCTGGGGATCGTGCTCGTCGTCCTCGGCCTGACGCTGGTCGGCGAGAGCCTCAACGACCTGGCCGACCCGCGGCTGCGCAGCCGGCGGGCGGTCGAGGCCGGCGACGCGGCCGAGACCCCGGTCGTGCCCGGTGGTCCGCTGGGCGCCGGGCCCGCCGGTCTGTCCGGGCTCGAGACGATGGGAGGGAACACGCTGTGACCAGCGCCCGCGAGGACGTCGTCGGCATCGAGAACCTGTCGGTCTCCTTCGCCACCGACGCCGGTCCGATCACCGCCGTCCACGACGTCAGCCTGTCGGTGGCCGCCGGTGAGGTGCTGGCCGTCGTCGGCGAGAGCGGCAGCGGCAAGACCGTGACCGCGCGCAGCATCCTGGGCCTGCTGCCGGAGACCGCGCGGACCCGCGGGGCGGTCCTGCTGCGCAGCAAGGACGGCGCCGAGCAGCGCGACGTCGTCACGCTGTCGCCGCGGCAGCTGGGCGACGTGCGCGGCCGGGACGCCGCGATGGTGTTCCAGGAGCCCTCGACCGCGCTCAACCCGGTGTACCCGGTGGGCTGGCAGATCGCCGAGGGGCTGCGGGCGCACGGGCGGTACAGCCGCAAGGAGGCCCGCGAGAAGGCGATCGAGGTGCTCCGGCGGGTCGGCATCCCCGACCCCGAGGAGCGGGTGGACCACTACCCGCACCAGTTCTCCGGCGGCCAGAAGCAGCGCATCGTCATCGCGCAGGCGCTCGTGCTCGACCCCGGCGTGATCATCGCCGACGAGCCGACGACGGCTCTGGACGTGACCGTGCAGGCGGAGATCCTCGACCTGCTGCGCCGCTGCCGCGACGAGTTCGGCGCCGCGATCGTGCTGATCACGCACAACATGGGCGTCGTCGCCGACCTCGCCGACCGGGTCGCGGTCATGTACCAGGGCCGGATCGTCGAGCAGGCCGACGTCCGCACGCTGTTCACCGCGCCCCGGGAGCCCTACACCCGGCAGCTGCTGGGCTCGGTGCCCCGTCTCGGGGAGGGCCGGGCGCGGGCCGAGGAGCGGGCCGCCGGACGGCCGGCGGGCTGGGCCGCCGCGACGCCGGTGGTGGAGGCCCGCGACCTGCGGATCGTCTACCCCGGGCGGCTGCGCAAGCCCGACTTCGTCGCCGTGGACGGCGTCAGCTTCGCCATCCGCCCCGGCGAGGTGCTCGGGCTGGTGGGGGAGAGCGGCAGCGGCAAGACGACGATCGGGCGGGCCATCGCCGGGCTCACCAAGGTCACCGACGGCTCGCTGCAGGTGCTGGGCACCGAGATGCGGGGCGTGAAGGAGAAGGCGTTCCGGCCGGTGCGCCGGCGGATCGGCTTCGTCTTCCAGGACCCCGCCTCGAGCTTCAACCCGCTGCTCACCATCGCCGAGGCGGTCGCCGAGCCGCTGGTGGTCAACGGCCGGGCCGACGACCCGCGCGCCGCCCGCGGCCGGGTCGACGAGCTGCTGGAGGCGGTGCAGCTGCCGAAGACCTTCGGCGACCGCTTCCCCCACGAGCTCTCCGGCGGGCAGCGGCAGCGGGCCAGCCTGGCCCGGTCGCTCGCCCTCGACCCCGAGCTGCTCATCGCCGACGAGCCGACCTCGGCGCTCGACGTCTCGGTGCAGGCGCGGGTGCTGGAGCTGTTCGCCGAGCTCCAACGGGAGCTGGGCTTCGCCTGCCTGTTCATCAGCCACGACCTCGCCGTCGTGGACCTGCTCGCCGACCGGATCGCGGTGCTCTACCGCGGCCGGCTGGTCGAGGAGGGCACGGGCGCGGAGGTGCTCGGCGCGCCTCAGCACGCCTACACCCAGCGGCTGCTGGCCTCGCTGCCGGTGCCCGACCCCGAGGAGCAGGCCCGCCGCCGGGCGCTCTGGGAGCAGCTGGCGTGAGCGTGCGAGCGGAGTGGGAGGGGCGCGTTCTCCGCGCCCTCCCACTCCGCTCACTCCACGACGACGTCCTCGCCGCGGCGCAGCGCCCGGCGCACGCGCAGCCGCAGCACGCGGCCGTAGGCCCGGACGAACTGCGTGTAGCCCGGCGTGGGCCCGTGGTAGCCGAGGAAGCCGCGCGGGCCGGACACCATCTCCCCGGTGCGGACGTCGTAGCGGCTCTGGTGCCAGGGGCAGACCAGGCACCCGTCGGCGTCGACGGACCCCTTCGACAGGTCGGCGAGCTGGTGCCGGCAGTGCCGCGAGACGGCGAAGTAGTCCCCGCCGTGGTTGCCCACCGCCCAGTCGCCCACGCGGCGCACGGTCCCCGGCGGCAGGTCGGCGGCGGGGATGCGGTCGGGCTCGGTGCTCATCGGTCCTCCACGGTCTCGGGGCACCTGCTGCTACCCCGTCGGGCGCGCCCGGACCCCTGCCGCGTCGATAGGGTCGCGGAGCCCGCTCGTCGTCGTCCCCCGGAGGTGCCCGTGCGGCGGCTCGTCGTCGTCCTGGGGGTGCTGACGCTGCTGCTGCTCGCGGGCGGCCCGGCGCTCGCCGTCCCCCCGTTCCGGCTCGACCAGCCGGTCGTCGACCAGGTCGGCGCGCTCGACGGCGACGAGTCGCGGGTCGAGGACGCGCTGGACCGGCTGCGGGCCGAGGACGGCACCCAGCTGTGGGTCGCCTTCGTCGACTCCTTCGACGGCGCCTCCGGGCAGCAGTGGGCCGACGACGCCGCGGTCGCGTCCCAGCTGGGCAGCACCGACGTGCTGTTCGCCGTCGCCGTGGACGACCGCGCGTACGGCCTGTCGGTGGACGAGGGCTTCCGGCTGTCGGACGACGAGATCGACGACCTGCTGGCCACCGACGTCGAGCCGGCGCTGTCCGACGGGGACTGGACCGGTGCGGTCGTCGCGCTCGCCGACGGCCTGGGCGGGTCCGGCGGCGGGGTCCCCACGGGGCTGCTGGTCGCCGGCGGGGTGGTCGTCGTGGGCGGCGGCGCGCTGCTGGTGGCCCGCTCCCGCCGGAAGCGCCGGACGGCGGCACCGGGCCCCGGCCCGGCGGACCCGCACGCCGGCGTCCCCACCGAGCAGCTGCAGTTCCGCGCGAGCACCGCGCTCCTGGAGCTCGACGAGCAGGTGCAGGCCTCGCAGCTCGACCTGGACTTCGCCCGCACCCAGTACGGCCCCGAGGCGGTGACCGGCTTCGACGAGGCGCTGGCGCAGTCCCGGGCCGAGCTGGCGCGGGCGTTCACCCTGCGGCAGCAGCTGGACGACGAGGTGGGTGGGCGGGGGACCGGCACGGACGAGCCGGCGAAGCGGCGGCTGCTGACCGAGATCCTGGCCCTGGTCGAGGCCGCCGACGCCCGGCTGGACGCCCAGGCCGAGGCCTTCGCGCAGCTGCGCGACCTGGAGCGCACCGCGCCGCAGGTGCTCGACGCCCTCGAGCCGCGGATCGCCGAGCTGCGCGGGCGGCTGCCCGCCGACGAGCAGCGGCTGCGGGACCTGCAGCAGCGGTACGCCGCGGCGGCACTGGCCCCGGTCGCGGACAACCTGGCGCAGGCGCAGGACCGGCTGACCGCCGCGTCGGCCGAGGTCGCGGAGGCCCGCGCGGACCTGGCCGCCGGGCAGCCCGGCGCCGCGGTGAGCGACGTCCGTGCCGCCGAGGACGCCGTCGCGCAGACGCAGACCCTGCTCGACGCGATCGGGCGGCTGGCCGCCGACCTCGACGCCGCCGCCGCGCGGGTGGCCGCGGCCCGGACCGAGACCGAGGAGGACCTGGCCGAGGCGCGGGCGCTGGTCACCGCCGGGGAGCGCACCGGCCTGGAGCCGCAGATCGCCCGCGCGGAGGCGGCGCTGACGGCGGTCGGGACCGCGCTGTCGCCGCCGGACGGCCGACCCGACCCGCTGGCCGCCCTCCGCGGGCTGGAGGAGGCCGACGCCGCGCTGGAGGAGGCGCTGCGGACGGCGCGCGACGCCCAGGCGCAGGCCCGGCGGGCCGCGGCCGCCCTCGACCAGGCGCTGCTCGCGGCGCGCTCGGGGATCACCGCGGCGAGCGACTTCATCAGCACCCGCCGCGGCGCGGTCGGGCCGGAGGCGCGCACCCGGCTGGCCGAGGCCCAGCGGCACCTCGACGCCGCCGTCGCCTCGGGGCAGAGCGACCCCGTCGGCGCGCTCCGGGAGGCGCAGCAGGCGAGCGCGCTGGCCCAGCAGGCACTCGCCGCCGCGCAGGGCGACGTCTCCTCGTGGGGCAGCGGCGGCGGGGGCTTCGGCGGGTACTCGCCGGGCGGCTTCGGGGGCGGGCGTCCCGTGGGGGGCGGCGTGGACCTGGGCAGCCTGGTGCTCGGCGGCATCCTCTTCGGCGGCGGCGGCGGCGGGGGCGGCTTCGGCGGGGGCGGCGGGTCGCGTGGCGGCTACCGCAGCAGCGGCTTCGGCGGGGGCGGCCGCCGCTCCGGGGGCGGGACCCGCCGGTCCAGCGGCGGGGGACGGCGGTCCGGTGGCGGCCGGCGCGGGGGCGGCGGGCGCTTCTGACCCCGTCCGGGAACCGCGGGGAACCGCCGTCCGTGCCTAGAGTCCGGACGTCCTGACGGGCGTCCCAGTACACCGGAGGTCCCACGTGCGCCGCCTGACGATCGTCATGGCTCTCCTCACCGCCCTGTTGCTCGCCGGGTCGCCGGCGCTGGCCTCACCGCCGACCGGGCTCGCCGAGCAGGTCAGCGACGAGGCGGGCGTCCTGGGCGGGGACGCGGCAGCCGTCGAGAGCGCCGTGGACGACCTGGAGCAGGAGACCGGCACCCGGCTGTTCGCGGTGTTCGTCGACAGCTTCGACGGCGTCGACCGCGCCACGTGGGCCCGCGAGACCGCGCAGCGGTCCGGGCTGGGCGCCGACGACGTCCTGCTGGCCGTGGCCGTCGACGACCGGCGGTACGGCGTGCACTACGGCGACTCCATCGACGCGGCGCAGCTGCAGGCCGTGCTGGACGACGACGTCGAGCCGCGGCTGTCCCAGGGGGACTGGGCCGGCGCGGTCACCGCGCTCGCCGACGGGCTGGCCGGCGGGGGCACCTCGACCCCGGCGTCCTCGGGCGGTTCGAGCGGTTCCGGGGCGCTGACCCTGGCCGTCGTGCTCGGCCTGCTGCTCGTCGGCGGCGGGCTGTACCTCTTCTCTCGCCGTCGGCGGCGGGCTCCGCAGCGGGAGCTCGCCGCGGCGCCGACGCGGCTGCCGCAGCGCGACCCGCACGCCGGCGTCCCCACCGAGCAGCTCAACTACCGGGGCAGCACCGCCCTGCTGGAGCTCGACGAGCAGGTGCGCGGGGCACAGGTGGACCTCGACTACGCCCGGACGCACTTCGGCGAGGACGCCGTGCCGGGGCTGGCCGAGGCCCTGGACCGCTCGCGGGCCGAGCTGGCCCGGGCGTTCACCATCCGGCAGGAGCTCGACGACGAGATCCCCGAGGACGAGCCGACCCAGCGCCGCATGCTGACCGAGCTCCTGTCGCTCACCGACGCGGCGGGGCAGCGGCTGCGCGAGCAGGCCGCGGCGCTCGAGGAGCTCCGCGAGCGCGAGCGCACCGCCGGGCAGGCCGCCGAGGAGCTCGGCCGCCGGATCGAGCAGCTGCAGCAGCGGCTGCCCGAGGAGGAGCGGCGACTGGCCGACCTGCAGGGCCGCTACGCCGCGTCGGCCGTGGCGTCGGTGGCGGAGAACGTCGCGGAGGCCGGGGTGCGGCTGGCGGCCGCCACCCGGGAGGTCGAGCTGGCCCGGCAGGACCAGGAGTCCGGTCAGGCCGGCCGCTCGGTGGGGCGGCTGCGCGGCGCGGAGAACGCGGTGGGGCAGAGCGGCACGCTGCTCGACGCGATCGCCCGGCTCGCCGGCGACCTCGCCGCCGCCGAGCAGCGGGTGCCGGCCGCTCGGGCCGACATCGAGGAGGACCTCGCCGAGGCCCGGGCGATGCTCGCCGCCGGCAGCCGCAGCGACCTGCGCCCGCAGGTGGCCCGCGCCGAGGCCGCGCTGGCCTCCGCCGAGGGCGCGCTCTCCCGCGCGGACGGCGCGCTGCCGGACCCGCTCGCCGCGCTGCGCCGGCTGGAGGAGGCCGACATCGCCCTCGAGCAGGCGCTGCAGACCGCCCGCGACGAGCGGACCCGCGCCCGCCGCGCCGCGGAGGCGCTCGACCAGGCGCTGCTCACCGCCCGCTCGGCGGTGGCCGCGGCCGGGGACTTCATCGGCACCCGCCGCGGCGCGGTCGGCAGCACGGCCCGCACCCGGCTGGCGGAGGCCGAGCGGTACCTGGCCTCGGCGGAGCGGCAGGGTGGTCAGGACCCCGCGTCCGCGCTCCGGTCGGCGCAGACCGCCGACCGGCTCGCCCAGCAGGCGCTGGCCGAGGCCGAGGCCGACGTCCGGCGGTGGTCGCAGCAGACCGGGTACGCCGGCTACGGGGGACACGGCGGCAACTGGGGCGGCTACGGGGGTGGCTGGGGTGGCGGCGGCTACCGGCGCGGCGGGGGCATCAGCCCGCTCGGCGCGGGGCTGGGCGGTCTGCTGCTCGGCGGCCTGATCTTCGGTGACCACGACGGCGGCGACCTCGGCGGCGGGGACTGGGCGGCCGGGGACTTCGGCGGTGGCGACTTCGGTGGCGACTTCGGCGGCGGTGAATTCTGAGGGAAGCGCTCGCCGGGGTCTGGGAACTGTCGGACCCGGGTGGAACGGTGTCCTCCCCCACGGACGAGGAGGACACATGCCCACTCGGAACACCCCCTGGCCGGCCGGCACCCCATGCTGGGTCGACTACGGCGCCTCGGACATCGACGCCGCCAAGGACTTCTACGGCCGGTTGTTCGGCTGGGAGTACGAGGGCGGGGACCCGGAGTACGGCGGCTACCTGAACGCCCACCGGAACGGGCAGCCGGCCGCCGGCATGGGCCCGCTGATGAACCCCGGCGACTCGCCGAGCTGGACGACGTACTTCGCCACCGACGACTCCCAGGCGACGGCCGCCCGCATCCGCGAGGCCGGCGGCACGGTGGTCGTCGAGCCGATGGAGGTCGGGCCGATGGGCACGATGACCATCGCGGTCGACCCGCAGGGCAACGGGTTCGGCCTGTGGCAGTCCGGCACCCACACCGGCTGCCGGATCTACAACGAGCCCGGGTCCCTGGTGTGGAACGAGGTGGCGGTGGACGACCCGGACGCGGCACGGCGGTTCTACTCCGCCGTCTTCGGGTTCACCTTCGACGCGGTCCCCATGGACGGCGAGATGGACTACACGACCTTCGCCGCCGGCGGGGACCCGCTGGGCGGCCTGGGCGGCCACCAGCCGGGCTCGCCCAAGGGCTGGACGACGTGCTTCTCGGTGGCCTCCACCGATGACGCCGTCGCGGCCGTCGAGGCCGCGGGCGGCAAGGTCACCATGGCCGCGACGGACACCGAGTTCGGCCGCTTCGCCGTGCTCGAGGACCCCTGGGGTGCGCCCTTCTCGGTGATGCAGGCGTCGCCGGAGAGCTGACGAAGACCTCGGTGGCGGGTGCGCGGAGGGCGCGCCCGCCACCGGGTCGGGGCCGTCAGGCGCGCAGCTGGCCGTAGGTGTGCTCGGGGCGGAAGCGGACCACCAGCCGGCGGTCGGCCACCATGGCCGCGCGGTACTCGGCCCAGTCCTCGTGCTCGCCGGAGATGCCGCGGTAGTAGGCGACCAGCTCGTCGACCGTGGCGTCGTCCGGATCGGTGGCGACCGGCGTCAGCTCCGCGGCGCCCTCGACGGCAGCCCACGACCAGAAGTCCTGCGACGACACGTGCAGGGTGACCCGCGGGTCGGCCCGCAGGTTGCGGGTCTTGGCGCGGTCGTCGGTCACCGACACCCGGAACAGCCGGGCCTCGGGGTCGTAGGCGTAGCCGACGTTGGACAGCTGCGGCCGGCCGTCGCGCTTGACGGTGGCCAGCACCCCCCACCGGTGCTCGGCGAGGAAGTCCAGCAGGCGGGGGTCCACGGTCTCGGCCATGCCCGCACCAACACCGTCCCGCCGCCGGTTGTGCCCGGGCGGGAGACCCCTGTCCCGGTGTGGGACCGGTGCCCGCGGAGGTGCGCTGGGAGTTCGGCGAGGTCATCTCCCGGTCCGGCTCCGACAACGTCAGCTCCACGGTCGAGCTGCGCCAGGCCGGCTTCGCCGACTGCCTGGACACCGAGGACCGCTTCCTGGAGCTGATCGACCGGCTCGCCGCCGAGCGGGTCATCCCGCCGCTGGGGCCCTCCTAGCGTTCGCGGCCGCGCGCCTTGAGCGGCACCGGCGGCAGCGGCGGGGCCGGCAGCCGGTCGCCGTCGTAGCCGACGACCACGCCGAACCGCTCGTCCTCCTCGTTCCACCGCTGCGCGTACTCGGTGACCTCCTCGCCGCTCCGGCCGACGAAGTTCCACCACATGACGATGCGCTCCTCGAACGGCTCACCGCCGAGCAGCAGGAGCCGGGCCGCCTCGGCCGCCCGCAGCCGCACCGTGCGCCGCCCGGTGCCGAGGTAGAGCATCGCCCCGTGCCCCAGGGGTGCGCCCTCGACCTCGACGGAGCCGGAGTTGGCCAGCACCGCGTACTCGAAGTCCGGCTCGAGCGGCAGCTCGACGTCGGCGCCGGCGGTGAGGTCGAGGTCGGCGCCGACCAGCGGGGTGTAGGCGGTGCCGGGGGAGGTGGCCCCGCCGAGCGAACCCATGAGCACGGTCGCGGAGGCCCCGTCGGAGGTGAACCCGGGCAGCGCGGTGTGGTGGTCGAAGGCCGGTGCCACCTCGCGGGCGGCGTCGGGCAGCGCCACCCACAGCTGGGCGCCGTGCAGGAACCGGGGGTGCGGGGCCGGGGACTGCTCGGAGTGCGCGATGCCGTGGCCGGCGGTCATCAGCGCCAGCTCGCCGGGGTGGATGCGGGCGTCGCTGCCCAGCGAGTCGCGGTGGTGGACCTCGCCCTCGAGCAGCCACGAGACGGTCTGCAGGCCGGTGTGCGGGTGCGGCGCCACCTGCATGCCCGGCGAGGAGCTGACGTCGTCCGGGCCGTAGTGGTCGACGAACGCCCAGGCGCCGACCAGCCGGCGGCCCAGCGTGGGCAGCAGCCGGCGGACGCGGGTGCTCTCCCCGAGCTGCACCTCCTTGCCGGGCAGCAGGTCCAGCACCGGGCCGGCGGGGGTGTCGGCCAGTCCGCCCAGCTCACGGGCGGGCGGACGACGGTCCAGGTTGCTCATGGTGCGGACCTCCGGACTGCGGGTGGGATCGGCGGGGTCACGAGGGTTCCGGCGCGGTCGGGCAGCGCAGCGCGTCGAGGTCCCAGCCGGCCCGCCGCGCGCCGGCGAGGTAGGCGCTCTCCAGGAACTCCAGGACGACGGCCCGAGGGTCGGCCGCGGTCCGCACGTCCTCGTAGGGCAGCAGCGCCAGGTGCGCGCCGCGGCTGTCGATCCACCGCGCCGCGGCCGGCCGCAGCGGCTCCTCGACCAGTCCGGCCGGCTCGGGCGCGGTGTAGGAGTAGAAGGCCGGCTCGGGCACGTTGTCGTCGCCGAACCAGAAGCCGGCGCTGATCACCTCGTGGGAGTAGGCCTCGCGGGTGACGGGGTCGACGTCCGCCGGCTGCTCCACCCGCCGGTCGGAGAACCGGGTCACCGCGATGTCGAAGGTGTGCCAGAAGTGGTGCACCGGGCTGGTCTTGGCGTAGCTGCGCCCGGCGAACTCCTCCAGCACCTGCGCCACCTGGCCCAGCACCAGCCAGTAGCGGGTCACGAGGTCGCGGTCGTAGGCCGCGTGGTGCTCGTCCTCGGCGAACGGGGTGCGGTCGGCCAGGTCGTACGGGACCGGGAGGTCCACCGTGGCGGGCAGGCCCAGCCCCGACAGGGTGTCCAGCAGCCGGCGGTAGAAGGCCGCCACGCTCAGCCCCGGCAGCGGGAACGACGCCCGCCGTCCGTCGGCGACGCTCACCTCCAGCCGGTGGTCGACCAGGTCCAGGTCGACGGCGAAGACCGGGTCGAAGCCCATCGGCCGCGTGGTGAGACCCCGGCCGGTGAGGTGGAACGGGATGTGCCACCAGTGGTTGCGCCGTGGCGCGTTGGCCAGCCGGAGCTTGCCGACCACCTGCAGGAACCGGTGCACGGTCTCCTTGGTGTCGGACCAGCCGGCCAGTGGCATGGGTGGGAAGACGGACACGAAGGGCTCCTCCCTCGCGGTACCGGTGACGGTCAGCATGCAGCCGTCGGCGGCGGCGCGGTAGCCGCCGCCGACGGTCGGTCAGGGCGTCGTCACTGGCCGGTCTCCCCGCGCACTCCCGCGTGCGGGACCCGCTGCGCGGGGATCGTGCCGAGCCGGCCGGCCTGGAAGTCGGTGAAGGCGTCCACGACCTCCTGGCGGGTGTTCATGACGAACGGCCCGTACATGGCGATCGGCTCGCGGATCGGCGCGCCGCCGAGGACCACGACGTCCAGCGCCGGGGTCCGCGACTCCTGGTGCACCGCGCCGTGCACGGTGACGGTGTCGCCGGGGCCGAGGACGGCCAGCTGACCGGTGCGGACCGGAGCCCGGTCGATGCCCACCGAGCCGGCGCCGGAGAGGACGTACACCAGCGCGTTGAAGTCCGGCCGCCAGGGCAGGTCCAGGGTGGCGCCGGGGGAGACGGTGGCGTGCACCATCGCCATGGGCGTGTACGTGGACCCCGGCCCCCGGTGGCCACCGACGTCCCCGGCGATGACCCGCAGGAGGGCACCGGCGTCGGGGCTTGCCAGCAGCACCGACTCGTGGGCCCGCAGGTCCTGGTAACGCGGCTCGACCCACTTCTGCGCGCGGGGCAGGTTCACCCACAGCTGCAGGCCGTGGAACAGCCCGCCGCTGACGACCAGGTGCTCCGGCGGCCGCTCGATGTGCAGCACGCCGCCGCCGGCGGTCATCCACTGGGTGTCGCCGTTGCTGATCGTGCCGCCGCCCCCGTGGGAATCGGCGTGCTCGAAGGTGCCGTCGATGATGTAGGTGACGGTCTCGAAGCCGCGGTGCGGGTGCCAGGAGGTGCCCTTGGGCTCGCCCGGCGCGTACTCGACCTCGCCCATCTGGTCCATGTGGAGGAACGGGTCCAGGTCGCGCAGGTCGACCCCGGCGAAGGCGCGGCGCACCGGGAAGCCCTCGCCCTCGAAGCCCGACGGCGCAGTCGTCACCGAGCGGACCCGCCGGCGCACCGTGCGGGGCGCGGGCACGGGGACGCGGGGCAGGGTGGTGGTGTCCTCGACGGTCACGGCAGGCATGCCGGCCTCCTTGGTTGAGGGCTCAACTAGTGGCGACTGTAGCGCCGGAGGGGGCAGTTGTCTTCCCACCTGCCCCGCGGCCCGCCGTGGCCCTCCGTGGCGTTGATCATGGGCTCGTTGCCCGAGGACACGCCGGCTCCCGGCGTGTCGCCCGGCAACAACCCCATGATCAACGGGAGGGGGCGAGGGCCGAACGGGAGAGGGCGAGGGCCGAACGGGAGGGGCGAGGGCCGAACGGCGGCGAGGTCGGCCGTGGGGCCGGGTTTGGACGGCGACGGCGGCGGTCAGGCTCCGACCGTGGACGACGACGCCCGCCGGCCGGGGTGCCCGAAGCGGATGGTCTTCGGCCCGTGCGGCGGCGTCCGGGACGACGAGCGCTGCGAGGTCGCCGAGCACCGCTGCGTCTTCGTGGCCGAGCCGGCGCCCCCGTGGGACCCCGTGCACCCCGAGCCGGCGCCGCCCCCGCCGGGCAGCCTCCTCGACAGGGCGCGCCGGGGCCCCGTCGTCCTCACCGACCTGTCCGTCCCGCCGTTCGACCCGGTCGCGCTGCGCCGCGTCGTCGGCGTCCTCGCGCCGGTGTCCGACGGCCTGCTCGCCGGCGAGCACGCCAACCGCCCCGACCTGCCGCCCACCCTGCTCGCGGCGGAGGTGCGCGACGCCGGCGGCCGGCCGTGGACGACGCTGGCCTGCCGCGACCGCAACCGCGTGGTGCTCGAGCAGGAACTGGCCGGGCTGGCCGCGGTCGGTGTCGACGCGGTCCTGTGCGTGACCGGCGACGCCCGCGGCCCCGGCGTCCGGCCCGGCGCCACCCAGGTCTTCGACCTCGACGGACCGCGGCTGGCCGCGCTGGCCGCCGCGGCCGGTCTGCCGGTGGCCGTGCCGGAGTCCCCGGCCGCCCCGCCGGTCGCCGACCGCCCCGGACGGGTGGCCGTCAAGCAGCGGGCCGGGGCCCAGGTGTGCGTGCTCAACCACGTCCGCACGCCGGCGGAGGTGGCGGCGTTCGTCACTTCCGCCCGGGCCGCCGGCGCGACCCTGCCGTTCGTCGCCGCGGTCGCCGTCTACACCGACGAGCGCTCGGCGCGGGTGCTGCAGCGGTTCCCCGGCCTGCGCGTCGACGACGCGACGGTCGAGTCCGTCCTCGCCGCCCCCGACCCGCGGGCGGCCGGCATCGCCGCCGCGGTGGCGGAGGCGCGGGCGTTGCTGGCCGTCCCCGGCGTCGTCGGCGTCAACCTCTCCGGCCTGGCCTCGGCGGCCGGGGAGGACGACGGCGCCCGGGTCAAGGCCGAGGTGGCCACCGCGATCAGGGAGAGCGCCGCATGACCGAGCTCGAGAGCGCCGCGATGGAGTCGGAGTTCGGCACCGTCGCCGGCTGGACCGAGGAGGCGGTGCGGGCGCTGGGCCGGGAGCACGCCGTCCCGGCCGGGTGCCGCGGCAGCGGCAGCGAGGGCGCGCTGCGCTGGCTGGCCGACCGGCTCGCGCTCGCCGACGGCAGCCGGGTGCTGGACGACGGCGCCGGGGTCGGCGGGCCCGCGGGCTGGCTGGCCGCCGAGCGCGGGGTGCGCCCGGTCTGCGCCGAGCCGATGTCCGCGGCGGCGCGGGCCGCCTCCCGGCTGTTCGGCCTGCCGTCGGTGGCCGCGGTGGCCCAGGCGCTGCCCTTCCCGGATGCCGCGTTCGACGCCGCCTGGTGCCTGGGGGTGCTGTGCACGACGTCGGACAAGGCCGGCGCGCTGGCCGAGCTGCGCCGGGTGCTGCGCCCCGGCGGGCGGGCGGGGCTGCTGGTCTTCGTCGCCGACCGCCCGCTGCCACCACCGCTGCCGGAGGGCAACGAGTTCCCGAACCCCGGCGAGCTGGCCGACGCACTCGACGCCGCGGGGCTGCGGCTGCTGGAGACCGCGGACGCCGACCTCGGCGACAGTCCGCCGGAGTGGTCCGAGCGGGCCGACGCCGTGGACGCCGAGGTGGCCCGCCGGCACGGGGACGACCCGCGCTGGCGGGAGGCGCAGGAGCAGTCCCGCCGGGTCGGCCGGCTGCTGTCGCAGGGCGCGCTGCGCGCCTGGCTGGGGGTCGTCGAGGCGGTGTAGCGGACGCCACGGTCCGCGGATCACGGCGTCGAAACGCGCGGGACACACGCCCGAACTAGGTTCCCCGTCATGGCGGACCTCTTCGACGGTTACCCCCTCGGGGAGCAGTGGGACGAGATGTTCGGCGAGGTGGGCGCACCGCGGCCGGCCTACACCGGGCTGCACACCTCCCTGCAGCCGATGGCCGGCGAGGAGCTGTCGGCCCGCGCCGACCTGCTCTCCCAGACCTACCGGGACGCCGGGGTCACGTTCGCCCACGCCGGCGAGGAGCAGCCCTTCCCGCTCGACATCGTGCCGCGGGTGATCGGGGCCGAGGAGTGGTCGCTCATCGAGCGGGGCGTGGCCCAGCGGGTGCTGGCGCTGGAGGCCTTCCTCGCCGACGTCTACGGCGCCGGGCAGGTCTTCGCCGACGGCGTCGTGCCGCGCAGCGTCGTCACGACCAGCGCCCACTTCCACCGCCAGGCGCACGGGCTCGAGCCGCCGGGCGGGGTGCGCATCCACGTGGCCGGCATCGACCTGGTCCGCGACGAGGCCGGCGACTTCCGCGTCCTCGAGGACAACCTGCGCTCGCCGTCCGGGGTCAGCTACGTGATCACCAACCGCGCAGCGATGAGCCAGGTGCTGCCCGAGCTGTTCGCCGACCACCGCATCCAGCCGGTCGCCGACTACCCGACCCGCCTGCTGGCCGCCCTCAAGGCCTCCGCGCCGCCCAACGTGTCCGACCCGACGGTCGTCGTCCTCACCCCCGGCGTCTACAACTCCGCCTACTTCGAGCACGCGCTGCTGGCCCGCCAGATGGGCGTGGAGCTGGTGGAGGGCCGCGACCTGGTCTGCGCCGGCAACCAGGTCAGCATGCGGACGACGGACGGCCAGCGCCGCGTCGACGTCATCTACCGCCGCATCGACGACGAGTTCCTCGACCCGGTGCACTTCCGGCCCGACTCGGTGATCGGCTGCGCCGGCCTGCTCAACGCCGCGCGCGCCGGCCGGGTCACCATCGCCAACGCCGTCGGCAACGGCGTGGCCGACGACAAGCTGCTCTACACCTGGGTGCCCGACCTGGTCCGCTACTACCTGGCCGAGGAGCCGCTGCTGGCCAACGCCGAGACGCACCGGCTGGACGAGCCCGACGTCGTCGAGTGGGTGCTGGACTCGCTGGACCAGCTGGTGCTCAAGCCGGTCGACGGCTCGGGCGGCAAGGGGATCGTGATCGGGCCGCGGGCCGACGAGCGGACCCTGGAGGAGCTGGCGGTCAAGGTGCGGGCCCGGCCGCGGGACTGGATCGCGCAGCGGCCGATCGGGCTGTCCACCTGCCCCACGCTGGTCGGCGGGCGGATCGCGCCGCGGCACGTGGACCTGCGGCCGTTCGCGGTCAACGACGGCGACCGGGTGTGGGTGCTGCCCGGCGGGCTGACCCGGGTGGCGCTGCCGGAGGGCGAGCTGGTGGTCAACTCCAGCCAGGGCGGCGGGTCGAAGGACACCTGGGTGCTCAGTCCGCCCCGCCCGGCCACCGAGCCCGAGGAGGAGCCGTCCGCGGACCTCACCCGCATCGAGTTCACCGCCGCCGACCTGGCCGGCGAGTCCGCGGCGCCCGACCCCGGCCCGGCGAGCGAGCTGCTCGTCGACCAGTCCCAGCAACAGCAGCAATCAGGGGCAGAGATGGCCATCTCTGCCCCCGGGGAGGCGTCGTGCTGAGCCGGATCGCTGAGTCGCTGTTCTGGATCGGCCGCTACGTGGAGCGCGCCGACGACACCGCCCGCATCCTCGACGTGCACACCCAGCGGCTGGTCGAGGACCCGTGGATCGACGAGCGCCGCGCCTGCGCCAACCTCCTGTCGCTCATGGGCTCCCCGGTGCCCGAGGAGGAGGCCGACACCGAGCGGGTGCTGGCCACCCTCGCCTTTGAGCGGGGCAGCCCGAGCTCGATCGTCGGCGCGCTGTCGGCGGCCCGCGAGAACGCCCGCGGCGCCCGCGAGGTGCTCTCCGCGGAGATCTGGGAGTCGCTCAACGTCACGCACAACGCGCTGCCCCAGCAGCGGACGATGGCCCGCCGGTACGGCCCGCACTCGCTGTTCCGGTTCGTCCGGGAGCGCTCGGCGATGGTGTTCGGGCTGGCCGACTCCACGATGAGCCGGGACGAGAGCTGGCTGTTCCTCGTCCTGGGCCGGTCGCTGGAGCGGGTGGACATGACCGCGCGGATCATCTCCACCCGGGTGCTGGCCGGGGACGCCGCGCCGTCCTGGACGCTGGTGCTGCGCTCCACCGGCGCCTACGAGCCCTACCTGCGCACCTACCGCGGCGTGGTCGACTCCAGTCGCGCCTCGGAGTTCCTCCTGCTCGACCGGCTGTTCCCGCGGTCGGTGTTCGCCTCGCTGGAGCAGGCCGAGGCCTGCCTGGCCGAGCTGGAGCGATCCCCGCTGCGCGACGCCACCCGCATCGGCGTCGCCGGCGAGGCGCACCGGATCGTCGGCCGGGCGCGGACCATGCTCGAGTTCATGGCCACCCCCGACCTGCTCGCCCAGCTGCCCACCCGGCTGGAGGAGCTGCAGCGCACCTGCTCCCTGGCCAGCGCGGCGATCACCAACCGCTTCTTCACCGAGCAGGCGCCGCAGGTGTGGGTTCCGGAGGGGGTGGCGTGAGCCAGTCGCAGAGCCCGGCCGGGCAGACCCAGTCACTCGGCGGGCAGACCCAGTCGCAGGGCGGGCAGACCCAGGTGCAGCGGTCCGGTCCCCGGCCTCCGGGCGACCGGTGGCGGCTGCAGGTGGTGCACCGCACCCGGTTCCGCTACGCCGGCCCGGTCCGCTCCTCGTACAACGAGGCGCGGCTGACCCCGGAGAACAGCAGCCGGCAGACGACGCTGCGCTCCCGGGTCGAGATCGAGCCGGCCGCCACCGCGTTCGCCTACCGCGACTACTGGGGCGCCACGGTCACCGCCTTCGACCTGCACACCCCGCACACCGAGCTGGTGGTCACCGGGACGTCGATCGTCGAGGCCGGCCCGGAGCCGGAGCAGCACCAGCACGTCGGCTGGGCCGAGCTGCGCGACCGCCAGGTGCTCGACCGCTTCGGCGAGCTGCTCGCCCCCACCGCGCTCACCGCGATGGACGACGACGTCGTCGCCGAGGTCCGTGCGGCGGTGGGCGACGTCCCGCCGCACGAGGCCGGGGCCGCGGTGTGCCGGCTGGTGCGCGACCGGATGGCGTACCTGTCCGGTGCGACCAACGTGAAGACCAACGCCATGCAGGCGTGGGACTCCGGCAAGGGCGTGTGCCAGGACATCTCGCACGTCACCGTCGGGCTGCTGCGCGCCCTCGGGCTCCCGGCGCGGTACGTCTCCGGCTACCTGCACCCCAAGCGGGAGGCCGGGGTGGGGCACACGGTCACCGGCGAGAGCCACGCCTGGGTGGAGTGGTGGGACGGCGGCTGGTGCGCCTTCGACCCGACCAACGCCACCGAGGTGGGCACCCGCCACGTGACCCTGGGCCGGGGCCGCGACTACGGTGACGTCCCGCCGTTCAAGGGCATCTTCTCCGGCCCGGGCAGCGAGGGGCACACCGTCACCGTCGAGGTCACCCGCCTGGCCTGACGCAGCAGGCGGCGACGCCGGTGGGCCGGTCGGGGTCCGCCTCGTCGGGCAGCCGCTCGGTGCGCGGGCCCAGCCGCGGCGCCCAGTGCGCGGGGACGCCGTCCAGCCAGGCCGCGCCGGCGTCGGTCAGCCGGCCGTCGGAGCGCAGCGGCGCCCAGCCGCGCAGCGCCCGCAGCGCCTCGGCGACGGTGACCAGCGCCTGCCCGACGCCGCGCCGGCGGACGTCGGGGGCGACGGTGACGGTGTCGACGACACCGGAGCGGGTCCACCAGCGCACCTCGCCGACCCGGTCGGCCATCCGCAGCCCACGGGCGGCGACCTGGTGCGGCCCCACCAGCGACCCGGGGCGGAACCCGCCGCCGCGGAAGGCCAGCAGCGACACCGCGGGCATCCCGCCGGCGGCGTGGTGGACCTCCGCGAACCACAGCGGCGGGCACCGGCCGGCGAGCGCCTCGCCCAGCTCCACCCGCACCACCGCGCCGTCGCCGACCCGGTAGCGCAGGTCGACCAGCCAGCCGGCCGGGCGCCGTCCCCGTGAGTGCAGGGCGGTGAGGTCCACCGGCGTCCCGTCGGGGAACCGCTCGGAGCGCACCGCGACCAGCGCGTGCTCGACCGAGGCCGGGCCCCGCTCCGCCAACCGGGCCCACCAGACCGAGGCCGGAGCGGCCGCCGCGTCCCGGGACGCCCGGCGGACGGCGACCAGCGTCGCCCGGGCCGCCTGCTGCGCACCGCGGACCGGGTGCGCGGTCCCTCCGGCGAGAACAACCGCCGCGGTCATCGTCTACCTCCTGGGGGTGCTGCGGGATCGAGGGGCCCGACTCTCGGCCGGGCTGCTTGCGAGCCCCTTGCGGGGGACTTGCGCCGCCCGGAGCTGGGCGCAGCGAGCCTCCGGCCGGCGGCGTCCCGGGAGCCAGGGGCCGCTGTCCCGGGGCGGTCGGGAACCTCGCCCGGAGCGGGCGGATACTGGGGCTCCCATGAGCGCACCCGTCAACCTGGTCAACCTCGAGCGGGTGCAGAAGGCCCACGGCACGACCGTCCTGCTCGACGACGTCTCCCTCGGCATCGCCGCCGGCGAGCGGATCGGCGTGGTGGGGCGCAACGGCAGCGGCAAGTCCACGCTGCTCGGCGTCCTCACCGGCCGGGAGGAGCCCGACGCCGGCCGGGTCACCCGCCGCGCCGACCTCGCCCTCGGCGTGCTCGACCAGTCCGGCACCCTGCCGCCGGGCGCCACCGTGCGCGACGTCGTCCTGCCGGCGGACCTGTTCGCCGCCGAGCACGAGTGGGCCGCCGACCCGGCCGTGCGCAGCGTGCTCACCGGGCTGGAGCTCGACCGGCTGGGCCTGGACTCGCCGGTCGCCCCGATGTCCGGCGGCGAGCGCCGGCGGGTGGCGCTGGCCGCCCAGCTGATCCGGCCCCTGGACCTGCTGGTGCTCGACGAGCCGACCAACCACCTCGACGTCGAAGGCGTGGCCTGGCTGGCCGAGTACGTGAAGAGCCGGGTCGGTGCGCTGGTCGTCGTCACCCACGACCGGTGGTTCCTCGACGAGGTCTGCACCCAGACCTGGGAGGTCGCCGACGGGAAGGTGCACGCCTACGACGGCGGCTACGCGGCGTACACGCTGGCCCGGGCCGAGCGGGCGCGGATCGCGGCGGTCACCGAGGAGCGCCGGCAGAACCTGGTGCGCAAGGAGCTGGCCTGGCTGCGCCGCGGCGCGCCGGCGCGCACCAGCAAGCCGCGGTTCCGCATCGAGGCGGCCGAGGCGCTGATCGAGGACGTCCCGCCGCCGCGCGAGTCGATGGCGCTCAAGGGGTTCGCCACGCGCCGGCTCGGCAGGACCGTCTACGACGTGGAGGACGTCGACTACGCGGTGCCGACCGACGACGGTCCGCGCACCCTGTTCGACCACCTGACCTGGCACGTCGGCCCGGGCGACCGGATCGGCGTGGTCGGCGTCAACGGCGCGGGCAAGACCTCGCTGCTGCGGCTGCTGGTCGGCGAGACCGAGCCCGACCGCGGCCGGGTGGTGCGCGGCCAGACGGTCGCCCCGGCCTACCTGTCCCAGCACGTCACCGAGCTCGACGGCCGGCTGCGGGTGCTGGAGGCGGTGCAGGAGGTCGCCCGGATCGCCCGCATCGGGAACCAGGAGATCTCCGCGTCCTCGCTGGCCGAGCGCTTCGGGTTCCCGGCGTCCCGGCAGTGGACGCCGGTGGGTGACCTCTCCGGCGGCGAGCGGCGGCGGCTGCAGCTGCTGCGGCTGCTCATGGGCGAGCCGAACGTGCTGCTGCTCGACGAGCCCACCAACGACCTCGACATCGACACGCTCACCGCGCTCGAGGACCTGCTCGACGGCTTCGCCGGCACCGTGCTGGTGGTCAGCCACGACCGGTACTTCGTCGACCGGGTGTGCGACTCGGTGGTGGCCCTCATGGGCGACGGCTCCCTGGCCGCGCTGCCCGGCGGGGTCGAGGAGTACCTGGCCCGCCGGGCGGCGGGGGAGGCGCAGCTGCCCGCCGCGGGCGCCCGGACGGCGCCGATCGCGCCCGTGGCCGCCGACGCCGCGCCGACCCGCTCGGCCGGTGAGGTGCGGGCGGCGCGCAAGGAGGCCGCCCGCCTGGAGCGGCGGCTGGAGAAGCTGACCGCCGAGGAGGAGCGGCTGCACGGCGAGCTCGCCGCCGCCGCGACCGACCACGCGCGGGTCCTGGAGCTCGACGAGCGGCTGCGGGCGGTGCTGGCCGAGAAGGAGCAGGTGGAGCTCGACTGGCTGGAGGCCGCCGAGGTCGCCGAGGGCTGACCGCCGGCCGGGCATGTCCCTCTCCCCGCACAGTCGTGCTCTGCCCACCCCGCTGGGCAGAGCACGAAGGAATCCTCGTGCTCTGCCCACGGAGGTGGGCAGAGCACAACCTCCCGGGAGGGAGGTGTCCGGCCGGGGCGCGGGACGCCGAGGACCTCGTGCTCTGCGCACCGACGGCAGGCAGAGCACGAGGTCCTCCGGGAGTGCAGGTGCCGGGGGTCAGGCGGCGGACTGCTCGGCGCGGCGGCGGGCGATCATCCGCAGGCCGACGACGACCACCGGGACGGCGCCGACGAGCGCGAACGCCCCGTGGGCCAGCGGCGAGAAGGGCACCGCGGCCGAAGCGGCGAGGCTGGCGACCGCCGGCGCGAGCAGCCACCAGCCGGTCACGCCGGCGCGGGCCAGGCCGACGTAGACGACCAGCGGCCCGAGCAGGCCGAACAGGGTGACCGTGCCGACCACCGCCATGCCCGCCGAGCTCGACACGTGGGTGAACACCCCGAGCGCCGTGTCGGCATCGAGCAGCCGGCCGACGCCGCCGGTCCAGAAGTCGGACAGCACCAGGCCGGCGACGGTGACCAGGCCGAGCGCCGACAGCAGCGCGCCGACGACGGTGGCGATCCGGCCGCGGACGCCGCGGACCAGGGCGGGTGCGGCCAGCCACGCCAGGGCCATCACCAGGTTGCCGTAGTGGAGCAGCATCGCCGAGAGGGCGGTCCGGCCCTCGTCGCGGGCCAGCGCGGCGATGTAGTCGGCGTCGGCCATGGAGTCCTGCGGCGGTGAGGTCACCATGCCGGCGGTGTAGAGCAGCGAGCCGACGACCAGCGCGCCGCCGGCGATGGGCAGCAGCAGCGAGCCGGCGCTGCGGGTCTCGGCGGGGGTCGTGGGGGCGGGGGTGGTGCGGACGTCGGTGGTCATCGTTCCTCGTCAGGTCGGTGCACCGCCTCGGTGCGGTGTCGGCGAGAAAGCTAGGAACCCGGCCCTGACCTGCGCGTCCGCCGTGGCGCGCCGACCTGCCTCCGTCGGAAGGCGGACCCCGGCACACCCGCGTTCGGCCGCGCGGGGGATCCCCGCGGCACCCGACGGCCCCTAGCGTGCAGCGCATGCCCCGTTGGTCGGTCCACCCGCGCGCCCGCCGTCTGTTCTGGCCGGCCGTGGGCGCCCTGCTGGGGGCGCTGTCGGTGTTCGAGTGGTTCGTCGAGGGCTTCGACCGCAACCAGTTCGCGCTGGCTGCACCGGGCATCCTGGTCGGCGCGCTGCTCGCCGTCTGTCCCCGGTGGCCGGCGGTCGCCCCGGTCCTGGGTGCCCTCACCGTCCTGCTGAACCTCCTGGGCGGCGCACCCGGGCCGGGCGGCTCCCAGCTGGTCGGCATGGGGCTGCTGGTCGGCCACGCGGTGGCCGTCCTCCCGTCGCGCCGGGCCGTCGCGGCGGCGGGGTCGGCCGTCGTCCTGGCGACCGGGCTCGGGTCGGTGTTCGCGCCCAACCCGTGGGAGTCGGTCTTCTACCTGCTCGTGCTGGGGGCGGCGGCGTCCGTCGGCGCGCTGGTGGCCCAGTCCCGGCGGCGCGCGCACGAGCTGCAGGTGCTCGCCGCCCGGCTGGCCGAGCAGCAGGAGACGGTCGCCGCGGCGGCCACCACCGCCGAGCGCGCCCGCATCGCCCGCGAGGTGCACGACTCGGTCGCCCACGCGGTGAGCGTGATGGTGCTCCAGATGGGCGGGCTGCGCCGGCTGCTGCCCGACCACCCCGAGGCGCAGGAGGTGCTGCGTGGCCTGGAGAAGCTGGGCCGCGACTCGGTCGACGAGATGCGCCGCGTCGTCGGCATCCTTCGCGAGGGGGCCGGTGGGGAGGGTGCTGCCGGGCCGGCGCCGCTGCCCTCGCTGTCCCGGCTCGACGCGGTCCTCGACGAGCTGCGGACCGGCGGCATGCCGATCGAGCTGACGGTCACCGGCGACCCGGTGGAGCTGCCGCAGCTGGTCGACGTCTCGGCGGTGCGCGTGGTGCAGGAGGCGCTGTCCAACGTCGTCCGGCACGCGGGGGCCGCGGCCACCCGGGTGACCGTCGACCACGCGGCCGACCGGGTCACGGTGATCGTCACCGACGACGGGCGGGCCCGGGTGGCGACGCCCCCGCCGGTGCCCGGCACCGGCGGGCACGGCCAGCTGCACATGCGCGAGCGGGTCTCCGTCGTCGGCGGCCGGCTGGAGGTGGGCCCGGTCCGCGGTGGTGGCTACCGGGTGCGCGCGTCCTTCCCGCTCCCGGCCGAGCGTCCGGCGCCCGCGGAGGTGCCCGCGTGACCATCCGGGTGGTGCTGGTCGACGACCAGGCGATGGTGCGCACCGGGCTGCGCATGGTGCTCGCCGCCGAGCCGGACATCGAGGTGGTCGGCGAGGCGGCCGACGGCGCGGCCGGGGTGCAGGTGGTCACCGACACCCGGCCGGACGTCGTCCTGCTCGACGTGCGGATGCCCGGGATGGACGGGCTGGAGGCCGGGCGGCGCATCGTCGCCGCGGACCTGCCGACGCGGGTCGTCGTCCTCACGACGTTCGACGAGGACGAGTACGTCGCCGCCGCGCTGCGCGCCGGGGTCAGCGGCTTCCTGCTCAAGGTGGCCCCGCCGGAGGACCTGGTGGCCGCCGTCCGGACCGTGGCGGCCGGGCACGGGCTGCTCGACCCGGCCGTGACGCTGCGGGTGATCGAGTCCTTCGCTGCGGCACCGGCGCCCGACCCCGCGCGGGCAGGGGCGCTGGCGCAGCTGACCGAGCGGGAGACCGACGTCCTCGCCCTGGTCGCGGCCGGGTTGTCCAACGCCGAGATCGCCGCGCGGCTCTACCTGGGCGAGGCCACGGTCAAGACGCACGTGAGCCGGGTACTGCTCAAGCTGGGCCTGCGGGACAGGGTGCAGGCCGTCGCGTTCGCCTACGAGAGCGGCCTGGTCACGCCTGGCGGGTAAGGGAAGGACCCCGCTGTCTCCCACCGCTCGCACGCTCGCGGCGGGCCCCTGCAGCGGGGCCGGGCCGAAACGCCCTGACGGGTAGTAGAAGGACCCCGCTGCCTCCCACCGCTCGCACGCTCGCGGCGGGCCCCTGCAGCGGGGCCGGGCCGAAACGCCCTGACGGGTAGACTTCTGGTCACCGCCGGCCGTCGTCGACCGACGTCACTGGTGTCCCCGAGCCGCCCATCGACTCCCGGAGACACATGCTCGTTCTGCTGCTCCTCCACCTGCTGGCTGCGCTGCTGGCGCCCGTCCTCGTGCGGTGGTGGGGGCGGCAGGCCTTCCTCGTCCTCGCGCTGGTGCCCGCCGCCGCGTTCGGCTGGACGCTGCTGCAGCTGCGCGCCGTCCTCGCCGGTGACGAGGTCCGCGAGACCGTGCCGTGGATCCCGGCCCTCGACCTCGACGTCGCGCTGCGGCTGGATGCCCTCGCGCTGGCCTTCGCCGCGCTGGTCACCGGCGTCGGCGCCCTGGTCCTGCTCTACTGCGCCCGCTACTTCGGGCCGGACGACGAGGGCACCGGCCGGTTCGCCGGGTGCCTCACCGCCTTCGCCGGGTCGATGCTGGGCCTGGTCCTCGCCGACGACCTGCTCCTGCTCTACGTCTTCTGGGAGCTCACCACCGTCTTCTCGTTCCTGCTGATCGGCGGGTCGGGACGACGGCTGGCCGCGCGACGGGCGGCGTCGCAGGCGCTGGTCCTCACCACCGCCGGCGGCCTCGCGATGCTCGTCGGCCTGATCATGGTCGGCCAGGCCAGCGGCTCGTTCCTGCTCTCGGAGGTCGTCGCGAACCCCGGCACCGGCCCGGCGATGGTCGCCGGCACGGTCCTGCTGCTGGCCGGCGCGGTGACCAAGTCGGCGATGGTGCCGTTCCACTTCTGGCTGCCCGCGGCCATGGAGGCCCCCACACCGGTCAGCGCCTACCTGCACGCCGCCGCGATGGTGAAGGCCGGCATCTACCTCGTCGCGCGGCTGGCACCGGGCTTCGCCGACGTCCCGGGGTGGCGGCCGCTCGTGCTCGGCCTAGGTGTGGCCACGATGCTCGTCGGCGGCTACCGGGCGCTGCGACAGAACGACCTCAAGCTCCTGCTCGCCTTCGGCACGGTCAGCCAGCTGGGCTTCCTCATGACGCTCGTCGGCGGCGGCAGCTACGAGCTCGCCGCCGCCGGGTTGGTCATGACCATGGCGCACGCGCTGTTCAAGTCCACCCTGTTCCTCACCGTCGGCGTCATCGACCACGCCACCGGGACCCGAGACCTGCGCGAGCTGTCCGGGCTGGGCCGGCGGTTGCCGGTGCTGGCCGTGACCGGCGGGCTGGCCGGCGCGTCGATGGCCGGGCTGCCGCCGCTGCTCGGGTTCGTCGGCAAGGAGGCGGCGTTCACCGCGCTGTGGGACGTCGGCCTGCCGAACCGGACCGCCGCGGTCGTCGTCCTCACGGGGCTGGTCCTCGGCTCGGTGCTCACCGTGGCCTACACGGCCCGCTTCCTGTGGGGCGCGTTCGCCCGCAAGCCCGGCGTCGACGACACCGAGCCGGCGCACCCGCCCGGCCCGCTGTTCCTCGCCGCGCCGGCGGTCCTCGCGCTGACCGGGCTGGTCGCCGGGCCGGCCAGCCCGCTGCTCGAGCCCCTGGTCGCGGGGTACGCCGAGACGCTGCCGCTGCTCGGCCCCGAGGCGGAGCACCTCGCGCTGTGGCACGGCTGGCAGCCGGCCCTCGGGCTGTCCGCGCTGACCCTCGCCGGCGGCCTGGCGCTGTTCGCCGTCCGCGCCCGGGTGTCCCGGCTGCAGCGGCGGGTGGCCGTGGGGGCGTCGGCCGACGAGGGCTACTGGAACGTCATCCAGGGCCTGGACCGGCTGTCGGTGCTGGTCACCGGCACCACCCAGCGCGGCTCGCTGCCCGCTTACCTCGGCACGATCCTGGTCGCGGTGCTCGCCGTGCCCGGCACGCTGCTGCTCACCCGGGCGCCGTGGCCGGGGGAGTGGCGCGCCTGGGACACCCCGGTGCAGGCGCTGGTCGGCGTCGTCGTCATCACCGCCGCGGTGCTGGCGCTGCGCATCCGACAGCGGCTGTCGGCGGTGCTGGTCGTCGGGGTCACCGGCTACGGCGTCGGCGTCCTCTTCGCGCTGCAGGGCGCCCCCGACCTGGCGCTCACCCAGTTCCTCGTCGAGACGCTCACCCTCGTCGTCTTCGTCCTCGTGCTGCGCAAGCTGCCCAAGGACATCAGCGAGCGCCACCGGCCGCGGGAGCGCGCCGTCCGCGGGCTGGTCGCGGTGGCCGTCGGCGCGTTCATGGCCGTGGTCGGCGGCGTCGCCCTGGCCGTGCGCACCGCGACCCCGGTCTCGGCGGACTACCCGGAGCAGGCCTACGACTTCGGCGGCGGCAAGAACGTCGTCAACGTGACGCTGGTCGACATCCGCGCCTGGGACACCCTCGGTGAGATCTCGCTGCTGGTCGTCGCCGCCACCGGCGTGGCCAGCCTGGTGTTCCTGCGCGGCCGCACCGGTGGGGTGGAGCGGATCGACCGCAGCGCGCTGACGCGGCGCCGTCCGACCGGTGGCCGGGCGCCCCGCAACCGCTGGCTGGCCGCCACGGCCACCCTCGACCCGGCCCGCCGCTCGGTGGTGCTGGAGGTCGTGACCCGGATCCTGTTCCACACGATCACGGTCTTCTCGGTCTACCTGCTCTTCTCCGGCCACAACGAGCCCGGCGGGGGGTTCGCCGGGGGGCTGGTCGCCGGGCTGGCCCTCGTCCTGCGCTACCTGGCCGGCGGACGCTACGAACTGGGCGAGGCCGCGCCGGTGGCCCCCGGTCTGCTGCTGGGCACCGGCCTGCTGCTCGCCGCGGGCACCGGCGCCGCGGGGCTGCTGCTCGGCGCCGACGTGCTGCAGACGGCGATCCTCGAGACCGACCTGCCGGTGCTGGGCCACGTGAAGCTCGTGACCTCGCTGTTCTTCGACACCGGCGTCTACCTGATCGTCGTCGGGCTGGTCCTCGACGTGCTGCGCAGCCTGGGCGCGGAGCTGGACCGCCAGGAGGACGAGGACGACCCGATCGAGCTCGGCCCCGGAGAGGTGGTGGTCCGATGACCCCGACGATCGTGCTGCCGGTGATCATCGGTGGCCTCTACGCCGCGGGCGTGTACCTGCTGCTCGACCGCAGCCTCACCCGCGTCCTGCTGGGCTTCCTGCTGCTCGGCAACGCCACCAACCTGCTGCTGCTGTCCACGGGCGGTCCCGCGGGGCTGGCGCCGATCCTGGGCTACTCCGAGCCGCAGGACATGAACGACCCGCTGCCGCAGGCGCTCATCCTCACCGCCATCGTGATCACCTTCGGCGTCTCGGCGTTCGTGCTCGCGATGATCCACCGGTCCTGGCGGCTGGTGCACCAGGAGGTCGTGGGGACCGACGAGGAGGACCGCCGGGTCGCCGCGCGGTCGGGCACCGACGCCGACGAGCTCGACCCCGACGACCTCGCCCCGGACGACCGCATCGCTGGGCACGCGGACAGCCTGCACGACGAGCGCCGGGGCACCCCGGCCGACGACGTCGACCTGCCGGCGGGGGCGCGATGACCGGCGTCCTCGCGCCGCTGCCGGTCCTGCTCCCGCTGCTCGGGGCCGCCACCACCCTGCTCGTGTCCGGGCACCCGCGGTTCCAGCGGCTGGTCAGCCTCGCCGTCCTCACCGCGGTGCTCGCGGTCTCGGTGACCCTGCTGGTCGTGGCCGACGCCGAGGGGGCCACCTCGGTCGCCGTCGGGGGCTGGCCGGTGCCACTGGGCATCGTGCTCGTGGTGGACCGGCTCTCGGCGCTGATGCTGGTCGTGGCGTCCACCGTCACCCTCGGCGTGCTCGTCTTCGCCGTCGGCCAGGGCGCCGCCGACGGATCGGAGGAGACGCCGCTGTCGATCTTCCACCCGACGTTCCTGGTGCTCGTGGCGGGCGTGAGCAACGCCTTCCTCGCCGGCGACCTGTTCAACCTCTACGTCGGCTTCGAGATCCTGCTCATGGCCTCGTACGTGCTGCTGACCCTCGGCGGCACCGCGCCGCGGATCCGCGGCGGCATCACCTACGTCATCGTCAGCCTGACCAGCTCGCTGGTCTTCCTGGCCGCCATCGGGCTGGTCTACGCCGCGACCGGCACGGTGAACATGGCCGACCTCGCGCTGCGCCTCGGTGAGCTGCCGGAGGGCACCCAGGTGCTGCTCCAGTCGATGCTGCTCATCGCCTTCTGCATCAAGGCCGCGGTGTTCCCCCTGTCGGCCTGGCTGCCCGACAGCTACCCGACCGCGCCGGCGCCGGTCACCGCGGTCTTCGCCGGGCTGCTCACCAAGGTCGGCGTCTACGCGATCATCCGCACGCAGACCCTGCTGTTCCCCGGCGGCGCGCTCGACGACCTGCTCATGTGGGCCGCCCTGGCCACCATGCTCATCGGCATCCTCGGCGCGGTCGCGCAGACCGACCTGCGGCGGCTGCTGTCGTTCACCCTGGTCAGCCACATCGGCTACATGGTGTTCGGCATCGCCCTGGGGACGGCGGCCGGGCTGGC
The DNA here is from genome assembly GCF_054050075.1 of Geodermatophilus sp. SYSU D00965. Taxonomy (NCBI): domain Bacteria; kingdom Bacillati; phylum Actinomycetota; class Actinomycetes; order Geodermatophilales; family Geodermatophilaceae; genus Geodermatophilus; species Geodermatophilus sp. SYSU D00965. Next base: position 221,366 of record NZ_JBJGYQ010000003.1, on the reverse strand, counting down.
CGGCGCGATCTTCTACGTGGCCCACCACATCGCCATCCAGACGACGCTGTTCCTCGTCGCCGGGCTGGTTGAGCGGCAGGGCGGGACGACGTCGGTGAACCGGCTCGGCGGCCTGGCCCGGCGCTCGCCCCTGCTGGCCGTCCTGTTCTTCGTGCCGGCGATGAACCTGGCCGGCATCCCGCCGCTGTCGGGCTTCATCGGCAAGCTCGGCCTGCTCCAGGCCGGCGTCGCCGAGGGCGGGGGGCTCGCGCTGACCCTGGTCGCCGGCGGGGTCGTCACCAGCCTGCTGACGCTGCTCGCCATCGCCCGCGTGTGGACCCGCGCGTTCTGGCGGTCCCCCACGCAGGCACCGGCCGACGACACCGCGGCCGCGGCCGCCGCGGCCGCCGGGCCCGACGGCGGCGCGCCGGCCGCCGACGGCGGGCCGGGCCGCGCCGCCTCGGACGGAGGCCGGTCGGACGGGAGCCCGGACGGCCCGCCGCGCACGGCGCTGCAGGACGCGTGGGCGCGGCACACCGCGGTGGCGACGGCGGCCGAGCCCGACCTGCCGCCGCCGGCGGCGGGGGTCCGGGCACTGCGGCCGCTCCCGGTGACGATGGTGGCGGCGACCGCGGCCCTGGTCGCGGTCACCGTGGCCCTCACCGGCCTGGCCGGGCCGCTGTACGGCGTGGCCGAGCGGGCGTCGGTCGACCTGCTGGACCGCACGCCTTACATCTCGGCGGTCTTCGGCCCGGCGTCGGCCGACGACGGGGGGCAGCCGTGACGGTCGAGCCCGCGGTCACCCGGCTGCGGCACCAGGTCCCGCTGCTGGCCTGGCTCGTGCTGGTCTGGATCCTGCTGTGGGGCACCTGGTCGTGGGCCAACGTGGTCTCGGGCGTCGTCGTGGCGCTGGTGGTCACCGTGTTCCTGCCGCTGCCGCACGTGGTCGGCGGCGTGCGGCTGCGGCCGCTGCCGCTGCTGGCCTTCCTGGGCGGTTTCACCACCGACCTGGTGGTGTCCGCCGCGCAGGTCGCCTGGCTGACCCTGCGGCCCGGCGGCGCGGAGCGGTCGGCCATCGTGCAGGTCCAGCTGCGCACCGACTCCGACCTGCTGCTGGCGATGGTGGCGGAGTCGCTGTCCCTCGTGCCCGGGTCGATCGTCCTGGACCTCGACCGGGAGCAGAAGCTGATCACCCTGCACCTGCTGGGCGTGCGCGACCTCGACGCGGTGGCGCGGGAGAAGGAGCGGGTGCTGGCCACCGAGGACCGGATGGTCAGGGCGTTCGGCTCGGCCGCCGACGTCGCCGCGCTGGACGCCGACCCCCACCAGCCCGAGCGCCGGCCGGCCGGGAGGCGGACGCCGTGATCGTCGACTACCTCCTCTACGGCCTGATCGGTGCCGGCGCGGCGCTGACCCTGGTGCGGCTGGCCCGCGGCCCCTCGCTGCTCGACCGGGTGGTCGCCACCGACACCCTGCTGGTGATCATCTCGGCGGGGCTGGCGGTCTACGCCGCGCTGGAGCGCAACGCCAGCGTCGTCCCGGTGCTGGTGGTGGTGTCGCTGCTGGCGTTCGTCGGCACGGTGTCGATCGCCCGCTACGTCGGCGGGATGCTCGTCCGGGCCCGCACCGACGACGCCCGCGACCTCGGCCTGCCCGTCGCGGCCGAGGAACGGGAGGGGCAGTCATGAGCGGCCTGGCCGACGTCGTGGCGATGGCCTGCCTGCTGACGGGGGCGTTCCTCTGCCTGACCGCGGGCCTGGGCCTGCTGCGCTTCCCCGACGTGCTCTCCCGGATGCACGCCGGCACCAAGCCCCAGGTGCTCGGCGTGCTGCTCGTCATGGTGGGTGCCGCCATCCGGCTCTCGGGCTGGTCGGCGACCTGGATGCTGCTGCTGGTGGCCGCGTTCCAGCTGATCACCGCGCCGGTCAGCGCGCACATGATCAGCCGGGTGGCCTACCGGCGCCGGCACGTCCGCCGCGACCTGCTGCTGGTGGACGAGCTCGGCGCCGGCGGTCACCAGGACCGGCTGTACCGCGGGGACGAACCCGGCGACGCACCGCCCGAGTCGGTCCCGGGCGGCTGACCGGCTAGCCCAGCTGGCCGAGCCAGAACGGCAGGCCCTGGTCGTCCCGGCAGTACGCGGACAGGCCGAAGGGCTGCCGCTCGATCTCCCCGGCCTGCCCGCCGGCGGTGCGCACCGCGGCGACGGCGACCTCGATGTCGTCGACCGCGTACATCGGCACGGCCCCGAGGTCGTGGGTCGCGCCGCCGGCGACGCCGACCGTCGGGGTCACCGACTGGTCCTCCCAGCCGTCCTCGACCCGCCCGGGGCTCATGGACCAGTCCAGCACGGCCTCGTAGAAGTCCCGGGCACGGGCGCCGTCCGGCACCCGCAGGGTGAGGTACACGGTGTCCCCGCAGTGCACCGGGGGCCGGGAGGCGGCCGGTGCCCCGGCGGGGGTCTGCAGCATCCACCGGTGGCCGAACGGGTCGACGACGACGCCGGTGCGGCCGTACGGGGCGTCGGCCGGTTCCCGCTCGACCGTGGCGCCGGCCGCGGCAGCGCGCGCCACGGCGGCGTCGGCGTCCCCGACGGCCAGGTGGAGGCTGACGCTGACCCGGCCCTGCTCCGGCCCGATGAGGCCCAGTTCGGGGTGCTCGTCGGCGAGGTAGACCGTGCACCCGCCGACGTCGAGCTCGGCGTGGCCGATGCGGTCGTCGTCGGTGACGTGGGGATCCCCGACGAGGCGGGCACCGAGCGCCTCGGCGTACCAGTTCACCGCCGCGCGGGCGTCCCGTACGACGAGGTAGGGCGTGAGCTGCGACATCGGACCGGCCTCCCGTGGCTGGGCTGGCAGGTGGCACCTGCTGGCCCCTCCGCAGGGTCCCACCCCGAGCGCGCGAGGGGTGGGGGCGGAGGGGTCCTTCTGCTACCGCTGAGCCCGGTTCACTGCAGAGACGACCGCGCGCAGCGACGCGGTGACGATGTTCGGGTCGATGCCGACGCCCCACAACACCCGCTCGCCCACCGCGCACTCGACGTAGGCGGCGGCCTGCGCGTCACCGCCGGCGCTCATGGCGTGCTCGGCGTAGTCCAGCACCCGGACGTCGACGTCCAGGCTGCGCAGCGCGTCGACGAACGCCGCGATCGGCCCGTTGCCGCGGCCCTCGACCGTGACCGGGACGCCGTTGTCGACCAGTTCGACCGACATCTCGTCCAGGGAGGCGCCGTGCGCCCGGTGGGTGTGGCCGGCCAGCGAGAAGCGGCCCCACGGGGCGTCCGGGTCGGGCAGGTACTCGTTGGAGAACGCCGACCACATCTGCGCGGCGGTGACCTCGCCGCCCTCGTCGTCGGTGTGCCGCTGGACGACCGAGCTGAACTCGATCTGCAGCCGGCGCGGCAGGTCCAGGTGGTTCTCGGTCTTCATGATGTAGGCGACGCCGCCCTTGCCGGACTGGCTGTTCACCCGGATCACGGCCTCGTAGCTGCGGCCGACGTCCTTGGGGTCGATCGGCAGGTACGGCACGGCCCAGGGCATGTCCTCGACCGGCTTCTCGGCCGCCCGGGCGTCGGCCTCCAGGGCCTTGAACCCCTTGTTGATGGCGTCCTGGTGGGACCCGGAGAAGGCGGTGTAGACCAGGTCGCCGCCGTAGGGGTGCCGCTCGTGCACGCCGATCTGGTTGCAGTACTCGACGGTGCGGCGGATCTCGTCGATGTCGGAGAAGTCGATCTGCGGGTCGATGCCCTGGCTGAACAAGTTCAGCCCCAGGGTGACCAGGTCGACGTTGCCGGTCCGCTCCCCGTTGCCGAACAGGCAGCCCTCGATGCGGTCGGCGCCGGCCCGGTAGCCCAGCTCGGCGGCGGCGACGGCGGTGCCCCGGTCGTTGTGCGGGTGCAGGCTGAGGACGACGGCGTCGCGGCGGCCCAGGTTGCGGTGCATCCACTCGATCTGGTCGGCGTAGACCGTCGGCTCGGCCATCTCGACCGTGGCCGGCAGGTTGATGATCGTCGGCCGGTCGGGGGTGGGCTCCCACACGTCGGTGACCGCGTTGCAGACCTCGACGGCGAAGTCCAGCTCGGTGCCGGTGAAGGACTCCGGCGAGTACTCGAAGAACACCTCCGTGCCCGACAGCTGCTCGGCCAGCTTGCGGACCAGCTGGGCGCCGTGGACGGCGATGTCGACGATCCCGGCCCGGTCGGAGTTGAACACCACCCGGCGCTGCAGGGTGGAGGTGGAGTTGTACAGGTGCACGATCGCCTGCTTGGCGCCGCGCAGGGACTCGTAGGTGCGCTCGATCAGCTCGTCGCGGGCCTGGGTCAGCACCTGGATGGTGACGTCGTCGGGTACCAGGTCGTCCTCGATGAGCTGACGGACGAAGTCGAAGTCGGTCTGGCTGGCCGCCGGGAAGCCGACCTCGATCTCCTTGTAGCCCATCCGGACCAGCAGCTCGAACATCCGCCGCTTGCGGTCGGGGGTCATCGGGTCGATCAGCGCCTGGTTTCCGTCCCGCAGGTCGACGGCGCACCAGCGGGGCGCCGTCGTGGTGACGGTGTCCGGCCAGGTGCGGTCGGGCAGCACGATCGGGGTGAAGGGCGCGTAGCGGTGGATCGGCATCCCGGACGGCTGCTGGGCGTGCCGGACGTGCGGGTGGTTCTCGCTCATGTTCCTGCTCACAGGGGTTCGCTCCTCTGGCGCGGGCTGGACTCAGCTCCGGTGGGGCGGTCAGCAGGCGCCGGGGACGCTTCCGGTCACGGCAGGTCTCCGCGGCGAGGGGGCCGACCTAGGAGAGGGCCTCGCCGCGGCGGGTAAGCAGGAGGCTGCCGCGCACACCCCCACGGTAGCAGCGCGTCAGGCGAGGTCGCAGCCACACGGGCAGTCGGGCGCGTGCACGGGGCTGCCGGTGCCGTCGTCGAGCTCGTCGCACCGGGGTGGGCAGGTGCAGTCGAAGCGCACGTCGATGCGGCTCAGCTCGCCGGCCTCGAACCGCCGTCGCCGCTCGGCCTCCCGCGCCTGCCACCGCGCCAGGCGGCCTGCCTCGGCGCGGGCCGACGGCGCGTCGCCGGCCCGGGGGAGCTGGTGGTCGTCGGGCGTGCCGGTGTGGCGCCGGACGGCGTCGCGCCGGCGCCGGTCGCGGTCGAACGTGTACCAGACCCGCTCGCGGCTGTACCGGTGCTCGTCGTGCCACCAGCCCTCGTCGGAGTAGCGGGTGTCGAGGTGGGCCGGGTACAGCCGGCCGCTCTTGTCCCGGACGGCGCCGGGGTCCATGCCCGGCACCTCGCGGCCGTGCTCGTCGACCAGCGCCAAGCGGAGTCCGGCGAGCGCGGCGGCGCGCACCAACAACTCCGTTGGCAAGCCGCGACGGCCGGCCTCGGCGTGGGAGATCACGGAGGCGGACACCCCGCACGCGGCGGCCAGTTCACGCTGCGAGAGGTCTGCCTGCCTGCGGATGCGCCGCAGCGTCCCCGGGAGGTCGAGCTCGGACACATCGTCACCGTGGCGCTTCAGCGACCGCGCTGGGGTGCTCGACGGGCTGCATGTGGATGGCCGTCGAGGTTGTGGACGGGCCTCGAACCCCCTGCGGTGGTGTTGGTTCCGGGAAGGTCGTGCTGTGCGTGCCTCGGGTACGCAGAGCACGACCTTCCCGGAGGCCCCCATCGGAAGCACCGCTTCGTGCGCTGCGTGCGACGAGGACGCAGAGCACGAGCCTCACGGGGGTTCACCTGGGAGGCGCGGCTTCGTGCTCTGCCTGCGACAGGCACGCAGAGCACGACCTTCCTGGAACCAGGTGGTCGGCGCGGGCCCGGCGTCGGCTCCGCGGGGTGCGTGGAGGGCGGCATCCCTCCGCGACGGGGGCGGCAGTCGAGGGCGGCCTGGCCTAGAAGTGCTTGGCCTAGAAGCGCTTCGCCAGGCGCATCCGCCAGGGGCGGCCGTCGGGGTCGTCTACGACGCGGTAGACGGGGGTGGTCAGCAGCCGGGCCGGCAGCGACAGCCGCTCGGTGTGGTGCTGCCGCAGCCGTCCCGGGGGCCGAGGGCCGCGCCGGCCGTCCTCGTACCAGGCGTCCAGCGCCGCCGCGGAGGACTCCAGCGCCGCCACGAACGCGTCGGGGTCGAGCAGGTCGCCGTCCTCGCTGCCGTCGACCGCGCGGTCCAGGTGCTCGCGGGCCAGTTCCAGGCGCAGGTCGCGGGCGAAGGTCCGGGCGCCGTCCCCCGTGCCGGCCGGGTCGCGCGGCTCGCGGGGGTCCCGCGTGGTGTCGAGGACGGCCGAGGAGAGCTCGCTGTCGTGGGTCCACGAGCGGCGGTTGAAGTTGTCGCTGCCGACGCTGGCCCACACGTCGTCGACGACGCAGACCTTCGCGTGCACGTAGACCGGCGTGCCCTGGTGGTTCTCCACGTCGAACACGTGCACCCGGTTGCGGCCGGCCCTCCGGCACATCTCCAGCGCCTGCCAGCGGCCGACGTACTGCGACCGCTGGGCCACCGCGCCGTCCTGGTCGGGCACCCGCGGCACGATGACCACCAGGTGCAGTCGCGGGTTCTCGGCCAGCGCCCGGGCGAACAGGCGGGCGATGTCGGCCGACCACATGTACTGGTCCTCGAGGTAGACCAGCCGCCGCGCCCGCTTGATGGCCTTCGAGTAGCCCCGCGCCACCGAGCGCTCGCCGACGGGCGCGAAGTCGTAGGGGGGCCGGATCGCCGGGTAGGTGCGCAGGTTCTGCACCAGCATCGGCCCGCACGGCGGAGGTGGCGGCAGCTGCGGCGGCAGCGGGTCGCCCTTCAGCCGGGCGTGGTGCAGCTTGTCGCGCACCCAGGCGATCGGGTGGTCGACGTCGGGGTTGGTGGGGTCGTCCCAGCGCTCGCGGAACACCGTGTCGAGCACGCCGACCGCCGGCCCGCGCAGCATGAGCTGGACGTCGTGCCACGGCGGGTTCGGCCCGTACGCGTCGGACATCGCCAGCGGCTGCGGGTCGCCGGCGTGCGCGGCGTCGTCCCGGCGCGAGTGGCACAGGTCGATCCCGCCGACGAACGCGACGTCCTGGGTCGGGTCCTGGTCGTGCCGCAGGACGACGAACTTCTGGTGGTGGCTGCCGCCGCGGCGCACCCGTTGGTCGAGGATCACCTCGCCGCCGCCGTGCTCGATCTCCGCGTCGAGCGCCCGGTTCTCCTCCTTGCTGAACGACATCCGGTCCATGTGCGAGCGCCACACCAGGCCGCGCACGGTCACCCCGCGGCGCACCGCGTCGGTGAACAGCTGGGCGACGGTCGGGCCGCCGGGGCGCAGCTGCTCGTCGGGGTCGCCCCGCCAGTCGGTGAAGAACAGGTGGTCGCCCTCGTCGAGGGCCTCCACGCACTCGACGAGCCGGTCGAAGTACGTGGCGCCGTGCACCAGCGGCACCGCGAGGTTGCCCTCGGTGTAGGCGGGCAGGCGCGTGGCCGGGTTGCCGCGCTCCTCGGCGGTCAGCAGCCAGCGCTCCGGATCGTCCACCTGGTGATCACATCGTCCCGCTCAAGGGGACGCAACCACGGACCGCACGGGGGACGTCGGTAGCCTGTGGACCCGTGGCCCTCGTCGTCCAGAAGTACGGCGGCTCCTCCGTCGCCTCCGCCGCGCACATCAAGCGCGTCGCCGAGCGCATCGTGGCGGCCAAGAAGGACGGCAACGACGTCGTCGTCGTGGTCTCCGCGATGGGTGACACCACCGACGAGCTGCTCGACCAGGCAGCGCAGATCACCGACGACCCGCCCGGCCGCGAGCTGGACATGCTGCTCACCGCCGGGGAGCGCATCTCCATGGCCCTGCTGGCCATCGCGATCAGCACCCACGGGTACGAGGCGCGGTCGTTCACCGGTTCCCAGGCGGGGGTGATCACCACCTCCACCCACGGCAAGGCGCGGATCATCGACGTGACCCCCGGCCGGCTGCGCGAGGCCCTCGACGAGGGGTCGGTCGTCATCGTGGCCGGGTTCCAGGGCGTCAGCCAGGACACCAAGGACGTCACCACCCTCGGCCGCGGCGGGTCCGACACCACCGCGGTGGCGGTCGCCGCCGCGCTGCGGGCCGACGTCTGCGAGATCTACACCGACGTCGACGGCGTCTTCACCGCCGACCCGCGGATCGTCCCGAACGCCAAGCGGCTGGACACCGTGACGTACGAGGAGATGCTCGAGCTCGCCGCCTCCGGGGCGAAGGTGCTCATGCTCCGCTGCGTCGAGTACGCCCGCCGCTACGGCATCCCGGTGCACGTCCGCAGCTCCTACTCCCAGCTCCCCGGCACGATCGTGACCGGCTCGATGGAGGACCTCAGCGTGGAACAGGCCATCATCACCGGCGTCGCGCACGACCGCTCCGAGGGCAAGATCACCGTCTACGGGGTGCCCGACCGGCCGGGCGAGGCCGCCCAGATCTTCCGCGTGCTCGCCGACGCCGAGATCAACATCGACATGATCGTGCAGAACGTGTCGGCCGAGGCCAGCAAGCTCGCCGACATCTCCTTCACGCTGCCGAAGAGCGACGGCCCGGCCGCGCTCGCGGCGCTGGAGCGGGTCAAGCACACCGTGGGGTACACCGACACCCGGTTCGACCAGCACATCGGCAAGGTCTCGCTGGTCGGCGCGGGCATGCGCTCGCACCCCGGCGTCTCGGCGCGGTTCTTCGGCGCGCTCGCCGACGCCGGCGTCAACCTCGAGCTGATCAGCACCTCGGAGATCCGCATCTCCGTGGTGTGCCGTGACACCGACGTCGACCTCGCCGTCCGCGCGGTGCACGACGCCTTCGACCTCGGCACCGACGAAGCCGAGGCGGTCGTCTACGGAGGGACCGGACGATGAGCCTCTTCAGCAAGGACGACGGTCTGCGGGTCGGCGTCGTCGGCGCCACCGGCCAGGTCGGCGGCGTCATGCGGCAGATCCTCGCCGAGCGGGACTTCCCCATCAGCGAGCTGCGGTTCTTCGCCTCCGCCCGCTCCGCCGGCAGCACGCTGCCGTGGGGTGACGGCGAGATCACCGTCGAGGACGCTGCCACCGCCGACCCCTCGGGCCTGGACGTGGCGCTCTTCTCCGCCGGGGCCACCACCTCCCGGGTGCAGGCACCGCGGTTCGCCGAGGCGGGCGTCACGGTCATCGACAACAGCTCCGCCTGGCGGCGCGACCCCGACGTCCCGCTGATCGTCGCCGAGGTCAACCCGCACGCCCTGGCCGAGATGCGCAAGGGCATCATCGCCAACCCGAACTGCACCACGATGGCCGCGATGCCGGTGCTCAAGCCGCTGCACGACGAGGCGGAGCTGGTGCGCATCGTGGCCAGCACCTACCAGGCGGTGTCCGGCAGCGGCCTGGCCGGGGTCGAGGAGCTCGACACCCAGGTCAAGGCGGTCGTCGACAAGGCCGTCGAGCTCACCCACGACGGCTCGGCGGTGACCTTCCCGGAGCCGGTCAAGTACGTGCGGCCGATCGCGTTCAACGTGCTGCCGATGGCCGGCTCGCTGGTGGACGACGGCTCGTCCGAGACCGACGAGGAGCAGAAGCTCCGCAACGAGAGCCGCAAGATCCTCGAGATCCCGGAGCTGCGGGTGTCGGGGACCTGCGTGCGGGTGCCCGTCTTCACCGGGCACTCGCTGTCGCTCAACGTCGAGTTCGCCCGGCCGCTGTCGGTCGAGCGGGCCACCGAGCTGCTGACCGGCGCGCCCGGGGTCGAGCTCAGCGCGGTGCCGAACCCGCAGCAGGCCGCCGGGCAGGACCCCAGCTACGTCGGCCGCATCCGGCAGGACCCGGGCGTCGACGGCGGCCGCGGGCTGGCGCTGTTCGTGAGCAACGACAACCTGCGCAAGGGCGCCGCCCTCAACACCGTCCAGATCGCGGAATTGATCGCCGCGCAGCGCTGAGCCCGCTCGACCCGGCGATCATGGCGCCGTGACCACTCCCGGACCGGATCGGTGGTCACGGCGCCATGATCATCGGGGGAGCGGCGGTCGTCCTACGGCTGCACGTTGCGCAGGGCGAAGCTCAGCGCGACCTCGACCTGGCGGATGGTCTCCTCGATGACCAGGGAGCCGTGCCCCGCGTCGAACCGGTACACCTCGTGCGGCTTGTCCAGGCGCGCCAGCTCGCCCAGGTAGTTCTCGATCTGCCGGATCGGGCAGCGCGGGTCGTTCGCGCCGGCCACCACGAGCACCGGCGCGCGGACCGCGTCCACGTAGGTGATCGGCGAGGAGCGCACGTACACGTTCCGCACCTCGTCCGGTGACCCGCCGAAGAGTGCCCGGTCGTAGGCCCGCAGCCCCTCCATCTCGTCCTCGTAGGCGGCCAGGTAGTCGGCCACCGGCACCTCGGCGATGCCGGCCGCCCATCGCTCCGGCTGGGTGCCGAGCCCGAGCAGGGTCAGGAAGCCGCCCCACGAGCCGCCGGTGAGCAGCGCCCGGGACGGGTCGACGAACCCCTCCTCGACGAGGGCGTCGTACACCGCGGCGACGTCCTCGAGCTCGGTGAGCCCGGGCCGGCCGGTCAGCGCGTCCCGCCAGGCGCTGCCGTAGCCGGTGGACCCGCGGTAGTTGACGTGCACGACGGCGTACCCGGCGTCGACGTAGGCCGCGCGGCGCGCCCGGTAGGAGTCGTCGTCGGCCGCCTCCGGGCCGCCGTGCACGAGGAAGGCCGTGGCGTACGGGGCCGGGCCGGCCGGGCGCACCACCAGCGCGTGGACGTCCCCGCCCGGGCCGGGCACCCAGCGGTCCTCCACCGGGTAGGCCTCCGGCGGCGCCTCACCGGGCGCGGCCAGCACGACGGGGCCGTCGGCCCGCCGGATCACCGGCGGCAGCTCGGAGTTGGACCAGGCGAGCTCCACGGTGCCGTCCGGGCGGGCGGTGGCGCCCCGGACGACGCCCGTCGGGGTGTCCAGCCGCTCCAGGGCGCCGGTGGCCAGGTCGTAGCGGTACAGCTCGCTGCGGGCGGCGTGGTCGTGCCCGACGAGCAGCGCCGAGCCGTCGGGGTACCAGCCGGCGGTCACGTCGCCGGGGAGGTCCAGCACGATCTCGGTCTCGGTGTCGCTGCCGACGTCCCAGACGAGCAGCTCCTCGCGGCCGCGGCGCTCGTGGCCGACCAGCAGCCGCCGGTCGCCGGGCAGCGGGGCGAACTCCAGCGCGTGCAACCCGCGGCCCTCGCCGTCCCACTTCTCGGCGACGACCGCGTCGTCGGAGGTGCCCAGCACGCGCAGCGCCGGGTAGCGGGGGTCGCCGTGCTCGGAGTGCGAGACGACCAGCAGGTCCTCGTCGTGGGTGAGGGCGTCGACCGAGGCCGGGTCCTCGTGCCGGTAGACGACCCGCGGGGCGCCGCCGGCGGGGGCGATCCACAGCTCGGAGCCGTCGTCCGTGGACCGGCCCAGGGCGACGACGGAGCGGCCGATCTCCAGCCCCGCCGGGTAGGCCGGCCCGACCTCGGGGACGGCGACCCGGTCGTCCCCGCCGGCGAAGGGCTGCACCATCCAGACGCCGAACTCGTCACCGTCGGTGTCGGCGAACCACCAGATGGTCTCGCCGTCCGGGCTGAGGGTGCCGATGAGCGTCCCGTTGGCCCGGTCGGTGGCCTGCCGGTGGGCGTCGGTCGTCCGGTCCCAGGCGTACTGCTCGACGACGCCGCTGACGTCGGAGGAGTACAGGCAGCGCTGCGGGGCGTCGCGAGCCCAGTCGGGCAGGCTCACCCGCGGCGCCCGGAAGCGGGCCTGCCAGCGGGCGGTCACCTCGGCCGGGAGGGGCGTGGCGGAGGGCGGCGGGGTATCGGGGGTCAGGACGCCCGACCGGGGGTCAGCAGCCCCGGGGGTCGCGGTGGGGTCGGGTGTCGCGGCGGGCTCGGCACTCACCCGGCCATCTTCCCCGGCCGCGACGGCTGCGGTGCGGCGGCCTCCGGGCGGGCCGAGGACGACGGTTGACGCGACGCCGGTGTGACGCACACCATGGACCCCGTCGGATCCGGACGCATGTCCGCCCTGCGGACACACGGCGCGTCGACAGGAGTGCTCATGTCCCAGTCCACTCGGAGGAGCGCGGCCGCGCGGACCGGTGCGGCGCCGCGCCAGGACGGCGGGCTGTCCGCGGCGGCGGTCGCCGTCGGGTTCACGGTCCTCTGCCTCTCGTACATGCTCAACGCGATGGACCGGCAGGTCTTCTACCCGCTGCTGCCCCAGATCCGGGAGGAGTTCGGGTTCTCGCTGGCCCAGTCCGGCCTCCTGGCGACCGGGTTCACCCTGGGCATCGCGCTGACCGGCATCCCCGCCGGGTACCTGCTGGACCGGCTCTCGCGGAAGATGATCGTGGTCGTCAGCGTCGTGGTGTACTCGCTGGGGACGTTGGCCATCCCGCTCGCGGTGGGCTTCGGCGACATGGCCGTCTACCGCCTGGTCTCCGGCGTCGGCGAGGGGGTCCAGGCCACCGCGATCTACGCGGTCATCGGAGCCTTCTTCTTCCACCGCCGTGCCGTCGCGGCAGGCTTCATCGGCGTGGCGTTCGGGCTGGGCGTCTTCCTCGGGCCGGTGGTCGGTCAGGCCTTCGCCACCGCCTCCGACAGTTGGCGGGCGCCCTTCTACGTCTTCGGCGCCGCCGGCCTGGTCATGGCCGTGGTGCTGGCCGTGGCCGTGCCGCGGGCGATGAGCGAGGCGGTCGCCGGTCGCGCCGGCACCGCCGACCGCACCTCCTACGACCACGTGCCGCCCACCCCGTACAACCGCGGCACGCTGGGCCTCGGCATCGCCTCGGCCGTCTCCGGCCTGGTCTTCTACGGCTTCCTGGGGCTGTACCCGACCTTCCTGCAGGAGGCGCTGGGCTTCGCTCCGCCGCAGGCCGCGCTCGCCGTCTCCCTGGTCGGCTTCGGGGCGATGACCGCGCTGCCCGTGGGGTGGCTGGCCGACCGCTACGACCAGCGCCTCCTGCTCGCGGTGGGGTTCGTCGGCTCGTCGATCACCGCGCTCCTGGCCTACCGGTTCGCCGACGGCCCGGCCGCGCAGTACGTCCTGGCCTTCCTCATGGGGACCTTCGCCAGCGGCGTGCTGTTCACCAACTGCACGACGGCCATGCAGCGCGCCGTCCGGCCCGAGCACGTGGGCCGCGGAGCGGGCCTGTTCATGCTCACCTACTACGTCGCGGCGGCGTTCTCCGGGCTGCTGTTCGCCCGCCTCGTCGCCGGTCTCGGGTGGGACGGCGCCGGGCTGGTCCAGCTCACCCTGCTGCCCGTCGTCGGCCTCGCGGCGCTGCCGCTGGTCGACCGTCGGCGCATGGTGCTGCCTCCGCGGCTCGCCCGGAGCTGAGCGCGCTCGCGGTGACGGCGGCTCCGGGGCCCGGAGCCGCCGTCACCGCCCCCCGGCGCCCGCAACCGCCTCCGCGCCGACCCCCGGGCGCTCGACGGTGGCGTCCCGGACGTCGCCGATGAGCCGCTCGAGGACGTCCTCGAGCGCCACCACGCCCACCGTCGCGCCGTCCTGCTGCACCCGGCCCAGGTGGGCGCCCTGCACACGCATCTCGGAGAGCACGTCGGGCAGTGCCGTCCCGGCCGCCACGGGCACCAGCGGGGTGACGGACCGGTCGGCGACCGGCCGGTCGCGGGCCGCCGCATCGACGCCGAGCACGTCCTTCACGTGCACGTAGCCGAGCAGCTCGCCGTCCTCCCCGCGGACCGGGTAGCGGCTGAACCCGTGCTCGGCGACCACCGCCTCCAGCTGCCGCGGCGTCACCGACCGCGGCACGGTCACCACCTGCTCCATCGGCAGCAGCACCGACTCCACGGTGTGCTGCTCGAAGGTGAGCGCCCCGGCGGCCAGCTCGCTGACCTCGCTGCCCAGCAGCCCCTCCTCCCGGGACCGGGTGACCATGGAGCGGATCTCCGCCTCGTCGAAGCTGGCCGTCACCTCGTCGGTGGGCTGCACGCCGAAGAGCCGGACGAAGGCGTTGGCCACGGTGTTGAAGAACCAGATCACCGGCCGCAGCACCCGCACGAAGGCGGCCAGCGGGGGCCCGAGCGCGAGGGCGGCGCGGTCGGGACCGGCGATCGTGACGTTCTTGGGCACCATCTCGCCGAGCACCATGTGCAGCACGGTCACGATCGACAGGGCGATCACCAGTGCGATGGGGTGCAGCAGCCCCTCCGGGACGCCGAGGGCCGCCATCGGCGCCTCGATCAGGTGCGCCACCGCCGGCTCCCCGACCGCGCCCAGGCCCAGCGAGCAGAGCGTGATGCCCAGCTGCGCGCCGGCCATCATCTGCGAGACGTTGCGCATCGCGGCCAGCGTCCGGCGGGCCCGCGCCGAGCCGCCCTCGGCCCGCGGCTCGATCTGGTCCACCCGCGCCGAGACCAGGGCGAACTCCGCGGCCACGAAGAAGGCGTTGCCGAACAGCAGCGCGATCAGGACCAGCACGCTGACGACGTCGCTCACGCGGACTCCTCGCTGGCGCTCGTCGTCCGCCTTCGCGGCGCTGCTGTGCCCACGGGTGAGCTCGCAAGCTCGCTCACGCAGCCACCTCCTCGGCGGCCGGGACGACGACCCGCTCGGCGCGCACCCGCGCCACCCGCCGTCCGTCGAGGGCCTCCACGGTGAGCCGGGCGCCCTCGAGGTCGACGGTGTCCCCGACCTCCGGCAGCCGCTGCAGCCGCTCGGCGAGGAAGCCGGCCACCGTCTCGTAGCGGCCCTCGGGCACCGCGACCCCGGCGCGCTGGCGCACCTCGTCCGGGCGCAGCAGACCGGAGAGCAGCCAGGTGTCGTCGTCGAGGCGGCGGAGGGTGCGCAGGGGGCGGTCGGTCTCGTCGGCGATCTCCCCGACCAGCTCCTCGACGATGTCCTCGAGGGTCACGACCCCGTGCGTGGCCCCCCACTCGTCGACGACCACGGCCATCTGCAGACCCTGCTCGCGCAGCAGGTCGAGCAGCCGCTCGAGCTGCACGGACGAGGGGACGGCGAGCGCGGGCGTGGCCAGCTCGCCGGCGGTCCGGGTGCCGCGCTCGGCCTCCGGGACGGCGACGGCGTGCTTGACGTGCACCACACCGGTGACGTCGTCGAGGTCGGCGCCGTACACCGGGAAGCGGGAGTTGCCCGACTCGACGGCGGTCGCGATCACGTCGTCCGCGGTGGCGCCGGCCGGGAGGCTCCACAGCCGGGTGCGCGGCGTCATGACGTCGGTGGCGTACCCCTGCCGCAGGGCCAGCGACCGCTGCAGGAGCCGGGCCGCGACGGGGGAGAGGTCGCCCTCCTCGGCGGAGCGGCGGGCGACCGCGGCGAGTTCCTCGGCGTCGCGGGCGGAGTCCAGCTCCTCCCGCGGCTCGATGCCGAACCGCCGCACGATGGCGTTGGCGACCCGTTGCAGGCCGTGCACGACCGGTCCGGCGGCCCCGGTGAACGCCCGCATGCCGGGGGCGACGGCGCCGGCCACGGCCATCGGGTCGGCGATCGCCAGGTTCTTGGGGCCGAGCTCGCCCAGCAGCATCTGGAGCGTGGTGGCCAGCGCCAGCCCGAGGCCGTAGGAGAGCCCGGTGACCACTCCGCCGGACAGCCCCAGGGCCTCCAGCGGGCCGTGCAGCAGCCGGCCGAGCGCCGGCTCGGCGAGGTAGCCGACGACCAGCGTGGTGATCGTGATGCCCAGCTGGGCGGCCGAGAGCTGGGTGGACAGCGACCGCAGGGCGGCGACCACACCCCGGGCGCGGCGGTCCCCGGCGCGGGCCGCCTCTTCGGCCCGGCCGCGGTCGACCGTGGTGAGGGAGAACTCGGCGGCCACGAAGAAGCCGGTGAGCGCGGTCAGCGCCACGGCGGCGAGCAGGAGCAACCACTCGGTCATCGCGACCCCGGTGCCCGCGTTCCCGGCAGGTCAACCCCGGGAACGGCTCAGGGGCCGCCTCGCGGCGGCCCCTGAGCTCTGGTCGGGGTGACAGGATTTGAACCTGCGACCTCGTCGTCCCGAACGACGCGCGCTACCAAGCTGCGCCACACCCCGAGGTACGCGTCGAGTCTAGCCGACGCCGTCCTCAGGTCTGACGGGCGGTCAGGGTGAGGAGCGTCGCTTCCGGCGGGCAGGCGAACCGGACCGGCGCGTAGGGGCTCGTACCCAGGCCGGCGGACACGTGCAGCCAGGTCCCGCGCGGGTGCGCGGCCGAGGGCTGCGACCAGCGGTGCAGCCACCGGACGCGGTCGCGGTCGATGCCGCAGTTGGTGACCAGGGCGCCGTAGAAGGGCACCCGCAGCTGGCCGCCGTGGGTGTGCCCGCACAGCAGCAGGTCGTAGCCGTCGCCGGCGAACCGGTCGAGCACCCGCGGCTCGGGGGAGTGGGCCAGCCCGATCCGCAGCTCGGCGGTCGGGTCGGCGGGGCCGGCGACGCGGTCGTAGCGGTCCCGCCGGATGTGCGAGTCGTCCACGCCGGCGAACGCGATCCGTCGTCCGCCGACGGTCAGCTCGCCCGTCGCGTTGGTGAGGTCCAGCCAGCCGCGCCCGGCCATGGCGTCGCGGAGGTCCCGCCACGGCAGGGGGTCGCCGTGCACCCGCTTGTGGTCGCGCTTGAAGTACTTCAGCGGGTTCTTCGGCCGCGGGGCGTAGTAGTCGTTGCTGCCCAGCACGAAGGCCCCCGGCCGGTCCAGCAGCGGCTCCAGCGCGCGCAGCGTGCCGGGCACGGCGTCGGCGCCGGCCAGGTTGTCCCCGGTGTTCACCACCAGGTCCGGCTCGAGCTCGGCCAGCGAGGCCACCCACTCCTGCTTGGACCGCTGGGGCGCGGTCATGTGCAGGTCGGAGAGGTGCAGCACGCTCAGCGGCGCCGACCCCGGTGGCAGCACCGGGACGTCGAAGCGGCGCAGGGTCCACCGGTTGCGTTCGTACAGGGAGGCGTAGGCGACCCCCGCGGCGCCGGAGGTGACGAGGGAGGCCAGGACGGGAGTCGCGCGCACGGCAGCCCAGGGTACGCAGCGCCGCGCCGGGACCCGACGTGCCAGGGTGGACGGGTGCCCGACCTCAAGGAACAGCTCCGCGCCGACCTGACCACCGCGATGAAGAACCGCGACGAGCTGCGCACCGCGACCCTCCGGATGGTGCTCGCCGCGGTCAGCGCGGAGGAGGTGGCCGGCAAGCAGGCCCGCGAGCTCAGCGACGACGAGGTGCAGGCCGTGCTCCGCCGGGAGGCGAAGAAGCGCCGAGAGGCGGCCGACGCCTTCGCCGCCGCCGGACGCGGGGAGCAGGCCGACCGGGAGCGCGCCGAGGGCGACGTCGTCGCCGCCTACCTGCCCGCCCAGCTGGAGGACGCCGACCTCGCCGCGCTGGTCGCCGACGTGATCACCCGGACCGGGGCAGCCGGCATGAAGGACATGGGCCGGGTCATGGGCGCCGTGCAGTCCGAGGTCGCCGGCCGCGCCGAGGGCGGCCGGGTGGCCGCCGAGGTCCGCCGCCAGCTGGGCTGACGCCGGCCCCGTCCCGGGTCCCGCCCTGAGCTTGCGAAGGGTGGGGAGGACGGGGTGTTTCCTCAGTCGTCCCCGTCGCCTCCGCCGTCCCGGCGGTCGGACCGGTCGGCGGCGGCGTCACCCTCGTCGCCGCCGTTCCCGTCGCCGCGGTCCCCGTTGCCGGCGTCCTCGTCGCCGTTGTCGGACGGCTCGTCGGACTCCGGCGCCGGGACCTGCGAGCCGTTGCTCACCAGGATGGCCACGGTCTCGCCGTTGGTGACCCGGCTGCCGGCGCCGGGGTCGGTGCCCACGACGGCGCCCTCCGGCTCCGCGCTGTCCACCTCGCTGACGGTGGCGCGCAGCCCGGCCGCCTCCAGCGCCGACCGGCAGGCGCTCACCGACGAGCACGAGGGCACCGGGCGGGTGTTGCCGTTGGCCACCACCGGGTCCTCCGCCGGGAACGCGGCCGTCGGCTGGTTGCTCAGGATGGGCGCCATCGCGTCGTGCCAGATCGTGGCGCCCTTGCCACCACCGAAGCCGCCGACGCTGCGGTCGGCCACCGAGTTGAACACCATCACGCTGGCCGTGTACTCGGGCGTGTAGCCCACGAAGGTCACCGACGCGTTGTTGTTGATCGTCCCGGTCTTGCCGGCGATCTGGTGGCCCGGGACGTAGGCGCGCGACGCGGTCTGGCCCGGGTGCCCCGGCTCGACGTCCCCGCGGAGCATCTGGTTGAGCGTGTTGGCCACGCCCGGCGGGATCGCCTCCGGGGTGCAGTTGTCGTCCTTCACCACGGGCTCGCCGTCGTCCCCGGTGAGCGGCTCGCCGTCCACGTCGAGGATCTGGGTGACCGGGGTCGGATCACACTGCGTGCCGCTGGCGGCCAGCGTGGAGTAGGCGCTGGCCAGGTCGAGGGGGCTGACCGCGTCGGTGCCGAAGGTGAACGAGCCCCGGTTCTCGGCGATGATCGTGTCGGCCGGCCACTGGTTCGCGCCGTCGAAGTGCATGCCCATCCGCTCGGCCATGCGCACCGGCCCCTCGACGGAGCCGAGCCGGTCCTCCAGCGCCAGGAAGTACGTGTTGGAGGACATGTAGAGCGCCTTGGTCATGTCCAGCGTCGCGGGGTAGCGGCCGGCGTTGCCGATGTCGTACGGGCCCGCGCCGTCCTTGTAGACCCGCGAGACGTACCGGTCACCGGTGGTGATCGTGTAGTACTTCGAGAAGCCCTGCTCCAGGGCGGCCGCGGCGGTGAACACCTTGAACGTCGAGCCCGAGCCCTTGCTCGGCACCACGTTGAAGTTCACCGACTCGCACTCGGGGTCGTTGCAGCCGTAGCGGCGGTTGTTCGCCATCGCCAGCACGTGGCCGGTGCCCGGCTCCACCGCGGTGTATGTGCCGACCAGCTGGTCACCCATCGCCAGGGTGTTGAGCACGGCCTGGTCGCCGGCGACCTGCATGTCCGGCCGCAGCGTCGTCTGGATCGTCCAGCCGCCGTTCTTGATCTGGTCCTCGCCGAGCCCCAGCGTGCCCCGCAGGTACCCGTAGAGGTAGTCGCAGAAGAAGGCTCCGACGGCGGCGTCGATGCACCCGTTCGGCGGGGAGACGCCCTCGTGGACCTCGACCGGCGTGCCGGAGATCTCGTCGAACTCGCGCTGCTCGATGTGGCCCAGGTCGAGCATCCGCTGCAGCACCTGGTTGCGGCGGACCTGCGCGTTCTCCGGGTTGGTGATCGGGTCGTCGTTGGTCGGGCTCTGCACCAGGCCGGCCAGCATCGCCGCCTGCGGCAGCGTGAGGTCGGCGGCGTTCACGCTGAAGTACTTCTGCGCGGCGGCCTGGATGCCGTAGGCGCCCTGCCCGAAGTACACGATGTTGAGGTAGCGGGTGAGGATCTCGTCCTTCGAGTACTCCTCCTCCAGCGCGAGGGCCAGCCGCGCCTCCTTGAGCTTGCGGCCCACGCTCTCCTCGGTGGCCGCGCTGCGCTCCTCGGGCGTGGTGGCCGTCTGCACCAGCGTCTGCTTGACCAGCTGCTGGGTCAGCGTCGAGCCGCCCTCGCGCACCGAGCCCGCCGCCAGGTTGGTCGCCAGCGCCCGCAGCGTGCCCTGCACGTCGAGGCCGTTGTGCTGGTAGAAGCGCGAGTCCTCGATGTCGACCAGCGCCTTCTTCATGACGTCGGCGATCTCGTCGGACGCCACCGGGATGCGGTTGTCCCGGTAGAAGTAGGTGATCAGCGAACCGTCGGCGGCCAGCACGCGGGTGTTGCCGGCGGGGGCGTGGTCGGTCAGCTCGACGGGCAGGGCGTCCAGCAGCGAGGCGGAGTTGCGGGCGACCAGGCCGGTGCCGCCCACGAAGGGCAGCAGCATGCCGGCGACCAGGGCACCGGCGAGGACGATCGTCGCGGCGAGCTTCGCGAGGACCCGGGCGCGGGGGGAGGCGGCGGGAGACATCGCGAGCCAATGTACGGTGCCGCGCGGTCCTGACGTCGCCGTCAGCGACGGCGCGCGGGGAGGACGCGTGTCCGGGGCACTCCCGTCGGCGTGTCGTCGTTCGGACCGGTCAGCGCGTCGGCCATCCCGCGCAGCCCGTCGAGGTCGTGCACGTCGCCGGCGGCGGCCGGCACCGTGCGGACGGCGACCTGCGGGTGGGCGCTGGTGAACCGGTCGGCCAGCCGCTGCTCGCGGGCGGCGACGGACATCCGGTCGGCGTGCACGCGCAGCGCGCCCGCGGCCAGCGCGGCGCCCTCCCCGTCGGCCTCGAGCACCTCCTCGGCGGCACCGTCGGCGCGGGTCGCGGTCAGCGCCGTCGTCGCCGGCGGGTGCGTGCGGTTGAGCACCAGACCGGCCAGCGGCATCTGCTCGGCCGACAGCCGGTCGACGAAGTAGGAGGCCTCGCGCAGCGCGTCGGGCTCCGGCGTCGCGACGACGACGAACCAGGTGCCCGGCCGGCGCAGCAGCTCGTAGGTGGCCGTGGCGCGCTCGCGGAACCCGCCGAACATGGTGTCCAGGGCGGAGACGAACGCGGAGATGTCGCGCAGCAGCTGGCCGCCGAGGATCTTGCTGATGATCCGGCTGAACACCAGGAACCCGGCGCCCACCAGGCGCATCCCGGCCCGGCCGCCGGCGCGGGCGGGCGCGGTCAGCAGCCGGATCATCGTGCCGTCCAGGAAGCGGCTCATCCGGTTGGGCGCGTCGAGGAAGTCCAGCGCCGACCGCGACGGCGGCGTGTCGACGACGATGAGGTCCCACTGCTCGCTGGCGCGCAGCTGGCCCAGCTTCTCCATCGCCATGTACTCCTGCGTCCCGGCGAAGGAGGACGACAGCGCCTGGTAGAAGGGGTTGGCCAGGATCTGCTCGGCCCGCTCGGGCGTGGCGTGCGCGCACACGACGTCGTCGAACGTGCGCTTCATGTCGAGCATCATCGCGTGCAGCTCGCCCTTGGCCCCCGGGACGTCGACCCGCCGTGGCTCGTTGTCCAGCTCCACCAGGCCCAGGGACTGGGCCAGCCGGCGCGCCGGGTCGATGGTCAGGACGACGACCGTGCGCCCGGCCTCGGCCGCGGCCAGCGCCAGCGCCGCCGACGTCGTCGTCTTGCCCACGCCGCCCGCGCCGCAGCAGACCACGATGCGGGTCGCCGGGTCCTCGATCAGCTCCTCGAGGTCGAGGGGGAGGGCCTGCGGGATCGACGGCGCCGCCGGGCGGGGGTGCCGGTGCCGCTCGCCCACGGGGGAGGCGGGCTGCCTCGCCGCGTCGGTCACGCCGCCACCTCCGTGCGCAGGTGCTCCTCGAGCCGGCCGGCGAGCTCGAACAGCGCGCCGAGGTCGATCGGGCCGGGCAGCAGCGGGAGCTCCACGGTGGGCCGGTCCAGCGCCTCCACCTCGTCGCGCAGCTCGTCCTGGGCGGCCCAGCGCTGCGCGTGCTCGATCGCCTCGGCGGCCAGCGCGTCGGCGACCTCCGGGCCGTCGTGGACGTGGGCGGCGGTGAGGGCGGGGGTGAACTCGGCGCCGGTGATCCGGCCCTCGGCGGCGCGGAGCAGGTCCTCCTCGGGCAGCAGCGGTTCGGTGGCCATGTTGACGATCACCGACCCGACCGGCAGGCCGCTCGCGGTGAGCTCGGCGATCGCGTCCGCGGTCTCCTGGACCGGCATGTCCTCGAGCAGGGTCACCAGGTGCACCGCCGTCTGCGGCGACTTGAGCACCGCCATCACGCCGTCGCTCTGCGTCTTGATCGGACCGGAGCGGGCCAGGCCGGCCACCTCCCCGGTCACGTTGAGGAAGCGGGTGATCCGGCCGGTCGGCGGGGCGTCGACGACGACGGCGTCGTACACCCGCCGGCCGTCGCGGCGGCGGGTGACCGCCTCCTTGATCTTCCCCGTGAGCAGCACGTCGCGCAGACCCGGCGCGATGGTGGTGGCGAAGTCGATGGCGCCCATCCTGCGCAGCGCCCGGCCGGCCCGCTTGAGGTTGTAGAACATCTCCAGGTACTCGAGGAGGGCCTCCTCGATGTCGATCGCCAGGGCCTTGACCTCGCCGCCGCCGCGCGCGACGGCGACCCGCCGCTCCTCGTAGGGCAGCGGCGGGGTGTCGAACAGCTGCGCGATGCCCTGCCGGCCCTCGGTCTCGACCAGCAGCACGTGCCGGCCGTCGGCGGCCAGTGCCAGTGCCAGGGCGGCGGCGACGGTGGTCTTGCCGGTCCCGCCCTTCCCGGTCACGACGTGACAGCGCACGGGGAAGGGTTCGGGTGCCACGCAGATCAGCGTAGAAGGCCCCCGCCCTCCGGGCTCCCGCACCCGCGAGCAGCCCGGCCCTCCTGCAGGGGCCCACCGCGAGCTCGCTCGCGGTGGGAGGCGGGAGGGTCCTCACACTGCGCTAGCGTCGCGCCCATGAGCGAACCGGCCCGCGTGCGGTGGGAGTACGCCACCATCCCGCTGCTGATCCACAACACCAAGGCGATCCTCGACTCCTGGGGCGTCGACGGGTGGGAGCTGGTCACCGTGCTCCCCGGCCCGGGCGGCCCCGAGCAGCCGGTCGCGTACCTCAAGCGCCCGGTGGGCTGACCTCGCCATGTCGACGCCGCAGACCCAGAGCTGGCACGCCCGGCTCGCCGAGCTCGGCATCCGGCTGCCCGCGGTCGCCGCGCCCGTGGCCGCCTACGTCCCCGCCGTCCGCAGCGGCTCGCTGGTGTACACCTCCGGCCAGCTGCCGTTCGTCGACGGCGGGCTGCGCCGCACCGGCAAGGTCGGCGGGTCGGTCGACCCGGAGGACGCCGCGCACGACGCCAAGGTGGCCTGCCTCAACGCCCTGGCGGCGATCGACGAGCTGGTCGGGCTGGACTCCGTGGCCCGGGTGGTGCGGGTCGTGGGCTACGTGGCCAGCGCCGAGGGCTTCACCGGGCAGCCGCGGGTCGTCAACGGTGCCAGCGAGCTCCTGGGGCGGGTGTTCGGTGAGGCCGGCCGGCACGCCCGCAGCGCCGTCGGGGTGGCCGAGTTGCCGCTCGGCGCGCCGGTCGAGGTCGAGCTCACCGTCGAGCTGAGGGGATGACCGCCTCGCTGCGGCAGGCGGCGACGGTGCTGCTGCTGCGCGACGGCGCCGCCGGGCTCGAGGTGTACCTGCTGCGCCGCACCCGCGGCATGCCCTTCGCCGGCGGGATGACCGCCTACCCGGGCGGCGGGGTCGACCCGCGGGACGCCGACGTCGAGACGACGTGGGCCGGCCCGTCGCCCGCGCAGTGGGCCGGGGCGTTCGGCTGCGACGAGCGGACCGCCCGGGAACTGGTCTGTGCCGCCGTCCGGGAGACCTTCGAGGAGGCCGGGGTGCTGCTGGCCGGCCCTGCCGACGGCGCCGGCGGGCCGGTCGGTGTGGTGCCGGACGTCTCCGGCGACGACTGGGAGGACCAGCGGCAGGCGCTGCTGGCGCGCGACCTCTCCCTGGCCGAGCTGCTCGCCGACCGCGGCCTGGCGCTGCGCTCGGACCTGCTGCGACCCTTCGCGCACTGGGTCACGCCGCCGGGGGAGTCGCGCCGCTACGACACCAAGTTCTTCGCCGCCGCGCTGCCGGCCGGGCAGGAGGCCCGGCACGTCACCGGCGAGGCCGACGAGGCCAGCTGGCTGACCCCGGCTGCCGCGCTGGCGGAGCTGTCGGCGGGCACCCGCCCCATGCTGCCGCCGACGATCCACACCCTCGGCCAGCTGGCGCCCTTCCCGGACGTGGCCGCGGCGCTGGCCGGCTCACCGCCGGAGCCGCTGCACCCGATCAGCCCCACCTTCGAGGACGAGCCCGACGGCCGCTGGGCCGTGCTGCCCGACGGCACCCGCATCCGGTTGGTCGTGCCGCTCCCCTCGTGAAGAGACGAGAGGCCCCCGCTCCGGCAGGAGCGGGGGCCTCGTCGCACAGCAGGTCTCAGCGGGCGCGGCGGCGCAGGCGCTCCTCGTCGAGGACGACGACCGACTTGCCCTGCAGCTGGATCCAGCCGCGGTGCACGAAGTCGGCCAGCGCCTTGTTGACCGTCTCACGGGAGGCGCCGACCAGCTGGGCCAGCTCCTCCTGGGTGAGGTCGTGCTTGACGCGCAGCCCCTCGCCCTCGCGGCTGCCGAACCGGTCGGCCATCTGCAGCAGCGCCTTGGCCACCCGGCCCGGGACGTCGGTGAAGATGAGGTCGGCCACCGAGTCGTTGGTGCGGCGCAGACGGCGGGCCAGCACGTGCATCAGCCGCTCGGCCACCTCGGGGTGCGCCTCGATCCACGTCCGCAGCGTCGACTGCGGCATGCGCGCGAGCTTGACGTCGGTGACGGCCGTCGCCGTCGCCGTCCGCGGCCCCGGGTCGAACACCGACAGCTCGCCGAACTGGTCCGACGGGCCCATGACGGCCAGCACGTTCTCGCGCCCGTCCGGCGAGCGTCGGGAGAGCTTGATCTTGCCGGACATCACGATGTAGAGGCTGTCGCCGGGCTCGCCCTCGTTGAACACCACGCGGCCTCGGGGCAGCGTCACGGTCTCCAGCCGGCTGGCGACCGGGTCCACCGCCTCTTCCGACAGCCCCTGGAAGAGCCCGGACTGGGCCAGCACCTCGTCCACTACGCGTCCTCTCGCACGACCAGTGGGAACGCCGACACCCGGCGCCTCCCGGAGAGCGCGCGCCTGCCGGCGCGGCGCTGTCCGCAGTGAGTCTAGGGGGCTGTGCGCGTGGTCACCCGATCAGTGGGGAGGTCAGCCCACCCGGAGGGGTGACGAACCGGGCTGCCGGGGTCTAGACGACGGGCGGCTCGGCCTCGCGCCGGACGCGGCTGGCGCGCCGACGGCGCCACCGGGCCATCGCGCGGCGGATCCCGGAGGTGGCGAGCGTGTCGACCTCGCCGGGGCTGGCGGTGTTGAGGAACTCCGCGACCTCACGCGGACCGGTCGGCCGCCGCAGCGGTTCCTCCACGCGCTCCATGACCAGGAGGAAGGCGATGAGCAGCGGCGGGAAGAGGATGACGATGAGGGCGACCACCGGGTACCTCCTCAGTCCTCGTCGGGGCGGGCCGGCGCCCGCAGCCACTCCTGTGTACCCCGCCCCGCGGGACCCGATGCCCGCCCGCGGCGGCTGCGATGATGGCACGGACCCGGAGTCGTCAGCGGATCCGCCTACCCTCGACCGCGTGTCCTCGCCCGCCTACGCCCGCCCCGTCCCCCCGCGCGCGCGGCGCGCTGCCGCGCGTGGTGGCGCACCGTTCGACCCGGAGGAGACGCCGCTGGCGCGCACCCGGCGGGCCCGGCGGATGGCCCGCGAGCTGGCGCTGATCCACCCCGACGCGCACTGCGAGCTGGACTTCACCAACGCCTTCGAGCTGCTCGTGGCCACGGTGCTCTCGGCGCAGACCACCGACAAGACGGTCAACCGCGTCACGCCGGCGCTGTTCGCCAAGTACCCCGACGCGGTGGCCCTGGCCGGCGCCGACCGCGCCGACCTGGAGGAGATCCTCAAGCCCACCGGGTTCTTCCGCGCCAAGGCCAACTCGGTGCTGGGGCTGGCCCAGGCCCTGGTCGAGCGCTTCGACGGCGAGGTGCCCGGCCGGATGGCGGACCTGGTCACCCTGCCCGGCGTCGGCCGGAAGACCGCCAACGTCGTCCTCGGCAACGCCTTCGACGTCCCCGGGCTGACCGTCGACACCCACTTCGGCCGGCTGGTCCGGCGGTTCGGCTGGACGGCGGAGGACGACCCGGTCAAGGTCGAGGCCGAGGTCGCGGAGCTGATCCCCAAGCGGGAGTGGACGATGTTCTCCCACCGGGTGATCTTCCACGGCCGCCGCGTCTGCCACGCCAAGAAGGCCGCCTGCGGGGCGTGCGGCCTGGCCCGCTGGTGCCCGTCCTACGGCATCGGCCCGACCGACCCGGAGGTCGCCCTGAAGCTGGTGAAGACCCCGGCCGCCTCCGACACCGAATGAGCGGCCGCGGCAGGGGAGCGGCCGCCGCGCTGATGCTCGCGGCGGCGCTGGCGGGCTGCGGGTCCGACGAACCGGACGCCGCCGCGGCGCCGACCGAGCCGCCGGTCGAGAACACCACCGCGCCGTGTCCGGCGCAGCCCGACCGGCCGGCGTCCGGGGGCGAGGTGCTCGCCGACGTGACCGTGGACTGCCTCGGCGGCGGCGAGCTGGCCTTCGCCCGCGCTCAGGGCCTGCCGACGGTGGTCAACCTCTGGGCCAGCTGGTGCGGCCCCTGCCGCGAGGAGCTGCCGATCGTGCAGCAGCTGGCCGACGAGGCCGGCGACCGGCTCAAGGTGGTCGGCCTGGTCAGCCAGGACCCGGCGGCCAACGGGCGCGCCTTCGCCGCCGACGCCGGCATCACCATGCCCACGGGCGTCGACGCCGACGGCGACCTCGCGATCGAGCAGGGGCTGCGGGGGCTGCCCTACACCTACCTGCTGCGGGCCGACGGCTCGGTCGCCCACCTGCAGCTGCGGCCGGTCACCTCGCTCGACGAGCTCGAGGGCCTGGTGGCCGAGCACCTGGGGGTGCAGGTGTGAGCGCCGCCGAGGACCGCGAGCTGCCCGGCTACCTGCGCCGGCTGCTGGAGTCCGCCGAGGACCTGCCGCTGCGCCACCGGATGCCGCGGCCCACGGCGACCGCCCGCCGCTCGGCGGTGCTCATCCTGTTCGGGGAGGGCCCGCGCGGCGCCGACGTCCTGCTCATCGAGAAGGCCGCGCACCTGCGCACGCACGCCGGGCAGCCGGCGTTCCCGGGCGGCGGGGTCGACCCCGGTGACGACTACCCGGTGGGCACGGCGCTGCGGGAGGCCGAGGAGGAGGCCGGCATCGACCCGGACGGCGTCCGCGTGCTAGCCACGCTGCCGGAGCTGTTCCTCGGGCGGTCGGACAACCTCGTCGTCCCCGTGGTGGGCTGGTGGGACGACCCGCGGGAGGTGACCGTCGGCGACCCGCGGGAGGTGGCCCGGGTGGCGCGGGTGCCGCTGGTCGACCTCGCCGACCCCGCCAACCGGTTCCGCACCCGGCACCCGTCGGGCTTCGTCGGCCCGGCCTTCGGGGTCGCGGGCATGGTGGTCTGGGGGTTCACCGCGGCGCTGCTCGACGCGATCCTCGATGCGGCGGGGCTGGCCCGGCCCTGGGACGCCTCCGACGTCCGCCCGCTGCCGGTCATCGGCGCCCGGCGGCCGCAGCTGCCCGGGACGTTCGAGCCCGCCGAGGAGGAGGAGGCCGCCGCGCCGACGGTCGCCGATCCCGCACCGGACGGGCCCGCGACGCGTACGGTTCCCCCGCGATGAGCGCGTGGGGACGGCGGCTGGGGCGCGGGTGCGCGCCGCTGGTCGCGTTGCTCCTGGCGGTCGGCGTCCTGGCCGGTTGCGGTGGGGACGACGAGAGCGCCGCGGCGCCGTCGTCGTCCACCGGGACGCCGGCCGGGACCGTGACGACGGCGCCCGACGGCGTCCAGGAGGTCACGCTGCAGACGCAGGACGACTACGTGTTCACCCCGGACCGGTTCACCGTCGCACCCGGGCAGGTGCGGCTGACGGTCGTGAACGTCGCCGAGCAGCTGACCCACAACTTCCGCTTCACGCCCGGTGCCGGGCCGGCCGGGATCGACCCGGAGATCCCGTTGCTGGCGCCGGGGGAGACCCGCACCATCGAGTTCACCGTGACCACGCCCGGCGACTACGGCTTCGAGTGCAGCTTCCACACGCAGCTCGGCCAGGTCGGCACGATGACGGTGAGCGGTTAGGCGATGTCGTTCGTGGACCTGGTCATCATCGTCCTCGCGCTGGTCTTCGCCTTCTCCGGCTTCCGGCAGGGCCTCGTCGTCTCGGCCGCGTCGTTCTTCGGGTTCTTCGGCGGCGCGGTGCTCGGCGCGCAGCTGTCGGGCACGGTCGCCGACCGGGTCGACGGCTCGCCGGTGACCCGTGTGTTCGTCGCCCTGGTCGTGGTCCTCGCCGGTGCCCTGCTGGGGCAGTTGCTGGCCGGCGCGGTCGGCCGGGCGATCCGCCGGCGGGTGACCTGGGAGCCGGCCAAGGTGGTCGACTCGATCGCCGGCGCGGTGCTCTCGGCGGCGGCGGTGCTCCTGGTCGCCTGGATGGTCGCCAGCCCGCTGGCGCTGGCGCCGTTCCCCGAGGTGGCCGGCCAGGTGAAGCAGTCGTCGCTGGTGCAGGCGGTCGACCGCACGGTGCCCGACGGGGTGCGGGCGGTCTACGACTCGCTGCGCGGGGCGATCGAGCGGCCCGGCCTGCCCGACGTCCTCGACCCGCTGACGTCCACCGAGGCCCGGGACGTCCCGGCGCCGGACCAGGCGCTGGAGACCAGCCCGGTGGTCGCCTCGGTGCAGGGCTCGGTGGTGCAGATCAGCGGCGTCGCGCCGTCCTGCTCGCGGCAGATCGACGGCTCCGGCTTCGTCTACGCCCGGGAGCGGGTGCTGACCAACGCGCACGTCCTGGCCGGCGTGACCGACCCGGTGGTCACCGCGGAGGGGGAGGAGTACGGCGCCACCCCGGTCTACGTCGACGAGGAGACCGACATCGCGGTGCTCGCCGTCCCCGGGCTGCCGCAGGTGCCGCTGACCTTCGCCGCCGGGCCCGTGGACACCGGCGCGGACGCGATCATCATGGGCTACCCCGGCGGCGGCGACCTGTTCGTCGGCCCGGCCCGGGTGCGCGACCGGCGGGACATCAGCGGGCCGGACTTCCGGGACTCCCGGACCGTCGTCCGCGACGTCTACCAGCTCTACGGCGAGGTGCGGGCCGGCAACTCGGGCGGTCCGCTGTTCGACCGCGAGGGGCACGTGCTCGGCGTCGTGTTCGCCTCGGCGATCGACGACCCGCAGACCGGCTACGCGCTGACCAACGCCCAGGTCGCCGACGCGGTGTCGGCCGGGACCACGGCCACGGCACCGGTCCCCACGGGCGCCTGCGAATAGAAGAAGGACCCCGTCCTCCCCACCCTTCGCAGGCTCAGGGTGGGACCCGGGACGGGGCCGGCGGCGGGGCCCTGCAGGGGGCCGCTGACGCCCTGGGCGGGGGCCGCTCTATCGGGCCCAGGCGGTCAGGGCGGCGCTGACCTCGTCGGGGGCCTCCTCGTGGGGGAAGTGGCCGACGTCGGGCAGCTCGCGCCACTCGTAGGCGCCGGCGACGTAGCGGCCCGACCCGCGGGCGGACGACGGCAGCACGTACGCATCGAGGCCCCCGTGCAGCTGCAGCGTGGGCGCGGTGACCGGCGCGGCCATCCGCCGGGCGTAGCGCAGCCCGTCGGGGCGCAGCTGGGAGCGGCCGGCCCAGCGGAAGTACTCCATCGATCCGTAGGCGGCCTGCGGGATGCGCGCCGCGGACCGGTAGCGGGTCACCGCCTCGGCGAAGTCGGCCGTCGACGTCCAGGCCGGGCCGGCCCAGCGGCGCATCAGCTCGGCCACCGGGTCGTCGTCGGCGCGGGTGAGCCGCCGCTCGGGCAGCCGCGGCAGCTGGAAGCCCAGCATGTGCCGCAGCGCCCGTCGCTGGGCGCCGTCCCGCAGTGCTGAGCGCAGCATCCGCGGGTGCGCCATCGAGAGCACCGCCAGCCGGCGCACGCTGCGCGGGTGCAGGGCGGCCACCGTCCAGGCGACCAGCCCGCCCCAGTCGTGCCCGACGACGACGGCGTCCCGCTCGCCGAGGGCGCGCACCAGGGCGGCGACGTCGGCGGCCGCGGTCGGCAGGTCGTAGCCGCGGGGCGGCTTGTCGCTGCCCCCGTACCCGCGCAGGTCCGGGGCGACGGCGCGGAACCCGGCCGCGGCCAGCGCGGGCAGCTGGGCCCGCCAGCTCCACCAGAACTCGGGGAAGCCGTGCAGCAGCAGGACCAGCGGTCCCTCGCCGGCCTCGGCGACGTGCAGCCGGACGCCGTTGGCCGACAGGTCGCGGTGCGTCCAGGGACCGGGCAGCAGGACGCTGGTGGCGTCGGGCGGCTCCTCCTCGGGGACGCTCACGACCGGCGCGCGGCCCGGGTCAGACGCGGTAGTTCTCGCTGCCGCGCAGCTGCACGCGGCCGTTGCTCACCGTCGGCACCTCGCGGCGGCGCTCGCCCGGGGCCTCCCGGTGGACGACCGCGGGCAGCTCGCGCAGCGTCTCGAGGGTCCGCTCCGGCTTCTCGATCTTCTTGATCTGCCCGCGGCCGACCAGGGCGGCGATCGCGGCCAGCAGCACGAAGAACGCCCAGACGATCAGGTAGGAGATCCAGCGCTGGAGGCCCAGCCAGGTGAGGAACTCGGCGATCGTGATGAAGAGGAAGACCGTGGAGACACCGAGCAGGACACCGGCGGCGCCGAACGCCCCGGCGCCGATGCCGGCCTTCTTCGCCGACTTCCCGACCTCGGCCTTGGCCAGCTCGATCTCGCTGCGGATCAGCGTCGACATGTCCGCCATGGCGCTCTGGACGAGGACGCCGACGGAGGGCTCCTCCGCGCCGGCGGGCCGGCCCAGGGGCGGGGTCGACGATGCGCTGTGGGCCACGGGGGCACCTCCTGAGGTCGATGGCGGCTACGGGCCGCCGGGCGGGCGGTCCACCTGGGGGAATGGTGCCCCATGATCACCGGGCGCGCGTCCCCGGTGTCCCCCGACCGGAGTGCGGGAGCGCAGGTGACCTGCGCTCCCGCACTCCGCTTCAGTCCTCCGAGGACGCCGACGCGGGCAGCTTGTCCTTGATCAGGTTCATCACCGACGAGTCGGTGAGCGTGGTGACGTCGCCCAGCTCGCGGTTCTCCGCGACGTCCCGCAGCAGCCGGCGCATGATCTTGCCCGACCGGGTCTTGGGCAGCTCCTGGACGACCATGATCTGGCGCGGGCTGGCGATCGGGCCGATGTCCTTGCGGACGTGCAGGCGCAGCTCCTTGACCAGGTCCTCACCGGAGTCCTCGGCGTTGCCCCGCAGGATGACGAACGCGACGATGCCCTGCCCGGTGGTCGGGTCGCTGGCGCCGACGACCGCGGCCTCGGCGACCGCGGGGTGGGCGACCAGCGAGGACTCGACCTCGGTGGTGGAGATGCGGTGGCCGGAGACGTTCATGACGTCGTCCACCCGGCCGAGCAGCCAGATGTCGCCCTCGGCGTCCTTCTTGGCGCCGTCCCCGGCGAAGTAGACGTCCTTGCCGAACCGCGACCAGTAGGTGTCGACGTAGCGGTCGTCGTCGCCCCAGATGGTGCGCAGCATCGACGGCCACGGCTCGGTGAGCACGAGCAGCCCGGTGGTGTCGTCGCCGAGCTCGTTGCCCTCGTCGTCGACGACCTTGGCCGAGATGCCCGGGAACGGGGTCTGGGCCGAGCCGGGCTTGAGGTTCGTGACGCCCGGCAGCGGGTTGATCATGTGCGCGCCGGTCTCGGTCTGCCACCAGGTGTCGACGATCGGGCAGCGCCCGCCGCCGATGTTCTGGTGGTACCAGAGCCAGGCCTCGGGGTTGATCGGCTCGCCGACCGACCCGAGGATGCGCAGGCTGGTCAGGTCGAAGCCCGCGGGGATGTCCTCGCCCCACTTCATGAACGTGCGGATCACCGTGGGGGCGGTGTAGAGGATCGAGACCCGGTACTTCTCGATGAGCTCGAACCAGCGGCCGCGGTGCGGGGTCTCCGGCGTCCCCTCGTACATGACGCTGGTGGCCCGGTTGGAGAGCGGCCCGTAGACGATGTAACTGTGGCCGGTGACCCAGCCGACGTCCGCGGCGGTCCAGAAGACGTCGGTGTCGGCCTTGAGGTCGAAGCTCGCCCAGTGCGTGAAGCTGACCTGGGTCAGGTAGCCGCCGCTGGTGTGCAGGATGCCCTTCGGCTTCGCCGTGGTCCCGGACGTGTACATGATGTACAGCGGGTGCTCGGCGTCGAACGCCTCGGGCGTGTGCTCGGTGGACTGCCGGTCGACCAGGTCGTGCCACCACACGTCGCGGCCCTCGGTCATCTCGACGTCCTGCCCGGTCCGCCGGACGACGATGACGCTGCGCACGCCCTCGGTCCGGGCCAGCGCCTCATCGACGTTGGGCTTGAGCGCGCTCGGCGCCCCCCGGCGGTAGCCGCCGTCGGCGGTGACGACCACCTGGGCCTGCGCGTCGGTGATCCGGCTCGCCAGGGCGTCGGGGGAGAAGCCGCCGAAGACCACCATGTGCACCGCGCCGATGCGGGCGCAGGCGAGCATGGTGATCACCGTCTCGGGGATCATCGGCATGTAGATGGCGACCCGGTCGCCGGTCTGCACGCCCAGCTCGAGCAGCGCGTTGGCGGCCTTGCTGACCTCGTCCTTGAGCTGCGCGTAGGTGATCGTCCGGGTGTCGCCGGGCTCGCCCTCCCAGTGGTAGGCGACCTGGTCGCCGTGGCCGGCCTCGACGTGCCGGTCCACGCAGTTGTAGGCGACGTTGAGCTTGCCGCCGACGAACCACTTGGCGAACGGCGGGTTGGTCCAGTCGAGGACCTGGTCCCACGGCTGCGCCCAGGTCAGCCGCTCGGCCTGCTTCGCCCAGAACGCCAGCCGGTCGCGCGACGCCTCCTCGTAGACGTCGGGACCCACGTTGGCCTGGGCGGCCAGCTGCTCGGGCACCGGGAACCGGCGGCCCTCCACCTCGGTCGTCTCGCTCACGACTACCTCCTGCGTGTCCGACGCCGCGACGGCGCGACGTGCTCCCCGCCACACCGTATGGTCCGGGGCCGTCTCGCGTCTGCCCCGTGCAACGTGGCTGCAGCGAGGTGCCGGGAGCCCGGGCCGGGGACGCCGGTGCGGGGGGCGCGGGGACGCGCCGAGCGCGGGCGTCACCGCTGGCCCAGCGCCGTCTCCACGGCCCGCCGCAGGTCGTCGAGCCCGTCGCCGGTGAGCGCCGAGACGGGGACGGCGTCGGGATAGGCCGCCCGCAGCGCGGCGAGCCACTCCGGCGGGGCGACGTCGACCTTGTTGAGCGCGAGCAGCTCGGTCTTGTCCCGGGCGCCGATCTCGTAGAGCACGCCGCGGACCGTCGTCACCTGGGCCATCGCGTCGGGGGCCGAGGAGTCCACGACGTGCAGCACCAGGTCGGCCTCGGTGACCTCCTCCAGGGTGGAGCGGAACGCGTCGACCAGCTGGTGCGGCAGGTGGCGGACGAAGCCGACGGTGTCGCTGAGCGTGTACTCCCGGTCCGACGGCGTGCGGGCCTGGCGGACGGTCGGGTCCAGCGTGGCGAACAGCGCGTCCTGCACCAGGACGTCGGCGCCGGCCAGCCGGTTCATCAGCGCGGACTTCCCGGCGTTGGTGTACCCGGTCAGTGCCACCGAGGGCACCCGGTTGTGCCGGCGCCGCAGCCGCGTCCGCTCCCGGCGCCGGGCGGTCTCCTGCACCTGCCGGCGCAGCTGGGTGATCCGCCGGCGCAGGTGCCGCCGCTGCCGCTCCAGCCGCATCTCACCGGGCCCGCGGACGCCGGTGCCCGCGCCGCCCGCCGTCCGCCCTCCGCCGATCCGGGACAGCTCCGTGCCGTGCCCGGTCAGCCGGGGCAGCTGGTAGGCCAGCTGGGCCAGCTCCACCTGCGCCTTGCCCTCACTGCTGCGCGCGTGCTGGGCGAAGATGTCCAGGATCAGCGCCGTCCGGTCCACGACCCGGGCACCGAGGCGGTCCTCCAGGTTGCGCACCTGGGCCGGGGAGAGGTCACCGTCGGCGATGACGAGGGCGGCGTCCCGCTGGCGGACCAGGTCGGCCAGCTCGGTGACCTTGCCGGAGCCCAGGTAGGTGGCCGGGTCGGGCCGGTCGCGCGCCTGCACCAGCCGACCGACGACGTCCACCCCGTCGGTCTCGGCCAGCCGCGCGAGCTCGTCGAGGGGGTCGGCGGCTCCGTCGTCCTCCGCGCGCACGCCCAGCAGCACCGCGCGGGCGCCGTCCCCGTCGTCGCCGCGCTCGGCCTCCGCGCCGAGCAGCCACGTCCCTGGCACGGGCACCTCCCGGGGTCCGGGCGCACCGCCCGGTCCGCGGCCGGAGACGTCCGACCGTCCTGGCCCTCTCCGGCACGGCCAGCCTTCCCCCGACCCGGCCGTCCCACACCTCGCTCAGGGGAGGAAGAGCATCGTGTCGCCGTACTCGTGCCAGAGGTAGCTGCCGGCGGCGGCGTGGGCGTACGCCCGCTCGACGAGCGCCCGCCCGGCGACCGCCTCGAGCAGCAGCAGGTGGCTCGCGTCGGGTGCGTGCAGGCCGGTGACCAGCCCGGTGACCGCGCGGGCGGGGCGGTCGGGGCCGAGCACGAGGTCGGTCCAGCCGGCCGCTGGACGGGTGACGCCGTCCTCGCCGGTCGCGGTCTCCAGTGCGCGCGTCACGGTCGTGCCGACGGCGACGACCCGCCCCCCGGCCTCGCGGGTGGCGGTGACCAGGCGGGCGGTGACCTCCGGGACGTCGAAGCGCTCCGGCGCGGGCGGCTCGTGCAGCTCGGGGCTGGAGACCCCGGCGTGCAGCACCACCGGGACGACGGGCACCCCGCGGGCCATGAGCCGCACCAGCAGCCGGTCGGTGAAGGGCCGCCCGGCGCTGGCGTTCTCCGCGCTGCCCGGCTCGGTCGCGTAGACGTTCTGCGCGTCGGCGAGGGTCGGGGCGGTGCGCAGGTAGCCGTAGCGGATCGGTTGCCCGTGGCGGGCGAGGTGCGCTCCCCGGTCGGCGTGCGGCTCGGTCCGGGCGCGCCACAGCCGGGAGGGGTGGGCCGGGTCCGGGAACGCCGCGAGCAGCCGCAGCCGCACGCCGCCGGGGAGGTCCAGCTCGGTGCCCGGTTCCACGCCGCGGTCGGGTCCGTCGCCGTCCGGCCGGCGGACCTCGACCACCCAGTCGCCGTCGTCCAGCGCCGTCGACACGTGCAGCGGGACGGTCGTGCCGTCGGCCCGGCGGACGTCGAGCCGCGCGGGCAGCGTCGCCGACGTGTTGACCACGACCAGGTCGCCGGGCTCGAGGTGCTCGGGCAGGTCCCGGAAGACGGCGTCGTGCAGGCCGGCGGGCCGGACGACGAGCAGGCGGACCTCGTCGCGGGCCAGGCCGCGGTGCTCGGGCGGCGCGGTCGCCTCGGCGCCCATGGCCACGGCGCTCATCGCGCGGCCTCCGCCGTCGCGGCGAGCTCGGCGGCCCGGTAGCGACCGCTGGGCGAGTCACCGTCGACCAGTCGCAGCAGGGCGGGGACGACGTCCTCCGGGGCCGGCAGCCCCGTGGCGTCGGGGTCGGCGGCGCGGTGCATGTCGGTGGCCATGTCGCCGGGGTCGACCGCGTGGACGTGCAGCGCCGGGTGCTCGACGGCGAGGACGGCGGTCAGCAGGTCGAGTGCGGCCTTGCTCGCGCCGTACCCGCCCCAGCCCTCGTAGGCCTCGACCGCGGCGTCGCTGCTGATGTCGAGCACCGTGCCGCCGGCCCGCTCGAGCGCCGGCAGCACCGCCTGGACCAGGGCGAGCGGCGCGACCGTGTTCACCGCGAGCACCCGTTCCAGCGCCGCCGGCGGCAGGTCGGCGAGCCGGGAGAGCGGGGTGGGGCCGAGCTCGCTGGCGTTGTTGACCAGCAGGTCCAGACGGTCGCCGACGGCCGCGGCGAGGGCGGCCCGGTGCGCGGGGTCGGCGACGTCCCCGGGGACGGCGGTGACCAGGTCGGGGCGGGGCAGGGCGGCGACCGCGGCGGCGAGGCGGTCGGGGTCGCGGCCGTCGACGACGAGGCGCCAGCCGCGCCGGCCGAGGGCCTGGGTGAGGGCGGCGCCGAGGCCGCGGGACGCTCCGGTGACGAGTGCGGTGCGAGTCATGCGGCCACGGTGGAACCTGAAGTGCACTCGAGGTCAATACTTGGAGTCGACTTCAATTCGAGGAGGTCGTCGTGGCCGACGAGCTGACCATCGGGCAGGTGGCCGAGCGGGCCGGGATCGCGGCGTCGGCGCTGCGGTACTACGAGGCCCAGGGGCTCATCGCGGCGTCCCGGACGGCCGGCGGGGCCCGTCGCTTCCCGCGCAGCGTGCTGCGCCGGCTGGCGTTCATCCGGGCCGCGCAGAACGTCGGGCTGACCCTGCCGGAGATCCGGACGGCGCTGGCCACGCTGCCCGAGGGGCGGACGCCGTCGGCACGGGACTGGGCGCGGCTGTCGCAGGGCTGGCGGGACAGGCTCGACGAGCAGATCGCAGCGCTGGTGCAGCTGCGCGACGGGCTGAGCTCGTGCATCGGCTGCGGCTGCCTGTCCCTGACGCGGTGCGCGCTGTCCAACCCCGGCGACGTCGCCGCGGGCGAGGGCCCCGGGGCGCGCTGGCTGTCCCCGGCGCTGCGGCGGGTGCCGCCGACATCCAACGCGGGGTGAGGCACGGGCCGGACGCGGGGTGAGGCGTTCCCTCGCCCTCCCGGCCCGGTGCGGGAGATGATCGACCGACCGCCGTCGGGAGGGGGAGGTCGCATGTCCGTCATGCCCGCCGCGTTCTTCGGCCACGGGAACCCGATGAACGCGCTCGAGAAGAACCGCTACACCGAGGCGTGGCGCGCGTTCGGCGAGTCGGTGCCGCGGCCGCGGGCGATCCTCGTCGTCTCCGCGCACTGGTACGTGCACGCCACCGCGGTGACCGCGATGCCGCAGCCGCGCACCATCCACGACTTCTTCGGCTTCCCCCGCGAGCTGTTCGACGTCAGCTACGACGCGCCGGGCCTGCCGGAGCTGTACCAGGAGGTCGCCGACATCGTCCACCCGACCTGGGTGGGCGCCGACCTGGACAGCTGGGGGATCGACCACGGCACCTGGTCGGTGCTGCGGCACGCGTTCCCCGACGCCGACATCCCGGTCGTGCAGCTGTCGATCAACGCGCTCAAGCCGTTCGACTACCACCTGCAGCTCGGCGCCTCGCTCGCGCCGCTGCGGGAGGACGGCGTGCTGGTGATCGGCAGCGGGAACGTCGTCCACAACCTCGGCGGGGTGAGCCGCGCGATGCCCGACGGCGGGTTCGACTGGGCGCGCCGGTTCGACGAGCAGGCGCAGGAGTTCATGCAGCTGGAGCCGACCGAGGTGCTCCGCCTCGACGGGCACCGCGACTACGACCTCGCCGTCCCGACGCCGGACCACTTCCTGCCGCTGCTCTACGTCGCCGGGATCGCCGGGGCGACCGGGACGACAGCGGACGTCCTGGTCGACGGCTACGCCTACGGGTCACTGTCGATGACCGCCTACACCGTCGGCATGACCCCGCCGTCCGCGGAGGGCAGCGGGTTCGCCGCGCCGCTGCCGGAGGACCCCCCGCCGGACGGCGCGAACATCTAGAAGGACCCCGCTGCCCCCCACCCCTCGCTCCGCTCGGGGCGGGTCCCTGCAGCGGGGCCGTTCCAGCACGTCACCACGTCACCCGGCCTCCGACGGGCGTGCCGTGTCGCTGATCCGCGGGAAGGGTCGCGTGGAGAAGACGACCTCCACGGGGACGCCGAAGAACTCCGCGATGCGCAGCGCCAGGTGC
This sequence comes from Geodermatophilus sp. SYSU D00965, assembly GCF_054050075.1. NCBI lineage: Bacteria > Bacillati > Actinomycetota > Actinomycetes > Geodermatophilales > Geodermatophilaceae > Geodermatophilus > Geodermatophilus sp. SYSU D00965. The sequence goes on along the minus strand of NZ_JBJGYQ010000003.1, from coordinate 184,137 downwards.
AGGCTGGGGTTGTACTCGCCGCGCTCCAGGTAGCCGACGGTCTGGTAGTGCACGCCGAGGGCGTCGGCCAGCTCCCGCCGGCTGACGCCCTGCTCGGCCCGCAGCAGCGCGATCCGGTTGTGCACGGCGTCCCCCGTGCGCTCCCCGCTCACGCCACCTCCTCGCCGGCGCTCGTCAGCCGCGCTCGCGGCGCTGCTGCGCCCCTGGGTGAGCTCGCCAGCCCGCTCACCGCACCCACTGCAGCGCCGCGTCGCGGGCCGCCGCCACCTGCGAGCCGGACTGCCGCCGGGCCATCCGCCGCAGCACCACCGGGGTCGCCAGCAGTCCGGCGACGGCCCACGCGGCCAGCACCAGGACGACCTGGCCGGTCCGCCACGAGCCGCCCAGCTCGACCGCGGCCGCGGCGTCGGGCAGGAACGCCGAGCGCATGCCCAGGCCGATCCAGTAGGTGGGGAACACCTGGGCGACCGCTTGCACCCAGCCCCAGAGGGCCTGCACGGGGAAGAAGATCCCGGAGATCACCGTGACGACGACGACCGGGAGCATCCCCCACGTGCCGACCCTCTGCGTCCCCGGCACCACCGCGCCCAGGATGATCCCCAGCGGCAGCGTGGCGAGCAGGCCGAGGACCAGCACCCAGGCGACGGTGAGCCACCCGCTCGCGTCGTGCGGCATCGCGTCGTCGAACAGCAGGGCGCTGGGCACGAGGATGACCAGCAGCATCGGCAGCAGGCTGAGCGAGTGGTAGACCACCTGGCCGGTGACGTAGCCCTCCATGCCGTGCGGCAGCGCCTTGTGCCGCAGCAGGGTGCCGTCCTCCCGCTCCATGGCCAGCGCGAACGCCGGGCCGATCACCACCCCGAACGCGGCCAGGGCGGCGAGGATGCTCGGCAGCGCGACCGAGGGGTAGAGCAGCGTCGTCCCCTCGACCTCGCTGTCGCGGTTGAACCACAGGAAGACCAGCGTGCCCACGCCCATGAACAGGTAGAAGCCCTGGTCCTGGGCGCTGCGCACGCTGAGCAGGAACTCCGTCCAGCCCCGCCGCAGCCCGAGCCGGACGGCGTAGGCGGCGCCGGAGCGCCCGGTGCCTGCGGTCACGGGGTCACCTCCACGAGCTCGGTCCGGCCGCCGGACTCGTGCCGGGCGACCATGGCGATGTAGGTGTCCTCCAGGCTGGCCCGGTGGACCTCGAGGTCGGCGATCTCGTCGCCGTACTGCTCGAACAGCCCCCGGACGAAGGCCGTGGACTCCTCGGTGGCGTGCACGAACCGCTCGCCGTGGCGGGTCCAGCGGACCTCGCTGGTGCCGGCGACCTGCCGGGTGAGGGCCTCCGCGCTGCCGTCGGCGACGATGCGCCCACCGGCCAGGATGAGGATCCGGTCGGCCAGCCGCTCGGCCTCGGCGAGGTCGTGCGTGGTGAGCAGGATGCTGGTGCCCTCCAGGTCGGAGAGCCGGTGCACCAGGTCGTGGAAGTCCCGGCGGGCCTGTGGGTCGAACCCGGCGGTCGGCTCGTCCAGGAACAGCAGCTCGGGGCGGCCGACGATGCCGACCGCGACGTCGAGCCGGCGGCGCCGGCCACCGGAGAGGGTGGCGATGCGGCGGTCGGCGTCCTCGGTGAGGCCGACCGTCTCCAGCAGCCAGTCCACGTCGTACGGCCGGGGGCGCTCCGGTGTCGCGTAGGGCCGGTAGTAGCCGCCGAGCTGGGTGAGCAGCCGGCGCGGCGTCCAGCGGGCGTGGTCGCGCCACGACTGCAGGACCACGCCGACGCGCGCCCGCCAGGCGTCGTCCGCGGAGGCCGGGTCCGCGCCGAGGACCTCGACCTGGCCCGCCGAGCGCAGCCGGAAGCCCTCCAGGACCTCGATCGTGGTCGTCTTGCCGGCGCCGTTGGGTCCGAGCAGGCAGACCACCTCGCCGGGGTGGACGTCGAAGTCCACGCCGGTGAGGACCTCGTGCTCGCCATAGGTCATGCGCAGGCCGCGCACCCGGACGGCAGCCCGGTCGGACAGATCCCCGCTCATCGGCACTCCCTCGGAGGTCGGTGCGGTGATAGTAGGACTACTACATCCGCAGCACCACTGCTTTCATGTGCGGCATGGGGATCCTGCAGAGCGTGGCGCGGTCGGAGGCCGGGATCGCGCGGGCGCTGGTCGACGGGGTGCGCCGCCGCCGCGAGGTCCGGCCGGGGGAGGCGGCGCTGCCGTACGCCGGCCGGTTCGGCCTGGTGGTCGGGGTGCTCTGCGTGCTCGGCGGGCTCGAGACCGTCGTCGTCCACCTGCTGCTCCCGTGGGAGGTCGCGCGGTGGGTGCTGCTGGCGGTGTCCGTGTACGCGTTGCTGTGGATGGTCGGCTTCGGCCTGTCCCTGCGCCAGCACCCGCACGTGGTGAGGGACGGCGCGCTGGTGCTGCGCTTCGGCCACCTCCGCTCGGTGGTCGTGCCGCTGAGCGGGCTGGTCGCGGTGCGACGGCACGTCGAGACCGGACACCGGCGCACCGTCGTCCACGACGGGGACCGGCTGGTGGTCTCGGTGATGGGCGACACGAACGTCGAGCTGCGCGTCGACCCGCCGGTGCGCGTTCCGGGCCAGGCCGCCCCGGTCGCCCGCGTGGCGTTCTACGTCGACGACCCCGGCGCGGCCGTCCGGGAGCTGCGCGCCCGTGTGCCGGGCCGGGCGGGCTGAGCCGACCGGGGCGTTCCCGCGGGAACGTCCCGGCCGCCCGACGCCATGCCGGTCGAAAGTGAGCCCCTGGACCTCGGCTGCGTCGTCAGCGTCCTGCTCCACGACCGGGACCTCGAACGGCGGCTCGCCGCCGAGAACGCCGGCCGGCTGGCCGCCGTGGCGTGAGGAGGGACCCCGCCCGGCGCACCTGGGGCGGAGCCGGGGCCCCGCCGGACGTTCCCGCGGGAACGCCGGCCCGTCCGCTCAGCGGGGCGAGCCGAGCTCCGCAGCGAGCCGGACCACCTCGCCGACGACCCACACCGCGGGCGGCCGGATGCCCTCCTCCGCCAGGGCCTTGCCCAGCCCGGCCAGGGTGGTGCGCACCGTGCGCTGGGTGGGCGTGGAGCCGTCGGCGACCACGGCGACCGGCGTCTCCGGGTCGCGGCCGTGCTCGACCAGCGCAGCGGCGATCGCCGGAGCGGTGTCGACGCCCATCAGCACGACGAGGGTGCCCCGCAGCCGCGCCAGCGCCGGCCAGTCGACCAGCGACTGCGGGTGGCCGGGCGGCACGTGCCCGGAGACGACGACGAACTCGTGGGTGAGCCCGCGGTGCGTGACCGGGATGCCGGCCAGCCCCGGCACGCCGATCGCGCTGGTCACCCCGGGGACCACCTCCACCGGCACGCCGGCGGCCGCACACGCCGCGAGCTCCTCCATGCCGCGGCCGAAGACGAACGGGTCGCCGCCCTTGAGCCGCACCACCCGCCGGCCGGCCCGGGCGTGCTCCACCAGCAGCGCGTTGATCTGCTCCTGGGCCATGTACCGCCCGCGCGGCAGCTTGGAGGCGTCGATGACCTCGACGTCGGCCGGCAGCGAGGCCAGCAGCGACTGCGGCGCGAGGTGGTCGGCGATCACGACGTCGGCCTGGGACACCGCCTGCTGGCCGCGCACGGTGACCAGCCCCGGGTCGCCCGGTCCGCCGCCCACGAGGACGACGGTGCCCGGCCGCCCCTCCGGTGCCGCGCGGGCCGCGCGGTCGCGGATGCTGCCGTCGGTGAGCCCGGCGACGACCGCGTCCCGGACGGCGACGGCCCGCTGCGGGTCGCCGCCGCCGTGCACGCCGACGACGAGGTCGCCCTGCCGCCCGACGGCGGGGGTCCAGACGCTGGACGCCGCGCGGTCGTCGGCGCGGGCGCAGAACACCCGGGACCGCTCGGCCTCCTCCGCGACGGCGGCGTTGACCGCGGGGTCGTCGGTGGCGGCGACCGCGTACCAGGCGCCGTCGAGGTCGCCGGGCCGGTAGCCGCGCCGCAGCCAGGTGACCGCGCCGGGCCCGACCAGCGCCTCCAGGGCGGGCGTGACCTCCGGGCTGACCACGGTCACCCGGGCGCGGGCCTCGAGCAGGCCGGCCACCCGGCGGTGGGCGACCTGGCCGCCGCCGACGACCACGACCCTCCGGTCGAGCAGTCGCAGCCCCACCGGGTAGACCACCCCCGACGCGGGGTCGACCGGCGTGGCGTTCACGCTCGCCCCTCGCCGGCGCCCGTCGCGAGCGGGAGCGGCGTCGCCCCGCGGGTGCGGTCGCTCACCGGCCCTTCTCCGTGACGCCGGCGGAGTCGAAGGTGGCCACGTCGCGCAGCGCCCGCGCCGCGCTGGCCACCAGCGGCAGCGCCAGGAGGGCGCCGGTGCCCTCGCCCAGGCGCAGGTCCAGCCCGAGCAGCGGCCGCAGGCCCAGGGCGCGCAGCGCGAGGGCGTGCCCGGGCTCGGCCGAGGTGTGCCCGGCCAGCGCGTGCTCCAGCGCGGTCGGGCACAGCGCGGCGGCGACCAGCGCGGCCGAGCCCGCGATGACGCCGTCGAGCAGCACCGGCACCCGGGCAGCCGCCGCCCCGAGGACGAACCCGGCGAGCGCGGCGTGCTCCAGGCCGCCCACCTCGGCGAGGACGGCCAGCGCCGCCTCCGGGGTCGCCGGCCGGGTCGGCACGCGGGCCGCGGCGCGACCGACGACCTCGACCTTGCGGGCCAGCGTCGGGTCGTCGACGCCGGTGCCCCGGCCGGTGGCCTCGGCCGGGGTCGCGCCGGTGAACGCGCAGACCAGCGCCGCCGACGCGGTGGTGTTGGTGATCCCCATGTCGCCGGTGACCAGGCAGCCGTGGTCGGCGGCGAGGGCCGTCGCCACCTCGATGCCCACCTCGACCGCCCGCCGGGCCTCCTGTCCGGTCATGGCCGGGCCGACGGCGAGGTCGGCGGTGCCGGAACGCACCTTGCGGGCCAGCAGCGCCGCGCTCGGCTCGACCGCGTACGGGGTCGCCACCCCGACGTCCACGACGACGACGTCGGCGCCGAGCTGCGCGGCGAACGCGTTGACCACCGCGCCGCCGCGGACGAGGTTGGCCACCATCTGCGCGGTGACCTCCTGCGGCCACGGGGTCACGCGCTGGGCGTGCACCCCGTGGTCGCCGGCGAAGACCGCGACCGCGGCCGGTGCGGGCAGCGGCGGCGGGCACTGGCCGGCGGTGCCGGCGAGCTGCGCGGCGACGTCCTCCAGGACGCCGAGGGAGCCCGGCGGCTTGGTCATCCGGTCCAGCCGGTCGCGGGCGGCGCGCTCGGCCGCGCCGTCCCGCGGCGCGACCGCGGCGATCGTCTCGCCCAGCAGGGTGCCCGCGAACGGGGCCGGGTCGGTGCTCAGCGGATCTCCTCGGGCAGGCGGGGCGCGGCCCGCGGCGTCGGTGGCGCGGGAGGGATCCCCTCCAGGATCGCAGCCAGGGCCGCGGCGAACGCACGCGAGGTCGCCGGAGCGCGGACGGCGACCCGCAGGTGGTCGCCGTCCAGACCGGGGAAGGTGTCGCCGCGGCGCACCGCCCAGCCCCGCGCGCGCAGCTCCGCGCGGACCCGCTCGCCGCCGGGCACCCGCAGCAGCACGAAGGACGACCGCGGCTCGGCGAGGACCTCGACCTGCGGCGGCAGGGCCTGCACCAGCACCTCCCGGTGGTCGATGAGGTGGTGGGCCGCCGCGGTGGCCTCGGCGCGGGCCTCCGGCCGGGTGCACGCGACGAGCGCGGCCAGGGCCGGGGTGGCCAGCGGCCAGTGCGGCTGGGCGGCGCCGAGGGCGGCGACCAGGTCGGCCGGGCCCAGGCAGTAGCCCACCCGCAACCCCGCCAGGCCCCAGGTTTTGGTCAGGCTGCGCACCACGAGCAGCCCCGGAAGGTCGGAGCGGCCGGCGAGGGACTCCGGCTCGCCGGGCACCGTGTCGGCGAACGCCTCGTCGACGACGAGCACCCGGCCGGGCCGGGCCAGCGCGGCGACGTCCCGCTGCGGGTGCAGCACCGAGGTCGGGTTGGTCGGGTTGCCGAGCACCACCAGGTCGGCGTCGTCCGGGACGGCGGCCGGGTCCAGCCGGAACCGCGGAGCCGCCAGCAGCAGCCGCTCGACCGGGTGCCCGGCGGCGCGCAGCGCGGCCTCCGGCTCGGTGAACGACGGGTGGACGACGACCGCCCGGCGCGGCTGCAGGGCCCGCGCGACGAGGGTGAACGCCTCGGCCGCGCCCGCGGTGAGCAGCACCTCCTGCGGCGGGCGGCCGTGTGCGGCGGCGACCGCGGCACGGGCCGGCCCGGCGTCGGGGTAGCCGGCGCAGTCGTCGAGCGCGTCGTGCAGCACCGCCCGGAGCCACGGCGGCGGCGTGCCCGGGCGCACGTTGACGGCGAGGTCGACCAGGCCCGGGGCCAGCTCGGCGTCCCCGTGGTGGCCCAGGTCGGGCTCACTCACCGGCCACCGCCACCGTGACCCGGCCGACCACCGTCCGGCCGACGAGCAGCGTGCCCCCGCCGAGCAGCGCGGCGGCCTCGGCGACCGAGGGCGTCCCGACCGCGGCGGCCACCCGGGCCGACGGCGCCGGCACCGGGACGGCGGCCAGTGCTGCCGCCGGGTGTCCCGCGAGCGACCACCCGCGGGCCGCCGCGGCCGCCCGCAGGCCCGGTTCCGCGGCGCGGGCGTCGAGCGTGGCCAGCCGGACGCCGTCGGCCCCGGCGGGCAGGACGGCGTCCACCGCGGCCAGGACCTCCGCGGCCTCGACCCCCGGGCGCGCACCCACGCCGACGACGATCACCGCGCCATCCCCGCCGGGACCGCGCAGGCGGCCACGAACCGCTCGGCGAGGACCGGGGAGCCGGCCCAGTTCAGGTGCAGGTAGCTCGCGTGGACGCCGCCCTCGACGAACCCCTCCGGCGCGGCGCCGGCCCAGCGCCAGGCCGGGCGCGCCCCGGCGGCCGGCGTGACGACGGTGCGGTGGAACTCGTGCCCCCGCACCCGGGTGCCCGCCGGGGCGAGCGCCGAGTCGGTGAGGGCGACGGCCTCCCGGTACCCGAGCGTGAGGCCGGGCGACATGGCCGCGTCGGCGGCCAGGACCCCGCACATCGGGACGCCGTCCAGGCTGCGGGCCAGGTACAGCAGCCCTGCGCACTCGGCGGCGACCGGGGCGCCCCGCTCCGCGAGCGCGGCGACGTCCGCCCGCAGCGTGGCGTTGGCCGACAGCTGCGCGGCGTGGACCTCGGGGAACCCGCCGCCGACCACCAGCCCGGAGGTCTCCTCGGGGAGGTGCTCGTCGCGCAGCGGGTCGACGGTCACCACCTCGGCGCCCGCGGCCTCGAGCAGCTCGGTGTTCTCCGCGTAGCCGAAGGTGAACGCCGCACCCCCGGCGACGGCGATCCGCGGCCGCCCCTCGGCCCGGCGCACCTCGGCGGCGGGGTCCCACGGGACGGCGTCCAGGCCGGGAGCGGAGCGGGCCAGCCGCAGGACGGCGTCCAGGTCGAGGGCCCCCGCGACCACCTCGCCGAGCCGCCGCACCGTGGCCAGCGCCTCGGCCGATCGCTCGGCGGCGGGCACCAGACCCAGGTGCCGGGAGGGGGTGACCAGCTCGTCCAGCCGCCGGACCGCCCCGAGGACCGGCACCCCTGACGCGCCGAGGGCCTCCCGCAGGATCTCCTCGTGGCGGTCGCTGCCGACCCGGTTGAGGACGACGCCGCCCATCCGCACCGTCGGGTCGAACGTGGCGAAGCCGTGCACCAGCGCCGCGACGCTCTGCGCCTGCGCGGAGGCGTCCACGACCAGCACCACCGGGGCGCGCAGCAGCCGGGCCACGTGCGCGGTGGAGGCGAACCCGGGCTCGACGGCGGGGGAGGTGGCGCCGTCGAACAGACCCATGACCCCCTCGACGACCGCGACGTCGGCGCCCCGGGCCCCGTGCAGGAACAGCGGGACCACCCGCTCCTCGCCGACCAGGACCGGGTCGAGGTTGCGCCCCGGCCGCCCGGCGGCCAGGCCCGCGTAGCCGGGGTCGATGTAGTCGGGACCGACCTTGTGCGGGGAGACGGCCAGCCCGCGGGCGGTGAGGGCGGCGACCAGCCCGGTGGTGACCGACGTCTTGCCCGCGTTGCTCGCCGGGGCGGCGATCACGACCCGGGGGACGACCGCGGTCACCACTCGATCCCCCGCTGGCCCTTCTGGCCGGCGTCCATGGGGTGCTTGACCTTGGTCATCTCCACGACCAGGTCGGCGGCCTCGACCAGCGCCGGCGGCGCGTTGCGGCCGGTGACCACCACGTGCTGCGTGCCGGGGCGGTTGGTCAGGGTCCCCACGACGTCGTCGACGTCCACCCAGCCCCACGTCAGCGGGTAGGTGAACTCGTCGAGCACGTAGAAGCGGTGGGCCTCGGCGGCGAGGTCGCGCTTGATCTGCGCCCAGCCCTCGGCGGCATCGGCGGCGTGGTCGACCTCGGTGCCCTGCCGGCGCGACCAGCTCCACCCCGGGCCCATCTTGTGCCAGACGACGGGGCCGCCCTCGCCGGTCTGCTCGTGCAGCCGGCCCAGCGCGGTCAGGGCGGTCTCCTCGCCGACCTTCCACTTCGCGCTCTTGACGAACTGGTAGACCGCGATCGACCAGCCCTGGTTCCACGCCCGCATCGCCATGCCGAACGCGGCGGTCGACTTGCCCTTCATCTCCCCGGTGTGGACGGCCAGGATCGGCCGGTTGCGCCGCGCCCGCGTGGTCAGCCCGTCGTCGGGGACCGAGGAAACCTGCCCCTTCGGCACGTCAGGCCGCCTCGCGCGCGCTGCGGACGGTCGCCGCGAGCGACTCGGCGGCCAGCTCCTCCAGCCGCAGCGTCGGCCCGCCGAGGACGGCACCGAGAGCGCCGGCCAACCCGAGCCGCACCGGCCCGGACTCGCAGTCGACGACGACGCTCGCGACCCCGGTGGCAGCGAGCAGGCCGGCCGCGGCGTGCGCGTCCGCGACCGCGGTGGCGCCGCGGACCCCCGTCGCCCGGCCGTCGGTGACGACGACCAGCAGCGGGCGGCGCTGCGGGTCGCGGACCCGCTCCACCCGGAGCGTCTCGTGCGCGCGCAGCAGGCCCGCCGCCAGCGGGGTGCGCCCGCCGGTCGGCAGCTCACGCAGCCGGGCCGCGGCCGCCTCGACCGACCAGGTGGGCGGCAGCGCCAGCTCGGCGCCGGTGCCGCGGAAGGTGACCAGGCCGACCTTGTCCCGCCGCTGGTAGGCGTCGAGCAGCAGCGACAGGACGGCGCCCTTCACCGCGCCCATCCGCGACCGCGACCCCATGGAGCCACTGGCGTCGACGACGAAGAGCACGAGGTTGCCCTCGCGGCCCTCCAGCGTGGCCTGCCGCAGGTCGCCGCGCGCGAGGCGCAGCCCCGGGCCGGTGCGGCCGCGGGCCCGCTGGTGCGGCGCGGCGGCGAGCACCGTGTCGGTCAGGTGCAGCCGGCTCACCGTGCCGCGCGGGCGGGTCGAGCCGACCACGCGGCCCCGGTCGGAGCGGGCCCGGGAGCGCCGTCCGGCCACGCCCGTGCCGATTCCGGGCACCTCCAGCCGGCGGGTGCGGAACGGGTCGCCCGGCGCCGCGGCGGCCCGCTCCGGCGCCGGCCCGGCGCCCTCCTCGCGCGCGGAACCGCTGTCGAGATCACGGGATGTCGGCGGCTCCCCCGCGGCGCCGGTGTCGAGATCACGGGATCTCGGCGCGTCGTCGGGTCCGGAGCCGCCGCCGTCGTCCGGGCCGCCGGGGCCGTCGTCGTCGGGGCCGTCGTCGGGCTCCTCGGGGCGGGCGTCGGCGAGGGCCTGGTCGAGGGTCTGCTGCTCCAGGCCCGGCGCGTCGAACGGGTTGCGCCGGCGGCGGTGGGGCAGGGCCAGCCGGGCGGCCACCCGCACGTCGTCCTCGGTGACCTCCTCGCCCCCGCACCAGGCGGCGTGCGCGATCGCGGCCCGGGCGGTGACCAGGTCCGCGCGCAGCCCGTCGACGTCGAAGGCGGCGCAGACCGCGGTCACCTGGCGCAGCGCGTCGTCGGAGAGGACGACGTGCGGCAGCCGGGCGCGGGCGTCGGCGATGCGGGCGGCCAGCGCCGTCTCCTCGGCGGCCCACGCCGCGGCGAACCCGGCCGGGTCGGCGTCGTGGGCGAACCGGCGGCGCACCACCTCGGCCCGCTCGGCCGGGTCGCGGGGCGCGGCGACCTCCACGGTCAGGCCGAACCGGTCCAGCAGCTGCGGGCGCAGCTCGCCCTCCTCGGGGTTCATCGTCCCGACCAGCAGGAACCGGGCCGCGTGCCGCACCGAGACGCCCTCGCGCTCGACGTAGGCGGTGCCCAGTGCCGCGGCGTCCAGCAGCAGGTCGACCAGGTGGTCGTGCAGCAGGTTGACCTCGTCGACGTAGAGCACGCCGCGGTGCGCGGCGGCCAGCAGCCCCGGCTCGAACGCCTTGACGCCCTCGGTGAGCGCCCGCTCGAGGTCCAGCGAGCCGACGACGCGGTCCTCCGAGGCGCCGACCGGCAGCTCGACCAGCCGGGCCGCCCGCGTCTGGCCGGGGGTGTCCGCGTCGTGCGGGCCGTCCGGGCAGGCCGGGTCCGGGGCGGCGGGGTCGCAGGCGAACCGGCAGCCGGTGACGACGTCCACCGGCGGCAGGACGGCGGCCAGCGCGCGCACCGTCGTCGACTTCGCCGTCCCCTTCTCGCCGCGGACGAGCACGCCGCCGACCGCGGGGGAGACGGCGTTGAGCAGCAGGGCCAGGCGCATGTCGTCCATGCCGACGACGGCGCCGAAGGGATAGGTCACCCGGGCGTCCTTCCTCCCCGGGTGTCCACGCCCGGAGGGAGCAGGGACGACGGCGGGAGTCTCCTGGCTGCCGGATCGCCGTCCGCCCCCGACCTTCCCGTCCCCGCGGGGACAGTGGCCGAGCGTGGGGGCCGACTCCCCGGTCACAGTGGCGGGACCGCGCCGGAATCTCACCGGGCTTCCTCCACTGCCGTCGCTGTGGCCCGGTCATGCAACCACGCCGCCGCGGCGCGCGGACAGTCACCCGTCTCTTGACGGAGTGGAAAGTGACCGCCACACTTTCCGACATGGAAAGCAACGGGGTCTCCGACCGCACCACCGCCGCCGCGCAGCTCGCCGCCCTGCAGGCGGACCGGGAGGCACTGGCCGACCGGGTCCTGCAGCCCTGGTGGTACGACGTCGCGCTGGGACTGCTGCTCTTCGGCTTCCTGTCCTCCTACGCCTTCGACTCGCTGTGGGTGACCTTCCCGGCCGTGATCGTGTTCATGGGCGGCCTGGGCGCCCTGGTGTCGGCCTACAAGCACATGACCGGGATCTGGGTGACCGTCAGCCCCGGCGCCATGGCGGTCTGGACGGCGATCGTGCTGCCCGTCCTGATCGCCGCGTTCGTCCTCGCCGAGGGCTTCGACCAGCACTGGGTGATGGTCGTGGCCGGGGCGGTGCTCGGCCTGGCGGCGGCGCTGCTCAGCCGCCGCTGGGGCCGTGCCCTCGCCGCGGAGATGCGGAGCTCCCTGTGACCGCGACGGCCCCGCGGTTCGACACGGTGATCCACCCGCCGCCGCGGCTGCAGATCTGCGGCCTGCTGGCCGCGGTCGACACCATGGAGTTCGCGGCCGTCCGGGACCGGGTCGGGGTGAGCGACTCCGTCCTCTCCAAGCACGTCCGGCAGTTGGAGGAGGCCGGGTACGTGAAGGCGCACAAGGCCACCATCGCCTCGCGCCAGCGCACCAGTCTGGCGCTCACCAAGGACGGTCGGCGCGCCTTCGACGCCCACGTGGCCGAACTGCGGCGGATCGCCGGCGTCTGAGGGAGGACCCCTCGCCCACGACGGAAGGACCCCGTCCTCCCCACCCGTCGCAGGCTCGGGGCGGTGCCCTGGACGGGGCCACGGCGCGTGCCTGCCGAGGGGCCGCCCCGGGCTCACGGCGGTCGGCGGGCAGAGTGGGCACCGTGGGGGGCCCGGGGCGCATCGCGCGGCTGGTGGACGCGGCGCTGGTCCTCGCCGCCGCGGTCGTGGCCACCGTCCTCTTCGACGCCCTCGACCTGCCCTCGCCCTCGCTGTTCGGCGGCCTGGTGGTCGGCCTGGTCCGCGGCCTGGCCGGACGGCGGCGGCTCGTGGTCCCGCGCCCCGGGATGATCGCCGCGCAGGGCCTGATCGGGGTCTCCATCGGCGCGCTGGTCGACCTGGAGACCCTCGCCGCGATCGGCCGGGACTGGCTGCCGGTCCTCTCGGTCACGATCGGCACCCTGGTGCTGACCCTGCTGGCCGGGCTGCTGATGCGGCTGCAGCCGGGGATCAGCCCGGTGACCGGCGCGTTCTCGGTGATCGCCGGCGGCGCGTCGGGGATCACCGTGATGGCCCGGGAGCTCGGCGCCGACGACCGGATGGTCGCCGTCCTCCAGTACCTGCGGGTGCTGATCATCGTCGTGCTGATGCCGGTGACGGCGACGGCCGTGTTCGGCGCCGCGCCCGGGGCCGGCGGCGCGGTGGTGGACGGCGCCGGCCCCGGCTGGCCGGTCGACCTGCTGTTCTGCGCGGTCTGCCTGCTGGCCGGCGTCCCGCTGGCGCGGCTGCTGCACATCCCGGTGCCGGCGTTGCTCGGGCCGATGCTCGTGGCGACCGGCCTGGACCTGAGCGGCCTGTCGCGGGGCGCCGAGGTCCCCACGGCGCTCGGCCTGGCCGCGTTCCTGCTGATCGGCCTGACGGTGGGGCTGAACTTCACCCGGGACAGCCTGCGCACCGTCGGGCGGGCGCTGCCGCTGGCGCTGGCGATCATCCTGGGCCTGATCGCGGCGTGCGCCGGCCTCGGCGCGGTCCTCACCGTGACGACCGACGCCAGCGCCCTCGACGCCTACCTCGCCACGACGCCCGGCGGGCTGTACGCGGTCCTGGCCACCGCACAGGACGGCGGCGCCGACGCCACCTTCGTGCTCGCCGTCCAGGTGCTCCGGCTGTTCGTGATGCTGCTGTCCGCGCCGTTGCTCGCCCGCTGGCTGCGCCGCGCCGGCCCGGGGGAATCCGAGCCGACGACAGGTGGTTGACCGTTCAACCGACGATGCACAGGGAGTGACAGTGGAGCTCGGGGTCTACACGTTCGGCGACGTCCTGCGGGACCCGCGCACCGGGACGACGATCAGCCCCGAGCAGCGGCTGGCGAACCTGCTCGAGGAGATCGAGCTCGCCGACCAGGTGGGGCTCGACGTCTTCGGCGTGGGGGAGCACCACCGGCTCGACTACGCGGTCAGCTCGCCGTCCACCGTGCTCGCCGCGGCCGCCGTCCGGACGACGCGGATCCGGCTGACCAGCGCGGTCACCGTGCTGTCCTCCGAGGACCCCGTGCGGGTGTTCCAGCAGTTCGCCACCGTCGACCTGCTCTCCCACGGCCGGGCGGAGGTCATGGCCGGGCGCGGGTCGTTCATCGAGTCCTTCCCGCTGTTCGGGTACGACCTCGACGACTACGACGAGCTGTTCGCCGAGAAGCTGGACCTGCTGCTCGCGCTGCGCGACTCCGAGCGGGTCACCTGGAAGGGCCGGCACCGCGCCGCGCTGGTCGACCAGCCGGTCTTCCCCCGCCCGGTGCAGGACCCGCTGCCGGTGTGGGTGGCGGTGGGCGGTAACCCGCAGTCCGTCGTCCGGGCCGGTGCGCTGGGTCTGCCGCTGGCGCTGGCGATCATCGGCGGCGAGCCGGCCCGCTTCGCCCCGCTGGCCCAGCTGCACCGCCGGGCCGCTGCCCAGTACGGGCACGGGCCGCTGCCGGTCTCGATCAACTCCCACGGCTTCGTCGCCGACACCTCGCAGGCCGCCGCCGACAGCTTCTACGACACCTACGCCGAGGTGATGACCCAGCTGGGCCGCGAGCGCGGGTGGGGCCCGATGACCCGCCCGGACTTCGACGCCCTGGCCGGGCTGCACGGCGCGGTCGTCGTCGGCAGCCCCCAGCAGGTCGCCGAGAAGATCCTCTTCCAGCACGAGTTGTTCGGGCACGACCGGTTCCTGGTGCAGTCCTCGCTGGGCGCCGCCCCGCACCGCGAGGTCCTGCGCTCGATCGAGCTGCTCGGCACCGAGGTCGCCCCGATCGTCCGCGCGGAGCTCGCCTCGCGCGCCGGGACGTCGGACTGATCACCTCATCGGGGAGCCCCCGCGGCCGCCTGACTCGCCTACCCTCGACCGGGGCGCGAGGGAGGTGAGCACGCTGGCCGAGGACACGGAGGGCGCCGAGACGAGGGGCGCCGAGGACGCCGTGCTGCTGTTCGTCGGTGGCCCGCTCGACGGGCGGGTGGAGATCCGGGAGGCGAGGCACGGGCAGCCGCTGCCGACGATCACCCACGTCCACCTCCACGGCGGCCCGAAGGTCGTGCACCGCTACGACCTGACCACGCTCACCGGGACGGCCGGCGTCTACACCGTGCGGCCCCGCCAGACCGTGCGCGACGAGTCGGTCGCGGACTGACCGCTCACCGGCGCCGCAGCACGAACCCCGCGTAGCCGTACTCGCCGGCCCGGGTGCGCCGCAGGTCCACCTCGGTCCGGGCCTGGGCCAGCACCGCCGCCGTCGCCTCGTCGGGGTCCGGCCACGCGTCGATCGCCGCCGCCAGCGGGACGTAGTACTCGTCCTCCCAGTCCGAGTCGGGCAGCAGCCGGCTGGCGACGACCTCCCAGCCCGCGGCGCGCGCCGCCGCCTCGGTCGCCGCGACGTCGCGCATCGCCGGGTACGCGGCCCAGAACGCGCGGGTGTCGGCCGAGGGGTGCGCGGTCGTCCACACGGCCTCGGTGAACACCAGCACGCCGCCGGAGGGGAGCAGCCGGCGCCAGTCCTGCAGTGCGGCGTCGACGCCCATCAGGTAGGCCGCGCCCTCGCACCACAGCAGGTCGAAGGCCCGGTCGGGGAACGGCAGGGCGGTCATCGACGCGCGGACGACGGCGACCCGGCCGGCCTGCCCGGCGTCGACGGCGGCCTGCCGCGCCCGGCGGAGGAACGGCTCGTGCAGGTCGACGGCGACGACGCGGGCGCCGGCCGCGGCGAGCACCAGCGACGCCCGGCCCGGTCCGCACCCGATGTCGAGGGCGCGCGGCTCGGCCGGCAGGTCCCCCGCGAGGTCGAGCAGCGCGCGGGTCGTCGCGTCGGAGCCGACGCCCTCGCGCGGCAGGTCCCGGTGCAGGGCCCAGAAGACCTCGGCGGCGTCCATCCCGGAGGGGCGCGCTCAGGCGCCGTGGAACGCGCGGACGGCGGCGACCACCTCGTCGAAGCGCGCCCGGTCCAGGGCGGCTCCCGCGCGGCGGGCGGCGGTGGGGGGCACCGTGAGCAGGCGGTCCAGGCGCACCTCGCTGGGCCGGCCCTGCGGATCCCAGGCGCCCCGCCCGACGTCGAGCCAGTACCGCCCGTGCCGCGCCTCGTCGGCCGCGTCGAGGTCGTGGTCCTGGCTGGAGAGCATCAGGCCGACCAGTTCCTCGCCGCGCCGCCCGACGACGAGCACGGGGCGGTCCTTGCCGCGGCCGTCGCCCTCGTCGAAGGGGACCCAGGCCCACACCACCTCGCCCGGATCGGGCCGGTCGTCGGGTCGGGGGCGGTAGCCGAGGTCGACCCCGGCGAGGCCGCCGTCGAGGTCCCGGACGCCGGGACCGGAGACCTCGGCCGTGACGACCCGCCCGCGGCCGCGTGGGCGGCGGACCGCACGCGTGGCCGGCCGCGTGACCGCGCGCAGCACCCCGGTGAGCCGTCGGACGAGCCCGCTTCGCGCCATGCCCGCACGGTACGGACCCCGCCCGCGCGGTGACGGGGAACACCATGTGTCCCACGTGACACTCCGGTACCAATCAGTCACGTTCGTGGTTGGAACTGCCGATAGAGGGGCACCATGACGGCACGGGGTGGTCAGAGGTGGCCCGCCGGGAGAGGGGGGTCCTCGATGACCTCGGCCCAGCCGGTACCCCCGGCCGCACCACGCTCGCGGGAGGTGAAGGCCAGCGTCCTCGCGGCCTTCCAGCTCGTGGAGGACGCCCGCTACCTCGGCACCAACGACCGCCGCACCAGACGCGGACGCCGCCGCGCGATCGCCGAGCGCACCGTCGCCTACCGGAAGCTCGCCCGGGACCTGCGCGCCAGCTGAAGGACCCCTGCAGGAGGCCGCTAGGCGACGCAGAACTCGTTGCCCTCCGGATCGCGCAGCGTCGCCCACTCGAACGGGCCCTGCTTCTCCCGGTACAGCTCGGTGGCACCCATCCCCACCAGCCGGGACACCTCGTCGTCGCGCCGCTCGGGCCCGACGTGCAGGTCCAGGTGCACGCGGTTCTTGACCGTCTTGGCCTCGGGGACGAGCTGGAAGAGCACCCGCGGTCGGCCCGGGTCGGGTGACCGCAGCGCCGCTCCGACCCGCCACACCAGCGCGCCGCGGTGCGTGGTGGTGTCGGACTCCGCCGCCGCGCCGGACTCCACCATCCGGCGGATGAACGCCTCGTCCTGGGCCTCCACCTGCCAGCCCAGGGCGTCGGCCCACCAGTCGGCCAGCCCGTGCGGGTCGGCGCTGTCGATCACGATCTGCACGTCGGTCGCCATGGGCGCACCGTAGGGCCGGGTACCGACGACTCGCGGGTGCCGGAGACCCGAGGTGCCGGCGGCTCAGAGCTCCTCGGCCAGCCCGGCACGCATCACCGCGTCGTCCGGCAGCGGGGTGGTCAGCCGGCAGTGGTCGGCGAAGACCACGCGCATCGGGGCGAACGCCGAGCGCTCGACCCGCCGCTGCGGGTCCCACAGCCCCGAGCGCATCACCGACTTGGCGCACTGGAAGTAGGCCCGCTCGACGGTCACCACGAGCACCGAGCGGGGGGCGCGGCCGAACTCGGTGAGGTCCACGTCGAGCTCCTCGGGTACGGCCAGCTCCGCGGTGCCGTACACGCGGAGGGTCTCCTCGATGCCCGGCACCAGGAACAGCAGCGCCACGCGGGGGTTGCCGGCCACGTTGCGCAGGCTGTCCACCCGGTTGTTGCCCGGCCGGTCGGGGAGGGCCAGCCGGTGCGCGTCGAGCACCTTGACGAAGCCCGGGTCGCCGCCGCGCGGCGAGACGTCCGGCCAGCCCTCGGCCGACGCCGTGGACAGCGTGGCGAACGGCGCGAGCCCGATGAAGGCGGCGCAGTGCCGGTCGAGGTGGTCGATCACCTTGTCCTGCACCAGCTGGGAGGGGTCGCGGTACCGGGCCAGCACGTCGTCCATGGGCCCGACGGTAGCGGGCTAGCGTTCGGCCTCGTGCCCGCACAGTGGAGCTCCCCGGTCCGGTACGTCGAGTGCGACCAGCAGGGCGTGGTGTTCAACGCCCACTACCTCACCTGGGCCGACGAGGCCTCCACCGTCTGGTGGGCCTCGATGGGGCTGCCCTGGGCGGAGCTCGCCGAGCGTCGCATCGACCCGCTGGTCAAGGCCAGCACGCTGGAGTGGGCGTCCCCCGCCCGCTGGGGCGACACCGTCACCGTGGACGCCGAGACCGAGCGGGTGGGGCGCACCAGCGTCACGGCGCGGTTCACCGTGCGCGTCGGGGAGCGGTCCTGCTGCGTCGTCCGTACGACGTACGTGTGCGTGGCCGACGGCGTCGCCGCGGCCTGGCCCGACGACGTCCGCGCGCGGCTGGCGCCCTAGCGCCCGGCGCCCGGGGGGAGCAGCGGGAGCCCGTCCGGGACGCCCTCCTCGACCAGCCGCCAGAGGGCCGCGGTGTCGGCGTGCTCGGCGACCAGGTCGCCCAGCGCGTCGAGCCGCCGCTCCCGGACCGCGGCGAAGTCGGTGTCCGGTGCCGGGACGAACCGCCGGCCGGCCACCCGTGCCACCTCGGCCAGGAACGCCCGCCGGAAGGCGTCGTTCTCGAACGCCCCGTGCCAGGTGGTGCCCCAGACGGCGCCGGACCGGGCGCCGTCGAGGAAGGGCTCGGCGGTGTCGTCGACGGTGACCACGCCGTGGTGGATCTCGTAGCCGCGCACCGCCTCGCCGAACGCCGTCCCCACCGGCCGGCCCAGGGTCTTCTCCCGGGCGAAGCGGACGTCGGCCGGCAGCAGCCCGAGCCCAGGGACCGCGCCGGCCCGCGACTCGACGTCGTCGGTGATGGTCCGCGCCAGCATCTGGTGGCCCCCGCAGATGCCCAGCACGGGCCGGCCCTCCGCGGCCCGCCGCGACACGGCGTCGGCCAGCCCGGTGGCGCGCAGCCAGCGCAGGTCGGCGACGGTGGCGCGGGTGCCGGGCAGCACGACCAGGTCGGCGTCGGCCAGCTCCTGCGGCGTGGTCGCGTAGCGGACCAGCACGCCGGGCTCGGCGGCCAGCGCGTCGACGTCGGTGGAGTTGGACAGCCTCGGCAGCCGCGCGACCGCGATCCGCAGCACGTCCTCCCCGTGCGGGGGGCCGGCCGCGGCCCGGGGCGTCCCGAGGCCGAGGGAGTCCTCGACGTCGAGGTCGAGACCGTCGCGCCACGGCAGCACGCCGAGCGTGGGCCGCCCGGTCAGCCCGGTCAGCGCCTCCAGGCCCGGGCGCAGCAACCGGACGTCGCCGCGGAACTTGTTCACCAGGAAGCCGGCGACCAGCCGCTGGTCGGCGGGGGGCATGAGCGCGACGGTGCCGTAGAGGGCGGGGAACACCCCGCCCCGGTCGATGTCGCCGACGACCACCACCGGCAGTCGCGCGGCGGTGGCCAGGCCCATGTTGGCGATGTCGTCGGCCCGCAGGTTGATCTCGGTGGGGGAGCCCGCGCCCTCGCAGACCACGACGTCGAACCGGGCGCGCAGGTCGGCGAGGCTGGCCAGCACCTGCTCGAGCAGCGCCGCCTTCATCGGCCGGTAGGACAGCGCGGTCACCTCGGCGACCGGCTTGCCGAGGACGACGACGTGGCTGGAGTCCTCCCCGCCGGGCTTGAGCAGCACCGGGTTCATCGCCGCCTCGGGCTCGACGCGGGCGGCCGCGGCCTGCACCACCTGGGCCCGGCCGATCTCCGCGCCGTCGGGGGTGACCATCGAGTTGTTGCTCATGTTCTGCGCCTTGAACGGGGCCACCGAGACCCCCTGGCGCACCAGCCAGCGGCAGATGCCGGCCGTGACCACGGACTTGCCGGCGTCCGACGTCGTCCCGGCGACGAGCAGCGCGCCGGGGCGGCTGCGGGTCACGCCACCTCGCGGGGCGCGCCCCAGCCGGCCTTCTCCTGCCCCGACAGTTCGGCGATCGCCTCCATGATCCGGTCGGTGACCGCCCGGCGGGCGCGGCCGTTGCCGGCCATGCCCCGGTACTCGGGGAAGGTGAGCGGCTCGCCGTAGGTGACCGAGACCTTGTGCGGCCGCGGCCACCTGGCGTCGACCGGCTGCACCTTGTCGGTGCCGGACACCGCGACCGGGACGACGGGGCAGTCGGCGGTCAGCGCCAGCCAGGCGACCCCGGTCTTGCCGCGGGCCAGCCGGCCGTCCCGCGAGCGGGTGCCCTCGGGGTAGATGCCGAACCCCTCGCCGCGGCGGAGGACCCCGAGCGCGGTGTCCAGGGCCTCCTGCGCCGCGCGGGAGGTCTGCCGCTCGACGGGCATGGCGCCCAGCGCGGTGAACAGCTGCCTGGACAGCCAGCCCCCGATGCCGGGTCCGGTGAAGTACTCGGCCTTGGCCAGGTAGTGCACCCGCCGCGGGGCCGAGAGCGGGATGACCATGCTGTCGATGAACGACAGGTGGTTGCTGGCCAGGATCACCGGCCCGGTGGGCGGGACGTTCTCCTTCCCGGTCACGCGCATGCGGAGGACCGCGTGGAACAGCGGGCGCAGCAGGAACCGGGCGACGAGGTAGAGCACGCCGCGCTTCCCCTCTCGGCTCGGGGAGCCACCGGCGGCTGCCGACGACAGCGGGCATTCTCCCGTGCCGACGTCCCCGGCTGTCCGCAGGGGCGGGAGGGTCCTTTCTCAGTGCATGCGCGGTGTGGGCGGGCAGACGTCCCGGATCAGGGCCCGCACGTCGGCCGGCAGGGACGACCGGCCCGCGGCGGACTCGGCGATCGCCACGGCCACGTCGCGGACCTTGCGGTGGCAGTTGCTGGAGATGTGCGCCAGCAGGTCGAAGGCCACCTGCTCACCGCAGCTGGTGAGCAGCATCAGGATGCCCTTGGCCTGCTCGATCGCCGCCCGGCTGGCCATCGCGGTGCGCAGCTGGCACACCTCGGTCTCCAGCGCCTGGACCCGGTCGTCGACCGACCCGTGGGCGCACGACGCCGCATCCACCTCCGCCTCCTCGGGCAGGAGGACCAGCAGGCCCTCCAGCGCGTCCACCGACCCGGCCGCGTCCACCACCGGTTCCCCGACGAGGACGGCGGGAGTGCCCAGGCCGCTCCGGCTGCCCAGGCGAACGCGCAGCGAGAAGGGCAGCCCGTCGGCGCAGGCCCGGGTGATCGCGTCGAGCGCCCGCGACCGGTCGCCCGGGTGCAGGGCCCGCGCCAGCAGCTCCGCGCAGGGGTGCGCGCCTCCGCGCGGGAGGCCGAGCAGCCTGGCCATCTCCGGCGACCACGCCCAGTTGCCGGTGCGCCGGTCGTGGCGGAACCGCCCGGCCAGCCGGTGCGGCGTGGGGACCGGTCGTGCAGCAGACGCGCCGGGACGGGCCGCCGGCGTCGGGTGCTCGGCCACGGGGCGGGACCGGCCGAGGGTGGGGGAAGGCGTCGCTGTCATGTCGACTCCACGAGGGTGCCACCGGGCTCGACCCGGTCTCGGGCGCCGCCGGCCGTGTGTTCGACCACCGCGGTACGCCGGCGGGCGAGGCCGGCCGCTCCGTTCCCCCGGACGGTACGACGCAACGGGAGGTTCTGCACGCGCAGCGACCACCCGATCGCACGCCGCGCCGCGTCGCCACGGCCTGTCCGCGTCCGCACCCCCGGAGGTGTCACTACACGACGGTGGCCGGACGGGCCGGAGACCTGTCCCCGGGCCGCGCGGGCAGCCCCGCGGCGAGCTCGGCGAGGAGCTCCACCGCGGTCCGCAGCCGGTCGGGCGGCAGGGTGAACGGCAGCCGCAGGTGGTCGTCGAAGGCGTGGCCGGTGCCGAACGCGCGTCCCTCCGCCAGGAGCAGGCCGTGCGCCGCGGCGCCCGCGGTGAGCGCGGCCGAGCTGGTGCCCGCCGGCAACCGGCACCACACCGACAGCCCGCCGGCCGGCCGCGGTGCGGTCCAGTCGGGCAGGCACCGGGCCAGCTCGGTGAGCAGCACGTCCCGCCGCTCGCGCAGCACCTGCCGGCGCCGCTCGAGGATGCCGTCGAGCTGCCGCACGAGGACGGTCGCGGCCAGCTGGTCCACGACCCCGACCGACAGCTGCCGACGGCCCAGCGCGGCCCCGAGCTGGTCGGCGAGCGCGGCGTCGGTCCGGAGCCAGCCGATGCGCAGCCCGCCCCAGACGGCCTTGGCCAGACCGCCCACGGTGACCGTCGCCGGGTCGGGCAGCCCCGCCGCGAACGGGGGCAGCGGCCCGTCGTCCAGGTACAGCTCGGCGGTCACCTCGTCGACGACGGCCAGGACGCCGTGCTGCCAGAGGGTCGCCGACAGCCGGCGCCGCCCGGCCGCCGACAGCCGCGCGCCGGAGGGGTTGGAGAAGTCGGGCATGAGGTAGGCCAGCCGGGGACTGCTCTGCCGCGCGACGATCGCCGCGGCACCCACCAGGGCATCGGGGTCGGCGCCGTCGACCGGCGCGGGCACGCAGCGCCCGCCCGCCGCGCCCACCATCCCGATGGCGCCGGGGTAGGTGGGGTGCTCCACCAGCACGCGGTCACCGGGCTGCAGCAGGGTCGAGACGGCGATCGCCGTGGCGTCCCCGGTGCCGGCGGTGACCACCACCTGGTCGGGGTCGGTGGGCAGGCCGCGGGCGGTGAACCGCTCGGCGATCGCGGCGCGCAGCTCGGGCAGGCCGCTGGGCGCGTAGCCGTGCCCGGTGGTGTACCCGGGCAGCGCCGCCACCGCCTGCTCGTAGGCGGCCTGCACCTCCGGCACCGCCTCCGGGGCGGCGTGGGCCAGGTCGAGCACCTCCGGGTCGGTGCTCGGCGCCCGCCAGCCGCTGCTCGCCGTCGGCAGCTCGGTGACCGTGCCCGAGCCGTGCCGGGTGGCCGCGAACCCCTCCGCCCGCAGCAGCCGGTAGGCCGAGGCGACGGTGACCCGGCTGGCCCCGAGCGCGGTGGCCAGCTCGCGCTCGGCCGGCAGCCGGGTGCCCACGGGCAGCGTCCCGGTGGTGACCAGCTCGCGGACCCGCCGGGCCAGCGCCACGTACCGGGGGCCGGGCAGCGCCCCCAGTGGCTCGACCAGCGTGGCCAGCTCCTGCGCCGAAGTGGACTGGCCGATTCCCGATGGCATGCGGTCCACCATGCCGAAGTGGACCGCTCTACGCCAGTGTTGACGGTGCCAATCTCTGGTCATGACTACAGGTGGTGTCATCGTCCTGCTCGTCCTCGTCGGGCTGGTCGCCCTGTCGGTGACCACCCTCGCCGTCGCCGTCCGCGGTGGCCGCGGTCCGGCCGACCCGCCGGCCAGCCACGCCCGGACCGATCCGGCCGGCTTCTTCGTCCTGCCCGAGCCGCGGGGCGTCCTGCCGCGGCACCCGGCTCAGCCGCGGCGCGACCAGGACGTCGTGGCCGCGCCGATCGTGGACAGGGCCGCCGCCGCGATCCACACGGCGCGGGAGAGCCGCACCGCGCGCGCGATGTCCCCGGCCGCCGGCGCCCGCCCGGTGCCGAGCACCGGCCGGTCCTCCACCCTGCTGCCGTAGACGTTGCGGCCGCCCAGCCGCAGTCCCAGGGCGCCGGCCAGCGCGGCCTCGCAGCGCCCGGCGTTGGGGCTCGGGTGGGCGGCCCCGTCACGTCGCCAGGCGGTCCAGGCGCCGCGCGCCGAGCCCCCGGTCGCCGGGGCGGTGGCCACGGTGAGCGCCGCGGTGACCCGCGCGGGCAGCCAGTTGGCGACGTCGTCCGCCCGGGCGGCCGCCCAGCCGAACCGCGCGTACCGCGGGGACCGGTGGCCGACCATCGCGTCGAGGGTGTTCACCGCCCGGTACGCCAGCAGGCCGGGCACCCCTGCGACCGCACCCCAGAACAGCGGGGCGACGGCGGCGTCGGAGGTGTTCTCCGCGACCGACTCGACGGTCGCCCGGGCCAGCTCGCCCTCGTCGAGGGACCGGGGGTCCCGGCCGGCGAGGGTGGGCAGCAGCGCCCGGGCGGCGGGCAGGTCCCCGGCGTCGAGCTCCGCGGCCATCGCGGTGGCGGCCCGGCCCAGCGACGTGCCGCCGAGCACCGCCCAGGTGGCCGCCGCCGTGGCGAGGGTGCGGACGGCGCGGCGACCGCGGGTGGCCCGGTCGACTGCGGCGCCCAGCCCGGCGGCGCCCGCCACCAGCGCGGCGGCGTACCCGGCGCCGGCCGCGCGGGAGTCCCGCCAGACCCGGCGCTCCAGCGCGGCGGCCACCCGGCCGAACCCCGCCACCGGGTGGCCGCGGCGCGGATCGGCGAGCAGCAGGTCGGCGGCGGCGCCCAGGGCCAGGCCGACGGCGGTGGGCGTGGTCAGCGGGTCCTCCTCCGGGTGCTCGTGCGCTGCGTGCGCCGCGCAAGCAGAGCACGAGCACGTGGGGAGCACGTGAGGGAGCACCCGCGGCCCGCCTCGGGAGCGGGAGCCGTCCCTAGGATCGGCGTCCATGCGCCTGCCCGGCCGGTACTCCGGCACAGCCCGGCCGATCGTCACCTACGGCAGCAACCCGGTCCTGCACCGCCCGTGCGCGCCGGTCACCGCGTTCGGCAAGGACCTGCGCCGCCTGGTCCTGGACATGTTCGCCTCCATGGAGGCCGCCGACGGTGTGGGCCTGGCGGCCAACCAGATCGGGGTGGACGCGCGGATCTTCGTCATCGACTGCCCCGACGCGGCCGGCGAGGACGTCGTCGGCTACGTGGTCAACCCCGAGCTGACGATCCTGGAGCCGCACGAGGGCGAGCCCGCCGAGGAGGTCACCGAGGAGGGCTGCCTGTCGGTGCCCGGCCCCTACGCCGAGCTGCCGCGCGCCTTCCGGGCCCGGGTGGACGGCGTCGACGCGGACGGCGTACCGGTGTCGATCGAGGCCACCGGGATGGCCGCGCGCTGCCTGCAGCACGAGGTCGACCACCTGGACGGGACCGTCTACGTCGACCGGTTGCCCGAGGAGCTGCGCGAGCGGCTGCTGGCGGAGGCCGCGGGCCCCGGCGGGGAGCTCCCGGCGTGACGACGCCCGAGGGAGCATCGCAGCGAGCGCCCGGGCCGACAGCGAGTGAGCATCGCAGCGAGCTCTGCGAGCGGGGAGCGGAGCGAGCGCGGAGGCGAGGCGACAGCACGGCGAGCGCGGAACGGACCGAGGTCGGAGTCGCGCCCATGGGCACGGCGTGACCGTGGCGACGGCCCCGCTCGTCGTCGTCGGCATCGGCGCCGACGGGTGGGACGGGCTCGCGCCGGCGTCGCGCGCCGAGGTGGAGCGCGCGGAGGTGCTCCTGGGCAGCTCCCGCCAGCTCGACCTCGTCCCGTCCTCGGTGGGTGCCCGGCGGGTGGCCTGGCCCTCCCCGCTGAGCGAGGCGCTGCCCGGGCTGCTGGAGGAGCACGCCGGCCGGGCGGTCGTCGTCCTGGCCAGCGGGGACCCGATGCTGTCGGGCATCGGCACCACGCTGACCCGGCTGCTCGGCTCCGGCCGGGTGCGGGTGCTGCCGGCGCCGTCCTCGGTGTCGCTGGCCTGCGCGCGCCTGGGCTGGGCGGTGGAGGAGACCGAGGTGGTCACCCTGGTCGGCCGCCCGCTCGAGCTGCTGCACCCGCACGTGCAGCCGGGGCGACGGCTGCTGGTCCTCGGCTCGGACGGGCGCACCCCGGCACAGGTCGCGGCTCTGCTCACCGCGCGCGGGTACGGGCCCAGCCGGGTGACCGTGCTCGGCGGGCTCGGCGGCCCCGACGAGGTGGTGCGCACCGGCACCGCGGCCACCTGGTCGCAGCCGGCGCCGGCGCTGGTGGTCACCGCCGTCGAGTGCCGGGCCGACCGCGGGACCGCGCCGCTGCCGACCACCCCCGGGCTGCCCGACGACGCCTACGAGCACGACGGCCAGCTGACCAAGTCCGAGGTGCGGGCGATCAGCCTCGCCCGCCTCGCCGCCGTGCCCGGGCAGCTGCTGTGGGACGTCGGCGCCGGAGCGGGCTCGATCGGCATCGAGTGGATGCGGGCGCACCCCACCTGCCGCGCCGTGGCCGTCGAGGCCTCCGCCGAGAGGGCCGAGCGGATCGCCCGCAACGCCTCCCGGCTCGGCGTCCCGTACCTGCGGGTCGTCCACGGCTCCGCCCCCGCCGCGCTCTCGGGCCTGGCCCCGCCGGACGCGGTGTTCGTCGGCGGCGGCCTCACCACCCCGCGGCTGCTGGAGACCTGCTGGGAGGCGCTGCCGTCCGGCGGCCGGCTGGTCGCCAACGCGGTCACGGTGGAGGGCGAGGCGGTGCTGGCGGCCTGGCACGCCCGCGTGGGCGGGGAGCTGGTGCGGATCGCCGTGCAGCGCGCCGAGCCGGTGGGCTCCTTCACCGGCTGGCGGCCCGCGATGCCCGTGACCGTCTGGTCGGTGACCAGGCCGTGACCGTGCACTTCATCGGAGCGGGACCGGGCGCGGCCGACCTGGTCACCCTGCGCGCGGCGCGGCTGATCGCGACCTGCCCGGTCTGCCTCTACGCGGGTGCGCTGGTGCCGCGCGAGCTGCTCGACACCGCGCCGCCCGGCGCCCGGCTGGTCGACACCGCCGACCTCGACCTCGACGAGATCACCGCCGAGCTGGTCGCGGCGCACGCGGCCGGCCTCGACGTCGCCCGCCTGCACTCCGGGGACCCCTCGGTCTACAGCGCGATGGCCGAGCAGATGCGCCGGCTGGACGCCGCCGGGGTGCCCTACGACGTCGTGCCGGGGGTGCCGGCGTTCGCCGCGGCCGCCGCGGCGCTCCGGCGGGAGCTCACCGTGCCGGGGGTGGGCCAGACCGTCGTCCTGACCCGCACGTCGGCCCGCTCCACCCCGATGCCGCCGGGGGAGGAGCTGGCCGCCTACGCCGCCACCGGGGCGACCCTGGTGCTGCACCTGGCGGTGCAGCGGATCGCCGAGCTCGCTCCGCAGCTGGCCGAGCACTACGGCGCCGACGGCCCGGTCGCGGTGGTCGCGCGGGCCAGCCGGGACGACGAGCTGGTGCTGCGCGGCACGCTCGCCGACATCGCGCAGCAGGTCGAGGACGCCGGGGTGCGGCGGACGGCGGTCGTCGTCGTGGGCCCGGTGCTGACCGCCGGGCAGTTCCCCGACAGCCACCTCTACTCGACGACCCGGCCCCGGTGATGGCCGCGCTGCAGGGGCTCACCGCGAGCCTCCGTGGCCCCGTCCGGAGGCTCGCCCCGAGCGTGCGAGGGGTGAGGAGGACGGGGTCCTTCCAGGGGGGCAGCGGGGTCCTTCCAGGCGTGACGCGGACGAATCTCCTCCGGCTACGCGCGGCCGACCACGGTGCCGGCGCGGTCGATGACCACGACGTCGACCGCCACCGGGGCACCGCGCAGCACCCCCAGCGCGGTCCTGCGGGCGCCGGCGGCCACCAGGTCGCCCAGCGGCAGCCCCGCCGCCTGGCACTGCTGCAGCGCGTCGAGCGCCGTGTTCGCCCGCTGCACGCCCTCGACCAGCTCCGGCGCGCCGCCCGCGTCGCGGACCATCGCCGCCAGCGACGCAGGGGACACCTGGGAGCGGCCGGAGTGCAGGTCGAGGTGGCCGTCGGCGAGCTTGGCCAGCTTGCCGATGCCCCCCGCGACGGTCAGCCGCGGCACCGGGTGGCGCCGCAGGTACTTGAGGACGGCGCCCGCGAAGTCCCCCATGTCGAGCAGCGCGTCCTCGGGGAGCCCGTAGAGCTGGCTGACCACCCGCTCGCTGGTCGACCCGGTGCAGCCGGCCACGTGCCGGTGCCCGGCCGCGCGGGCGACGTCGATGCCGCGCCGGATCGAGTCGATCCACGACGAGCACGAGTACGGGACGACGACGCCGGTGGTGCCCAGGATCGACAGCCCGCCGAGGATCCCCAGCCGCGGGTTCCACGTCCTCCGGGCCAGCTCCTCGCCGCCGGCCACCGCGACCTCGACGACGACGTCCCCGGTGCCGCCGTGGCGGGCGGCGACCGCGGCGACGTGCTCGCGGATGAACTTCCGCGGCATCGGGTTGATCGCCGGCTCGCCGACCGGCAGCGGCAGGCCCGGCTTGGTCACCGTGCCCACGCCGGGGCCGGCCCGGAAGACGACGCCGCTGCCGGGTGCGCCGTGGGTGACGCGCGCCGACACCAGCGCGCCGTGGGTGACGTCGGGGTCGTCGCCGGCGTCCTTGACCACGCCGGCGCAGGCCTCGACCCCGGGCGACAGGGACTCGGTGGCCAGAGCGAAGGTCGGGTGCACGTCCCGCGGCAGGTCGATCCCCACCGGGTCGGGGAACTCGCCGGTGAGCAGGGCGGTGTAGGCGGCCGTCGTCGCGGCGGTCGCGCAGGCTCCGGTCGTCCAGCCGTAGCGCAGCCCCGAGGTGCGCTCCCGCCCGGCCTCCGTCACGGGATCAGCATGCACGGGGCGCGGCGGTGACCGGCCGGGTCCTGGTGCTCGGCGGCACGGGGGAGGCCCGGCGGCTGGCCGGGCGGCTGGTCGAGGAGGGTGTGGACGTGCTCAGCTCGCTGGCCGGCCGGGTCGCCGACCCGGTGCTGCCGCCGGGCGAGGTGCGGGTCGGCGGGTTCGGCGGCGTCGAGGGCCTGGCCGCGGCGCTGCACGGCGTGGCGGCGCTGGTCGACGCCACGCACCCGTTCGCGGCGACGATGACCGCGCACGCGGCCGCGGCCGCCGCTGCCACCGGCACGCCGCTGCTGCGGCTGCAGCGGCCCGGCTGGACCGCCGGTCCCGGCGACGACTGGCGCTGGGTGGACTCCCTGGCGGAGGCCGCGCAGGCGGTGGCCGGCTCCGGTTCGGTGTTCCTCAGCACCGGCCGGCAGGGACTGGCCGCCTTCGCCGGCCTGCGCGGCCGCTGCCTGGTCCGGGCGGTCGACCCGCCGTCCCCGCCCCTGCCGGCGCGGACGACGGTCGTGCTCGCCCGCGGCCCGTTCACCGTCGAGGAGGAGCGGGCACTGCTGCGCGAGCACGCCGTCGAGGTCGTCGTCACCAAGGACAGCGGGGGCGGGATGACCGCCGCCAAGCTCACCGCGGCCCGGGAGCTGGGGCTGCCGGTGGTCGTCGTCCGCCGGCCCCCGGTGCCCCCGGGCGTGCCCGTGGTGGCCACGGTGGAGGAGGCGCTGGCCTGGCTGCGCGCCCGGTGAGGACTACGAGTTCGCGGGCCAGAACGCCCAGGCCGTCACCCACACGATGCCGATGGTGACGAGCAGGGCGACCGGCACGTGCGCCGCGATCTGGCCGGAGCTGCCCAGCCAGGCCTGGAGGAAGGTGAGCAGGAAGGTGACGCCGCTGAGCGCGGCCGGCCACCACACGCGGGTGCGGCGTGCGTGCAGGGCGGTGCCGAGCAGGAGGAGGCCGGTCGCCACGTGCAGGGCGATCGCGCCCACGCCGTGCCCGCCGGTCCCGTCGCCGGTGGTGATCATCTGGCCGGCGGAGAAGAACTGCCAGAGCAGCACGAGCACCGACAGCACGGCGGCGGCCTGCACCGGCCGGATCGTGGACGTGGGCGCTGCGACGGCGGTGTCACGGGTCCGGGTCATCGGGTCCTCCGGTGCACGGTCGAGGAGAAGTGTTTGAAGATTGGAGCACCATCCGTGAGGACACGCCAGTGCCCGGCACCGATCGGTCGATCCCCGAACCAGGGGGTCGGCGGCCGGTGAGCAGGCTGGTCCTCTTCGACCTCGACGGCACCCTCGTCGACTCGACGCCCGGGATCTGGGCGTCGGTGCGGGTGGCCGCAGCCGCGCTCGGCCTGCCCGAGCCCACGCCGCAGCAGCTGCGGGAGATGGTCGGCCCGCCGCTGCAGGACGGCTTCGCCCTGGTGCTCGGGGTGCCGCCGGACGACGTCCCGCGCGCGGTGGCCGCCTACCGGGCGCACTACGCGGCGGGGGCGCTGCTCGACGTCGGCGTCCACGAGGGCGTCCCGGAGCTGCTCGCCGCGCTGCGGGCCGGTGGCGCCACGCTCGCGGTCGCCACCAGCAAGCCGGAGACCTTCGCCGTCCGGGTGCTGGCGCACACCGGTCTGCTGTCCGCGTTCGCCGGCGTGCACGGGGCCACCCTCGACGGCACCGTCCGGCACAAGGACCAGGTCGTCGCCGCGGCGCTGGCCGCCCACCCCGGCGGCCGGGACCCGGTGCTGGTCGGCGACCGGGCCCACGACGTCCTGGGTGCCGCGGCGCACGGGCTGCCCTGCATCGGCGCCGGCTGGGGACCGGCGCCCGCCGGCGAGCTGGAGGACGCCGGCGCGGCGGTGGTCGCCGCCACGCCCGCGGAGGTCCTGATGGCGCTGGGCCCGGAATTCGGCTGAGCGATCGGCGGCCGTGTGGGCAGGATGTCCGGCGGAAGTCACTGGACGAGGGAAGGACGCAACACGGTGCGCGCGCTGACGGAGCGGCAGGTACGCCGCTCGTTCCTCAACTGCTCCCGGGGGGAGGCCGACGGCCTGGTCCTGCCGAAGGGCTTCGGCGACCTGGACTGGGCGCAGCTCGAGGTGCTGGGCTGGCGGGACCCGAAGGCGCCGCTGCGCGGGTACCTGGTCCTCGAGGTCGACGAGCAGCCCGTGGGCGTCGCCGTCCGTGCCGCCGACAGCCGCATGTCGAGCCGGACGGCGGCCATGTGCCTGCTGTGCCAGACGGCGCAGCCCGGGGACGGCGTCTCGCTGTTCACCGCCCGGCGGGCGGGGGAGGCCGGGCGCAACGGCAACACCGTCGGCACCTACATCTGCGCCGACCTCGCCTGCTCGCACCGGGTCCGGACCGAGATCCCGCCGTGGCTGCAGGACCGCGACCCGGCCGAGGTCGTGGCGCAGCGGGCCGGCGAGCTGCGGGAGCGCGCGCTGGGTTTCCTCGCCGCCGTCCGCCGTTAGGCGGCTACCGGTTCGGCCTGCTCGACCGGCGCCGCTTGCCGCAGGGCCCGGCGCCGGCGCAGCAGGCCGGCCACCGCGACCGCCGTGAGGACGACGAGCACCGCGGCGTAGCCCTCGGCGGTCGGTCGCAGGCCCACCTCGCCGGCGACGACCCCGGCGACGATCGCCGGCACGCTGAAGGCGAGGTAGCCCACCACGTAGACGCTGGAGAGCAGCCCCGCGCGGTCGCCGGGCACGACACCCGCGGTGATCGTGCCCATCGCGCCCAGGAACGCCGAGCCGAAGCCGAACCCGGACACCACCGAGGCGACGAAGAACAGCGCCAGCGACGCGGTGACCAGCGCGGCGATCGCGATGCTCACCCCGACGGCGAACAGCAGCGCGCCGGAGAGCATCGACCGCTGCGGGCGCACCCGCCACATGGTGGTCGACGCGACCGCGCCGGTCCCCTGCATGGCGAGGATCAGCAGGCTGCCGACGAGGTGGTCGTCGACCCCGAAGACGTCCACGGCCAGCGACGGGCCGAGGGAGAGGTAGAGCCCGCCGAGCGCCCACATGGCGACCAGGCAGGGCAGCGCGACCAGGAAGGCCGCCCGGTGCGCGCGGGGCACCCGCACCTGCGGGCGCAGCGACGCCAGCGCCCCCGGTGTCCGCGGCGAGGTCTCGGGGAGCAGCGCGACCACCGCGGTGGCGAGCACGAAGGCGACCGAGAGGGAGGCGAACACCCAGCGGGTCGGCTCGGCGGCGAGCTCGACCAGCAGGCCGGCGCCCACCGCGCCGAGGGAGAGCCCGACCGTGGGGGAGGCGCTGTTGAGCATCGCCGCCAGCGGCCGGTCGCGGCGCTGCAGGTCCAGCAGCACCGCCCCGAGCGTGCCGGTCAGGGCGCCGACGGACAGCCCCTGCACCACCCGGGCGGCCAGCAGCCAGCCCACGCCGTCCGCCGCGAGGAACAGCAGGCTGGCGCCTACCTGGAGCAGCAGGCCGACGGCGACCACCGGACGGCGCCCGACGTGGTCGGAGAGCCGGCCCACCACCAGCAGCGCGCCCAGCAGGGCGATCGCGTAGATGCCGAAGACCGTCGTCAGGACGCCGGCCGAGAACCCGAACCGCTCCTGGTAGACGCGGTAGAGCGGCGAGGGCACCCCCGAGGCGGCGAGGACCAGGACCAGCAGGGTCGCGGCCGTCCAGAAGGCGGCTCTCGGGGGCAGGCGGCGGGAGGGCACGACAACGAGCAAGCCCTCCCGCCGCGACCGCATTCCCGCCCGGACGGCGGGTCCGCGGGGATCAGCGCCGGGCGGCCGGCGCCGCGGCGGTCAGCGCCGCTCGAAGCCCGCCGGCAGGACGACGTCCTCGCGGGTGAGGTCGTGCACCGAGGACTTGCCCAGCCCCAGCAGCGCCTCGTCGATGCCCTGCCGGAGGATCGACAGCACGTTCTGCACGCCGCGCTCGCCGTTCGCGGCCATGCCCCACAGGTAGGCCCGGCCGATCATCACCGCCTTGGCGCCCAGCGCCATCGCCTTCACCACGTCCGCGCCGCGCCGCACGCCGCCGTCCATGACGACCTCGACCTGGTCGCCGACGGCCTCGGCGATCGCCGGCAGCGAGCGGATCGAGCCGGGGGTGCTGTCGAGGTTGTTGCCGCCGTGCGTGGAGACGGAGATGGCGCTCACGCCGGCGTCGACCGCGCGGCGGGCGTCGTCGACCCGGGTGACGCCCTTGAGCATGAACGGCCCGCCCCACTGCTCGCGCAGCCACGCGACGTCCTCCCAGCGCGGCAGCGCGGTGCCCATCCACTCGCCGTAGGCGCCGAAGAAGTTCGGCGGCTCCTGACCCTCGAGGGCCAGGTTGGGCACGCTGAGCTCGGGGATCGAGCCGGTGCGCAGGTAGGTCGCCAGCCAGCGCGGCCTGCGCAGCACCTCGGGGGCGAACTTCAGCGCGTTCTTGACGTCGATCTTCTCGGGGATCGGCGGGCTGCCCCAGTCGCGGCGGGACGCGAACGACCAGTCCAGCGTCATGATCAGGCCCTTGGCGCCCGCGGCCCGGGCGCGCTCGGCGCGGGCGAGGATCGTCTCGCGCGAGCCGACCCAGTACATCTGGAAGAACAGCTTGTCGTTGGCGGCGCCGACCTCTTCGACCGGCTTGCTGGCGAAGGAGGACAGCCCCATCGCGACGTCCTCGGCCTTGGCGGCACGGGCGACGGCGACCTCGCCGTCGGGGTGGACCGCCTGCACGCCGGTGGGGGAGATGAGCACCGGCATCGACACCTGCTGGCCCATGACCGTCGTCGCGGTCTCGCGCTTGGCCGAGAGGTCCGCGACGTGCGGCCGCCAGGTGATCTCGTCGAAGGCGGCGACGTTGTCGTCGGCGGTCAGGCCCTTCTCGGTGCCGGCGACCAGCGCCATGTAGACCGACCGCGGGAGCCGCTTCTTCGCGCGGTACCGGGCCTCCTCGACGGTCTCGAACCAGTCCTTGGTGCTCGCCATGAGAGCTCCTCTGCACTCAGCGGTCGGCCGGCACGGGCGTCGATGCAGTGACGCCTGCCACGTCGCGCGTCATGGTGCCAGGGTGTGGCACTGAGTGTCACGGCCTTCTTCTCACTCCCGGAAGGACGGGTGCGAGCGGGGGCTGTAGACGGCGCCGGTCGGGCTGACGCGCGTCTGCGAGGAGCCGACGAGGACCAGGCAGCGCATGTCGACGGCTTCCGGGTCGAGCTCGCCGAGCGTGGTGACGGTGACCCGCTCCTCCGGCCCGCCGACGTCCCGGCCGACCACGACGACGGTCCCCGGGTCGCGGACCTCGAGCAGCACGTCGCGGGCCTGGCCCAGCTGGTGCGGCCGGGCCTTCGACCGCGGGTTGTACAGCGCGATCACCAGGTCGGCGGCCGCGGCGTGGCGCAGCCGGTCGACGACGACGTCCCACGGCTTGCGCACGTCGGACAGGCTCAGCACGGCGAAGTCGTGTCCGAGGGGCGCGCCCACCCGCGCGGCCACGGCCTGCGCGGCGGTGAGCCCGGGCAGCACCCGCACCGGGACGCCGGCGAACTCCGGCCGCGCCGCCACCTCGAGCACGGCCGCGGCCATGGCGAAGACGCCGGGGTCCCCGCTGGAGACCACCGCGACCCGCCGTCCGGTCCGCGCCAGCTCGAGGGCGTGCGCCGCCCGCTCGGCCTCCACCCGGTTGTCGCTCGGGTGGCGGGTCTGCCGCGGGTTGACCGGCACCCGGTCGAGGTAGGGGCCGTAGCCGACCAGGTCGTCGGCGGCGGCCAGCGCCTCGGCGGCCTCGGGCGTGGTCCACGAGCGGCGGCCCGGGCCGAGGCCGACCACGACCACCTCGCCGGTGCGCGGGGCCTGCTCGTCGTGCTGCTCGGGACCGGGGGTGGGGCCGGTCAGCGGGCTGGGCAGCAGGGCGAGGGAGAAGTAGGGGACGGTCGCCGGGTCGACCTCGGCCAGCGGCAGGCAGCGCTGGCGGTCGGTCGTCGCCCGCTCCACGTACAGCGCGCGGTCGAGGACGCCGGCGCGGTCGAACGCCTCGCGGACCTGCGGGAACGTGCGGCCCAGCTTGAGCACCGCGGCGGAGTCGGTGGTGGCCAGCCACTCTGCGAGCTCGTCGGCGCCGAGCGTGCCGGGCAGCACGGTGAGCACCTCGTCGCGCTCGACCAGCGGCCGGCCGACCGCCGCCGACGCCCCGCTCACGCTGGTCACGCCGGGCACGACCTCGGTGGGGTAGCGGTGCGCCAGCCGCTTGTGCATGTGCATGTAGGAGCCGTAGAAGAACGGGTCCCCCTCGGCGAGGACGACGACGTCCCGCCCGGCGTCGAGGTGGGCGGCCAGCCGCGCCGCGGCCGCCTCGTAGAACTCGTCGATCGCGCCCTGGTAGCCGCCGGGGTGGTCGGTGGTCTCGGTGGTGACCGGGTAGACCAGCAGCTCCTCGACCTGGCCCTCGCGCAGGTACGGCGCGGCCAGCGCGCGAGCCACCGACCGGCCGTGCTGGGCGGCGTGGAAGGCGACCACGTCGGCGGCGCCGATCAGCCGGGCGGCCTTGACGGTGACCAGCTCGGGGTCCCCGGGCCCGAGCCCGACCCCGTAGAGACGGCCGCTCACTCGACGTCGCTCGCGATCGCGTTGACCGCCGCGGCCGTCATCGCGCTGCCGCCGCGCCGGCCGCGGACGACGAGGAACTCCAGGTCGCCGGCGGCCAGCGCCTCCTTGGACTCCGCCGCGCCGATGAAGCCGACCGGGACGCCGACCACCGCCGCCGGCCGGGGCGCGCCCGCGGCGACCATCTCCAGCAGGTGGAACAGCGCGGTGGGCGCGTTGCCGATCGCCACGACCGAGCCCTCGAGCCGGTCGCGCCACAGCTCCAGCGCCGCGGCGGTGCGGGTGGTGCCGAGCTCGGCGGCGAGGGCGGGCGTGCGCGGGTCGCCCAGCGTGCAGACGACCTCGTTGTCCGCCGGCAGCCGGCGGCGGGTGATGCCGGAGGCGACCATCTGCGCGTCGCAGAGCACCGGGGCGCCGGCGTCGAGCGCCTCCCGCGCGCGGGCCACGACGCCGGGGGAGAAGGCCAGGTCGTCGACGAGGTCCACCTGCCCGCAGGCGTGGATCATCCGCACCGCCACGCGGGCGACGTCCTCGGGCAGCCCGGCGAGGTCGGCCTCGGCGCGGATGGTCGCGAACGAGCGCCGGTAGATCTCCGCGCCGTCCTTCACGTACTCGAACATCACGCCTTCCCGATCCGGTACCCGGTCCCCGTCGCCACCACGTCGACCACCTCGCCGCGCGGGCGGCCGCAGCGGCGCTCGCACCCCGCCCAGTGCTGCCGGGCGCCGTCGGCGGGCAGGACGCCGGCCGCGACGGCGTGCGCGGCGTCCGCGCGGACGTCGGCCCGGCTCTTCGCGCACCCCGGCCGCCCGGTGCAGGCGGTGACCCGCAGCCAGGGGCTGTCCGGGTCGAGCACCAGGCCCGCCGCGGTGAGGGAGGAGGTCGCGGCGTCGTCGGGCAGGTCGGGCAGGACCACGCTGCGCCACGGGGTCAGCTGCAGGTCGTCGGCGGTGGCGGCGAGCAGGTCGGCCTGGCCGGCGGTCAGCCGGCCCAGCGGGACGACCGCGACCAGCGCGACCCGCCCGTCGTCCTGCCGCACGGGACCACACGGTCGTCCTCCGGACGACACCGCGGCCAGGTGCCGTTCCCCGGCGCCGTGGAGCCGCTGCCCACCCTCCTCGGGGAGGCCTCCGGCCCCCCGCTCGTCGGGCGACACCGTCGTGAGGAGCCGGGCGGCGACGCGGGCGGGGCCGTCGTCGAGCTCGGCCAGCCGCCAGGCGCTCGACCCCTGGGCGGCGCGCTCGTCGAGGAAGGCGCGGGCCGCGGCGAGGGCAAGGGCCACCGCGTCCTCGGGTGCCACGCGCAGGCCGGTGTCGGCGCCGGCGAGGGTCAGCGCGACCGTGGCCGGGCAGCGCGCGCGCAGGCCGACGTCCCCGCCCAGGCCGGCGACGTCGCCGCGGCCGTCGTCGAGGGTCACCAGGAACCGGCCCGGCAGCGCGGCGAACGCCGGCTGCGCGCACAGCCCGGCGTCCAGCGCGGCCACCCACGGCCGGACGTCGATCCGGCCGCCGACCCGGCCGGACAGCGCGCTGGCCAGCACGTTGCGCACCCGCTCGTGCGCGGCGCTGGGCAGCAGGCCGGCCGCGGCGAGCCGGCCGCCCAGCTCCGCCTCGGCCCCCGGCGCCAGGCCGCGCAGCTGCACGTTGCCCCGGCTGGTCAGCTCCAGGCCGCCGTCGCCGAGGTCGTGCGCCGCGCCGGCGAGGACCCGCAGCTGGACGGCGCTGAGCAGGCCGCCGGGCACCCGGACCCGCGCCAGCGCCCCGTCGGCCGCGGCGTGGGTCTGCAGCGCGCCGGGGCAGGCGTCGCTGCGGAGGCGGGCGGGCGTGGCGGTCATGGCGCTGGCGAGGGTACGGCCCGCCGGCGCGGGCGGTCTCAGCGCAGCTCGCGCCCGCTGTCGAAGGACATCCACACCCGCCGGCGGTCCGCCCGCGAGTGCACCCGGGCCATGGCCTCGACCCGGCGCCGCTGGTCGTCGGTCGCCAGGTGCTGGACGACGGCCACCTCGGCGTCGCGCATCGCCCGCTCGGCGGCGACCTCCTGCGGGGTGGACGGGAACTCGTCGTCGTCCTCGGCCGCGGCCGCGTGCGGGTGGGCGTACGGGCTGTCCTCGGGCAGGTGCCCGCCGATCCGGCCGTAGGCGCCGAGCACCAGCAGGAGCAGGCCGACGCCGACGGAGAAGGCGACGTTCCTGAACTCGAAGGCCAGGATGTTGAACGACGTCCGCAGCACCGCCAGGTTGACCAGGGCGGAGAGCAGGAACAGGACGCCGATGACGATCATGACCGTCGAGGCGGTGCGCGGGCTGCGCGCGGCAGCGACGAGGAGCACGACCGCCACCACGACCGAGATGGTCGACAGCAGGCCGTTGGACGACAGGCCGAGGATGCGCTGGCCGTCGGTCGAGAAGTAGGCCAGGCCGCCGGCGAAGCCGAGCAGGCCGAAGACCAGCAGGAACACCGCCACCACGATCGCGCCGGTGCGCTGGACGGCGAACACGCGGGCGCCGGGACCGGGGTGTTCCTCGGGTGGGTGTGCCGTGCGGTGGGGGAGGTGGAGTCGCAGTGTCACGGGGAGCTCCCAGGAGACGCGGGACGGTGTCCATTCTTCGCCTCCGCGGCGGGCGTGGATGCGGTCGAAGGTCGCGATCCCGCGCCGGCGGGGGAAGCACCGGGGGCCCGTCCGGCGTTGTCCCTGGCATGACCCAGCCGTTCGAGCTCGACCTGCACTCGGAGTTCCTCCGCGCGGACCTGTTCCTCGCGATGGGCCAGCCGATCGAGGCGGCGAAGGTGCTCACGGCGGTCGTCGAGGCCGAGCCGGGCAACGAGGCCGCCCTCGAGCTGCTCGCCCGCGCCTACTTCGGCTCCGCCCAGCTCGGCCGCGCCGAGACGACGCTGACCCGGCTGGTCGAGCTCGCCCCGGCCAACGGGTGGGCGCGCCGGGCCCTGGCCCGCACCCTGGAGCGGCAGAGCCGGTCCGACGAGGCGGTCGCCCACCACCGGGTGGCCGACGCCCTGGGCGCGGCCTGACCGACCTGTCGGCAGCGGGTGGCAGCCTGCCGCCGTGCCTGACCTGGACGTCGTGACCGCCGCCGTGCGCGCGGCCTGGTCCCGCGAGACCTGCGACGACGCCGACCTCGCCGACTGGACGCCGGCCGACCCGGCCCGCGGCCAGTGCGGCGCCACCGCGCTGGTCGTGCACGACCTGCTCGGCGGGGAGCTGCTGCTGGCCGAGGTGCTGCGGCCGGACGGCTCCCGGCAGGGCGTCCACTGGTGGAACCGGCTGCCCGACGGCACCGAGGTCGACCTCACCCGCGAGCAGTTCGCGGCCGACGAGGTGGTGCAGGCGCCCCGGGTGGTCGAGCGACCGCCGGGGGCGCCGCGCCGCTGCGCGGAGCAGCACCTGCGGCTGCGGGCGCGGGTCTCCACCGCCCTCGCGGGCTGACGGTCAGCCGACCCGCTCGGCGGCCGCGCGCATCGCCTCCTGGGCGATCGGCGGCGGAGCGGCGAAGTCGAAGGCCCGGAACAGCACCGCGTGCTCGACGCCGAGGGCCGGGCCCTGCAACGCGGTGACCGCGGGGATCATCGCCCGGGGCGGCGGGTGCCCCGGGATGCCCGCGAGGTACTGGCTGTGCGCCTCCAGCGAGGCGACGCCGCGCGCCAGCGGCGCACCGGTCACGTCCACGCCGTGGGTGGGCCGGGGGTCGCCGCCCACCAGCAGCCACCGCGTCGACCAGGGCTCGAGCCCCTCGTCGAGCAGTTCGGGGAAGACCCAGCGGTTGCCGGCGTCCCGCAGGGCGTCGACCGCCGCGAGCCCGGCCACCCGGTGGTCGGCCTGGTTGAGCCCGGCGACGAACTCGACGTCCCACGACCCGACGAGCAGCGCCTCCGGCCGGTAGCCGCGGATGACCCGCGCGATGTCGCGGCGCAGGCCCAGCCCGTACTCCAGGACGCCGTCGGGGTGGTCGAGGAAGCGGACGTCGGTCACGCCAACCACGTCCGCCGCCGCCACCTGCTCCGCCGTCCGCAGCCGCGCGGTCTCCTCCGGCCGGAGCGCGTCCATGCCTGCCTCGCCGCGGGTGAGGAGCAGGTAGGCGACGTCGATCCCCTGGGCGGTCCAGGCGGCGACGGCCGAGGACGTGCCGTACTCGACGTCGTCGGGGTGGGCGACCACGCACAGGACACGGGAGAAGGCGTCCGCGGGGAACGGTGCCACCGGGGGCGGTCCCATGCGCGGCAGGGTAGGGCCAGGTCGGACGGAGGCGGCCCGTCCGCGGCGACGTCCGCCGGCCCGCCGGAGCGTCGCCACGCGCAGCAGCCGTGCGGGTGGACGCCGTCAGTCCCGCGTCAGCTCCAGCAGCGCGCGGGCGCCGCGCTGGAACTCGTACCCCACCTCGCGGACCTCCGCGGTGACCCCGGCGGCGGCGAGGTCGTGCACCAGCCCGGCGAGCAGGTCGGGCAGCGCGCCGCCGGCCTGGTCGACCAGCGGGTAGACCCGCACCCGGCCGCGGCTGACCCGCGCCATCTCCAGCAGCGCCGCCCGGTGGAACGCGCGGTCGAGCCGGTCGGCGTAGGTGAACAGCAGGTGGGAGGAGAGGACGAGGTCGAACGCGCCGTCGCCGAACGGCAGCGCGGGCAGCGCCGCGCAGACGTACCGGCCGGGCGCGGCGGCGCGGTCGGCGGCGAACGCCCGCGCCGCCTCGGCCCGCACCCGGGTGTGGCCGGCCGGGTCCCCGTAGAAGGCCCAGACGTAGCGGTCGGCGTGCGCCTGGGCCCAGGCCCGTCCGCGCTCCAGCTCGCCGGCCAGCCGGTCCTCGAGCGCGGCCGGTGGGGTGGCGTACACCGGGTCGACGGCGACCGCGTCGGTCCCGCGGGCCCGGGCGACCGCGGTGAAGCCGGCGCCGCCTCCGGGGCAGTCCAGGACCCGTCCGGCGAGGTCGGCGTCGGACAGCGCGAACATCGCCCGGTACTCGTCGAAGGAGCGGGCACTGACCAGGTACGCCCCGATGTCGCGCGCCCCCGGGCGCAGGGCTGGGTCGGCCACGGCGGCCGAGCCTGCCCGACTCAGCCGCGGGTGACCACCGGGTAGCGTCCCGGCATCACGGCAGTGCGCGCGGAAGCCGGTGCGAGTCCGGCGCGGTCCCGCCACTGTGATCCCCCCGGGGGAAGTCAGACACGCCGGCTGCCGTGCCCGACGACCCGGGGCGCGGACCCCGAGTGAGGACCTGCCCGTGTTCGTGCTGCTGTCCACCAGCGACACCGACCTGCTGTCGGCCCGCGCGAGCGGCGCCGACTGGCGGCTGGGCAACCCCGCCCGGCTCGACCCCGACGGGGTGGCCGCCCTGGTCGAGGGGGCGCAGCTGGTCGTCGTCCGGCTGCTCGGGGTGCGGCGGCAGTTCGAGGAGCTGCTCGCGCCGCTGCTGGCCGGGCCGGCGCCGGTCGTCGTCCTCGGCGGGGAGCAGCTGCCCGACGCCGAGTTGATGGCGCTGTCCACGGTGCCGATGGGCGTGGCGACCGAGGCGCACGGCTACCTGGCGCAGGGCGGGCCGGGCAACCTGGTGCAGTTGCACCGGTTCCTGTCCGACACGGTGCTGCTCACCGGGGAGGGGTTCGAGCCGCCGGTGGTCGCGCCGGACTGGGGCCTGCTGGACCGGCCGACCAGGAGCACCGGTCCGACCGTCGCCGTCCTCTACTACCGGGCGCACCACCTGGCCGGGAACACCGCGTTCGTCGAGTCGCTGTGCGCCGCGATCGAGGACGCCGGCGGCCGCGCCCTGCCGGTGTTCACCGCGACCCTGCGCAGCGTGCCCGACGACCTGCTGGCCACCCTGCGCACCGCCGACGCGCTGGTCGTCACCGTGCTCGCGGCCGGCGGCTCGCGCCCGGCC
The DNA here is from genome assembly GCF_054050075.1 of Geodermatophilus sp. SYSU D00965. Lineage (NCBI taxonomy): Bacteria > Bacillati > Actinomycetota > Actinomycetes > Geodermatophilales > Geodermatophilaceae > Geodermatophilus > Geodermatophilus sp. SYSU D00965. The sequence continues at coordinate 144,147 of NZ_JBJGYQ010000003.1, read as the reverse complement.
ACCGCGCAGGCCGGTGGGGACGACGGCGCCTGGGACGTCGGCGCGCTCGCCTCCCTCGACGTGCCGGTGCTGCAGGGGCTGTGCCTGACCCGCTCCCGCGCGGAGTGGCTGGCCGACGACGACGGCCTCTCGCCGCTCGACGTCGGCAACCAGGTGGCCATCCCGGAGTTCGACGGCCGGCTGGTCAGCGTGCCGTTCTCGTTCAAGGAGACCGACGCCGACGGGTTGACCAGCTACGTCGCCGACCCCGAGCGGGCCGCCCGGGTGGCCGGCACGGCGGTGGCGCACGCCCGGCTGCGGCACGTGCCGCCCGCCGAGCGGCGGATCGTGGTGATGCTGTCGGCCTACCCGACCAAGCACGCGCGCATCGGCAACGCCGTCGGGCTGGACACCCCGGCGTCGGTCGTCCGGCTGCTGGCGGCGATGGCGGGCGCCGGCTACGACGTCGGCCCGTTCGACGGGCCCGCCGCGCTGCCCGGGGTCGCCGACCTCGACGGCGACGCCCTGGTGCACGCACTCATCGCCGCCGGCGGGCAGGACGCCGACTGGCTGACCGACGAGCAGCTGTCGGGCAACCCGGTGCGCATCCCGGCCGCGTCCTACCGCGCCTTCTTCGACACCCTCCCGGAGGACCTGCGGTCGGCGATGGTGGCGCACTGGGGGGAGCCGCCGGGCTCGCTGTTCGTGGACCGCAGTGCCTCCGGTGGCGGGGAGATCGTCTTCGCCGCGCTGCGGGCGGGCAACGTCGTGGTGATGGTCCAGCCGCCGCGCGGCTTCGGCGAGAACCCGATCGCGATCTACCACGACCCGGACCTGCCGCCGTCCCACCACTACCTGGCCGCCTACTGGTGGCTGCGGTCGGAGTTCGGCGCGCACGCGCTGGTGCACGTCGGCAAGCACGGCAACCTGGAGTGGCTGCCGGGCAAGACCGTCGGGCTGTCGGCCTCCTGCGGGCCGGACGCGGCCCTCGGCGACCTGCCGCTGGTCTACCCGTTCCTGGTCAACGACCCGGGGGAGGGCTCGCAGGCCAAGCGGCGCGCGCACGCCACGCTGGTCGACCACATGGTGCCGCCGATGGCCCGCGCCGACTCCTACGGCGACATCGCCCGGCTGGAGCAGTTGCTCGACGAGCACGCCAATGTCGCGGCGATGGACCCGGCGAAGCTGCCCGCCGTCCGGGCCCAGATCTGGACCCTGCTGCAGGCGGCGAAACTCGACTCCGACCTGGGGCTGTCCGAGCGGCCCGAGGACGAGCACTTCGACGAGATGATCCTGCACGTCGACGGCTGGCTCTGCGAGATCAAGGACTCGCAGATCCGCGACGGTCTGCACGTGCTCGGGGTGCCCCCGACCGGCGAGGACCGCGTGGACCTGGTGCTGGCGATGCTGCGGGCCCGGCAGGTCTGGGGCGGCGCGGTGGCGCTGCCCGGGTTGCGGGAGGCGCTGGGGCTGACCGAGGGGGCGTCGCGCAGCGACACCGACGAGGTCGAGTCGCGCGCCGCCGCGCTGGTGGCGGGCATGGAGGCGGCCGGGTGGACGCCGGACGCCGTCCCCTCGGTGGTGGCCTCCGTCCTGGGTGGGCCGTCCTCGCAGGTGGAGGCGGTGCTGCGGTTCGCCGTCGAGGAGGTGGTGCCGCGGCTGGAGCGCACCACCGACGAGATGGACGCGGTCCTGCACGCCCTCGACGGCGGGTACGTGCCCGCCGGCCCCTCGGGCTCGCCGCTGCGCGGGCTGGTCAACGTGCTGCCGACCGGGCGGAACTTCTACTCGGTCGACCCGCGCGCCATCCCGTCGCGGCTGGCCTGGGAGACCGGGCAGGCGATGGCCGAGTCGCTGGTCGAGCGGTACCGCGCCGACACCGGGTCCTGGCCGCGGTCGGTGGGCCTGTCGGTGTGGGGTACCTCGGCGATGCGCACCTCCGGGGACGACGTCGCGGAGGTGCTCGCGCTGCTCGGCGTCCGCCCGGTGTGGGACGACGCGTCGCGACGGGTGACCGGGCTCGAGCCCGTGCCGCTCGACGAGCTGGGCCGGCCGCGGATCGACGTCACGGTGCGGATCTCCGGCTTCTTCCGGGACGCCTTCCCGCACGTGGTGACCATGCTCGACGACGCCGTGACGCTGGCGGCGCGACTGTCCGAGTCGCCGGAGGAGAACTTCGTGCGGGCGCACGTCGAGGCCGACGTCGCCGCCCACGGGGACCGCCGGCGGGCCACCACCCGGGTGTTCGGGTCCAAGCCCGGCGCCTACGGGGCCGGGCTGCTGCCGCTGATCGACTCGCGCGACTGGCGGGGGGACGCCGACCTGGCCGAGGTCTACGCCGTCTGGGGTGGCTACGCCTACGGCCGCGGGCTGGACGGCGTGGCCGCCCGGCCGGACATGGAGGCGGCCTACCGGCGGATCGCGGTCGCGGCGAAGAACGTCGACACCCGCGAGCACGACATCGCCGACTCCGACGACTACTTCCAGTACCACGGCGGGATGGTGGCGACGGTGCGCGCGCTGACCGGCCGGGCCCCGGCCGCCTACGTCGGGGACTCCACGCGGCCGGAGGCGGTGCGCACCCGCTCGCTGACCGAGGAGACCGCCCGGGTGTTCCGCGCGCGGGTGGTGAACCCCAAGTGGCTGGAGGCGATGCGCCGGCACGGCTACAAGGGCGCGTTCGAGCTGGCCGCGACCGTGGACTACCTGTTCGGCTACGACGCCACGACCGGGGTGGTCGCCGACTGGATGTACGAGAAGCTCACGCAGACCTACGTGCTCGACCCGGAGAACCGCGAGTTCCTCGAGCGGTCCAACCCGTGGGCCCTGCACGGCATCGCGGAGCGGCTGCTGGAGGCGGTCGACCGGCGGATGTGGGCCGAGCCCGACCCGGCGCTGCTGGCCGAGCTGCAGCAGGCCTACCTGGACACCGAGGGGGACCTGGAGGGCGGCGAGACCCCGGCCCAGCAGGGCGCCGGGAGCTGATCGCGTGCATCGGTCCGGCGGTCCGGGGTACTCCTCCGGTATGAGCATCCTCGGACGACTGATGGGCACGGCGGAGAACACCGCGCGTTCGGCGGCCCGCGGGGGCCGCGCCGCCGGACGGGGCACGGCACGGTCGGCAGGCCGTGGCATGTCGACCGGCCGCGGCATGGGCCGGACCTCGGCCCGCACGACGGGCCGGAAGACGATGTCCACCGGCCGGGGCCGGCCGACGACCGCCGCCTCGGGTGGTCTGCGAGGCCTGATGGGGGGCCTGCTCCACCGGCACTGAGAGAGGACCCCGTCCAGAGGTTCGCCTCTGGACGGAGCCGCGCCTCAGCCCAGGACGGCCGCGGCCACCAGCAGGGTGGTCGCGGCCGCGGCCTCGCCCATCGCCCCCATGACGTCGCCGGTGACGCCGCCCAGGCGGGCACGCGCCCGGCGCAGCAGGACCTCGGCCGCGAGCAGACCGGCAGCCGCGCTGACGGTCAGCCGACCGGCCCGCGCGAGGTCGCCGCCCGCGGCGGCCACGACCAGGGCCGCCGCGGCGAGGCCGCACGCGACCAGCCACCGCCTCGACACCGTGCCCGCCACCGACCGCGCCAGCGACGAGCCCTCGGCCACCGCGACGCCGGGCAGACCGGTGCGGGCCATCGCCAGCCGGGCGACGAGGGGGGCCAGCCAGAGCGCCGTCCAGCCGTCGGGGGTGTCGAGGAGGGCCGCGGCGCAGGCCACCTGCAGCAGGACGGTCACCAGCACCGTCACCACCCCGAACGGGCCGACGTCGCCCTGGCGCATCACCTGCAGCGCCCGCTCCCGGCCGCGCAGCGGGCCGAGGCCGTCGGCGGTGTCGGCCAGCCCGTCCAGGTGCAGGCCACGGGTCAACACCGCCAGGACGGCGGTGCCCAGCACGGCCCCCACCAGCGGGTCGACCAGCTCCGCCCCGGCCGCGGCGACCCCGGTGGCGATCCCGCCGAGCACCAGCCCCACCAGCGGGGCCCACGGGAGCACGCCCCTCGTGGAGGCCGCCGCGGCCGCCGGGACGCGCAGGACGGTGAGCAGCGCGGCGGACTCCAGCGGACCGGTCCACCTCATCGCAGCCGCTGGGGCAGCCCGGCCACCACGAACCACACCTCGTCGGCCGTGCCGGCCAGCCGCTGGTTGACCGCGCCCAGGGTGTCCCGGAACAGCCGGCCCGACCGGGTCTCCGGGACCACCCCCAGGCCCACCTCGTCGGAGACGGCCACCACGTGCGCGGGTGTCGTGGTCCAGGCGTCCACCAGGGCGTCGCAGCGGCCGGCGAGCCGGGCCGCGGCGCCGGGTGCGTCGTTCCACAGGCCGGCCTCGTCCATGAGCGCCGCGACCCAGGTGGTGACGCTGTCGACCAGTACCGTTCCGGGGCGCACCAGGTCGCCGGGTGCGGTCGTCTCCACGGTCGTCCAGGACGCCGGGCGTCGGGCCCGGTGCGCCGCCACGCGGGCGGCCCACTCTGCGTCGTCCGGCACCGGGGGCGAGGTGGCCAGGTACGTGACGGCGTCGGCGCCGGCCACCAGGTGCTCGGCGTGCGCGGACTTGCCCGACCGGGAGCCGCCCAGCACGAGCACCTTGCTCACCGGGCGCTCCGCCGTCCCCGGTCGCCGGTCACAGCACGAGCTCCAGCCGGGTGATCGTGCCGTTGTGCGGGGTGACGACCGGCATCGCGTCCGCGCCCAGCCCGGCGGCGACGGCCTGCGCGGCGCGGATCGTGTCGCCGTGCGTGACCAGCGCGATCACCGCGGCGGGCGGCTCGGCGCACAGGTGCTTGAGGTAGGCCGCGACCCGCCCGTGCAGCTCCGCCAGGCTCTCCCCACCCTCGGCCGCCCAGTGCGGATCGGTCCAGTCCACGACGTCCCACAGCTCTCGCGACGGGCGTCCCTCGAGGACTCCGTAGCCCTGCTCCCGCAGCGCCGGGGTCGTGGTGAACGGCAGGCCGGTCGCCGCGGCGCAGTGCTCGGCGGTCTGCACCGCCCGGCGCAGGTCGCTGGAGATCAGCACGCCGGGCAGCAGGTCGGCGAGCTCCCGCGCGGCCCGAGCCGCCTGGACGTGCCCGAGCTCGGTCAGCGGCACGGAGGCGGTCTGGCCCTGCAGGCGGCCCGTGGCGTTCCACTCGCTCTGCCCGTGGCGGACGAGGAGGAGGGTCAGCGGCTGGGCCATGGTGGGAGGCAGCGTAGCCAGCCTGCCGCCGGTCACCGACGACTCCCTCGTACCGTCGTCGCGGTGAGCGGGCGTGCGAGCCCGCCCGCGACACCCAGCAGCGTCGGTCCCGGGGCAGCGTTCGTCCCGGGGTCGACGAGCGCCAGCCAGGAGGACCTCGTGACCATCCCCGTGCGACCCGGCGCCACCCGGCCGGCTCCCCGCCCGAGCGGTCCCGACCCGCTCGCCCCCCTCCTCGAGCTGCCCGGTGTCCGGGACGCCGCCGCCGGCGCCCGCGCCGGCATCGACCGGCTGCTCCGCCACCGGCTCATGCGGAACCGGTCGGCCGAGATCAGCACCGAGTCGGCGCTGCGCGGCGCCCGCGCGTCGGCGGCGCTCGAGGGGGTCGACCTCCCGCTGGCCGACCTGCGCGCCGGTCGGGTGGAGGAGCCGGTCGTGCAGGGCGCGCTGCGCACGTCGGTGGCCCTCGGGTCGATGGTGGAGACGTGGTCCCGGGCGCCGGGCCAGGTCCTCGCCCGGCTGCACGTGCTGGCCGCGGCCGACCTCGTCGACCGATCCGACCTCGGCCGCCCGGCAGCGCACGCGGGCCCGCGGCTGAGCGGTCTGTTCTCGCTGGTCACCGGGGCGACCACGGTGCCCGCCGTCCTCGTTGCGGCGGTGGTCCACGGCGAGCTGGCCGCCCTCGCGCCGTTCGGGACGGCCGACGGCATCGTCGCCCGGGCGGCGGCCCGGCTGACCGGCATCGCCCGGGGCCTGGACCCGAAGGCGGTGTCGGTGCCCGAGGTCGGCTTCGTGGAGCTGGGCCGCGAGCAGTACGCGCGCACGCTGGCCGGGTACGCCGCGGGGGAGCCCGAGGGCGTGGCGGCGTGGCTGGTGCACTGCTGCCGGGCCACCGAGCACGGGGCCCTGGAGGGGCTGGCGATCGCGGAGGCCATCCTGCGCGGCTGACGGGCAGACTGGACGACGTGCGGACTCTCGACGTCGACGGGCTCGGTGCTGTCAGCCGGGTCGGCCTGGGGACCTGGCAGTTCGGCTCGCGCGAGTGGGGGTACGGCGACGCCTACGCCTCGGGAGAGGCCGGCCGGATCGTCCGGCGAGCCCGGGAGCTGGGCATCACGCTGTTCGACACCGCCGAGGTCTACGGGTTCGGCCGCAGCGAGCGGATCCTCGGCGACGCGCTGGGCGGGGAACGGGCCGGCGTGGTCGTCGCCAGCAAGGTCTTCCCCGTCGCCCCGTTCCCGCCGGTGGTGCGCAACCGCTTCGCCGGCAGCGCTCGCCGGCTGGGCCTGCACCGGATCCCGCTCTACCAGGTGCACCAGCCCAACCCGCTGGTCCCGGACTCGGTGATCATGCCGGGCATGCGGGACCTGCTCGACGCCGGCCGCATCGGCGCCGTCGGTGTCTCCAACTACTCCCTCGACCGCTGGCAGGCCGCCGACGCCGCGCTGGGCCGCCCGGTGGTCAGCAACCAGGTGCACTTCTCGCTCGCCGTGCCCGGGCCGCTGGAGGACCTGGTGCCCTTCGCCGAACGGGAGGGCCGGATGGTCATGGCCTACAGCCCGCTGGCGCAGGGACTGCTCGGCGGCCGCTACGGCGTGGACAACCGCCCCGGCGGCGTGCGGGCGGCCAACCCCCTGTTCGGCACGGAGAACCTCCGGCGGGCCCAGCCGCTGCTCGACGTCCTCCGGGAGGTCGCCGCGGCGCACGACGTGACCCCGGCCCAGATCGCCCTGGCCTGGCTGGTCTCCCTGCCGCGCGTGGTGGTCATCCCCGGGGCGTCGAGCGTCGCCCAGGTCGAGGCCAACGCCGCCGCCGCGGACATCCCGCTCCGGCCCGACGAGCAGGCGGCGCTCACCGCGGCGGCGCGGGCGTTCCGGCCCGTGTCGGCGGTGCGCACCCTCGTGGACCGGGTGCGGGAGCACCTGCCGCTCTGAGCCGGCGGGGGACTCCGTCCCGCGCCCGCGGCGAGCCGGCGAGGGGTGGGTCAGGCGGTCCGGCGTCAGGCGCCCCGGCGACGCCGCCGTCCACTCGCCGGCGTGGGGGAGGTCCGGCCGAGCGCACCCTCGCGCAGCGCCCGTCGGCGGGCGTACCAGGCCAGGCCCACCACCGCGGCGCCCACACCCATGGCCGCCGCGCCGGTCACCACCGGCGCCGTCGGGACGGGGAAGCGCGACCGCATGGACACCGGGCGGCTGAACTCCAGCACCGGCCAGCCCCGCTCGGCCGCGGCGCGGCGCAGGGCCCGGTCGGGGTTGACCGCCGTGGGGTGGCCCACCTCCGACAGCATCGGGAGGTCGGTGACCGAGTCGCTGTAGGCGTAGCAGTCGGCGAGGTCGTAGCCGCTCTCGGCGGCCACCTCGCGGACCGCGACCGCCTTGTTCTCGCCGTACGCGTAGAAGTCGATCTCGCCGGTGTAGCGGCCGTCGACGGTCACCATGCGGGTGGCCACCACGCGGTCGGCGCCGAGCATCTCGCCGATCGGCTCCACCATCTCCGCGCCGCTGCTCGAGACGATCACGATCTCGCGCCCGGCCGCCCGGTGCTCCTCGATGAGGTCGGCGGCCTCGGCGTAGACCAGCGGGTCGACGATGTCGTGCAGCGTCTCCCGCACGATCTCGTGCACCGTGGCGACGTCCCAGCCGGTGCACATCTGGGTGATCTGCGCCCGCATGCGCTCCATCTGCTGCGCGTCCGCGCCGGACAGGGAGAACACGAACTGCGCGTACGCGCCCTTGAGGACGGCTCGGCGGTTGATCAGCCCGCCCTGGAAGAACGGCCGGCCGAAGGCGAGCGTGCTCGACTTCGCGATGACCGTCTTGTCCAGGTCGAAGAACGCCGCTGCGCGGGTCACGGTTCACGACTGTAAGTGGACCGGCTGACCGTGCGGCGGATCGCGCGCCGTCCACATCCCTTCGAGTCATCCACAGATCCCGCCGGCCACTCCCGCCCCGCACCGGTACCCACTGGGCTGGACGCGTGCCTGCCCTCCGGACACCCGCCGCCCGCCCCCTCCTCGTCAGTGCCGACGAGGAGCTCCTCGACGACCTCCTGCGGGTGCTGGCCGCCGCCGGCGCCGAACCGGAGGTGGCCACCGGCGGTCCGGCGCTGCGCCGGGCCCACCGCGAGGCGCCGCTGGTGCTGCTGGGTGCCGACGTGCTCGCCACCGGGCCGGTGCGGGGGCTGCCCCGGCGGCCCGGGGTCGTGGTCGTGGCCCCGGCGGAGCTGCCCGCCCCGGCCTGGGCCGCGGCGGTGGAGCTCGGCGCGGAACGCGTGGTCGTGCTGCCGGACGACGAGCAGTGGCTGCTGTCCCGGGTGGGCTCGGCGCTGCGCCGTCCGGTCGACCGCGGCCGGCTGGTGGTGGTGGGCGGGAGCTGCGGCGGCGCGGGCGCCAGCACGGTCGCCGCCGCGGTGGCCCTCGCCGCGGCGCCCGGGGCCGACGGCGTCCTGCTGGTCGACACCGACGGCTTCGGCGGTGGCCTGGACCTGCTCCTGGGCGCCGAGCGCGCCGAGGGGCTCCGCTGGCCGGAGCTGGCCGGCCTGCGGGGCCGGGTCGCGGGCGACGCGCTGATGGCGGCCCTGCCCGAGGTGGCCGGCGTGTCCGTGCTCTCCGCCTCCCGCGCCGCCCCGGCGGAGGTCCCGGCCGCGGCGGTCGGCGCCGTGGCAGAGGCGGCCCGGGCCGGCGGCTGGCCGGTGGTCGTCGACCTCCCGCGCACCGCCGGCCCGGAGGTGGCCGACCTGGTGCTCGCCGACGCGGACCTGTCGGTGCTGGTCGTGCCCGGACGGCTGCGCGCGGCATCGGCGGCGCGCTCGCTGGTCGGGGCACGCCCCGACGGGACCCCGGGGGCCTGGTCCTCGGCGCGGCTGGTCGCGCGGCCGGTCCCCGGCGGGCTGTCCGCGGACGAGGTCGCCGACGTCGTCGGGCGCCCCGTCCTCGCCGAGCTGGCGCACGACCGCAGTGCGGTGGCGCGCGGCGAGCGCGGGGAACCCCCGCACCTGGGGCCGCGCTCGCCCCTGGGCTCCCTGGCCCGCCTCCTGCTGGCGGAGCTGTCCTCGCCCGCCGGGGTCGCGGCGTGACCGGCGGGGCGCTCGTCGACCGGGTCCGGGCCCGCCTGGCCCTGGAGCCGGAGGCGCCCACGCGGGCCGCGGTGGCGGCCGTGGTCCGGGAGGAGTCCGGCGGGCTGCTGGCCGACGACGAGGTGCTGCGCGCGGTGCACGAGGCGGTGGACGAGCTGGCCGGCGCAGGGCCGCTGGAGCCTCTGCTGCGGCAACCCGGGGTGAGCGACGTGCTGGTCAACGGTGCCGACGAGGTCTGGGTCGACCGCGGGGCCGGGCTGGAACGCACGCCGGTCCGGTTCCCCGACGAGGACGCCGTCCGCCGGCTCGCCGTCCGGCTCGCCGCCGCGGCCGGGCGACGGCTCGACGACGCCGCCCCGTGGGTGGACGCCGGCCTGCCCGACGGGACGCGGCTGCACGCCGTGCTGCCGCCGGTGTCCGGCAGCGGCACGTGCCTGTCCCTGCGGGTGCTCCGCCGGGCGTCGATGCCACTGGCCGAGCTGGCGGCGCGCGGCACGCTGCCCGGCCGGTCGGCCGACCTGCTCGCGGCCGTCGTCGCCCGCCGGCTGGCGTTCCTGGTGACCGGCGGCACCGGGTCGGGCAAGACGACGCTGCTGTCGGCCCTGCTGGGCCTGGTCCCGCCGTCGGAGCGGCTGGTGCTGTGCGAGGACGCGCCCGAGCTGGCGCCGGCGCACCCGCACGTGGTCCGCCTGGCCACCCGGCCACCGAACGTCGAGGCGGTCGGGGAGGTGACCCTGCGCGACCTGGTCCGGCAGGCGCTGCGCATGCGACCGGACCGGCTCGTGGTCGGCGAGGTGCGCGGCGCCGAGGTCACCGACCTCCTCGCCGCGCTCAACACCGGCCACGACGGGGGCTGCGGCACGCTGCACGCCAACCGGCCGGCCGAGGTGCCGGCACGGCTGGAGGCCCTGGGCGTGGCCGCGGGGCTGGACCGGCTGGCGGTGCACAGCCAGGCGGCTGCCGCGCTCGCGCTGGTCGTGCACCTGAGGCGCACCCCGTCAGGGCGCCGCGTCGACGAGATCGGCGTGGTCCGCCGCGCCGGCGACCTCGTCGTCGTGGAGCCCGGCTGGCGCGCCGACGGGAGGCCGTGCCCGGGTGCCGGGCCGCTGGCCGAGCTCCTCGAACCGGAGGGGGAGCCACTCCGGTGACCGGCCCGCTGGTGCTGCTCTGCGCCGCCCTCCTGCTGTGGCCGGACCGCCGGGCGGTGCGCCGGGCGCGGTGGGCCGAGCTGTCCGGGCGGCGGGCGACCCCGGTGTCCCTGCCTCCGCTGCCGCTGCCGATTGTCTGGGGCTGCGCCGCAGCCGGCGCAGGACTGCTCGCCAGCACCTGGCTGGTGGCGGCGCTGGCGGGAGGAGCCGCCGTGCTCCTCGCCCGCGCCGAGCTGCGGCGCCGGGCCGCCGCGCGGGACGAGGCGGGCCTGGCGGCCCTGGCCGAGGCGCTGTCCGCGCTCGCCGCGGAGCTGCGTGCCGGGCGGACGCTGGAGGCCGCCGCCGCGGCCGCCGCAGGTGCGTGCGCCGACGAGGAGAGCGGACGGGCCCTGGTCCGGGCGGTCCGCAGTCCGACCTCCGACGACGGAGCCCTTCCCGGGGAACTGGCAGAGGCGCTGCGGCGGGTGTCCGCGGCCGCGGTGCTGAGCCAGCGGACCGGCTGCTCGCTGGCCGCGGTGCTCGCCGCCGTCGAGGACGACCTGCGCGCCCGCCGCCGCCAGCGGTCGGATCTGCGCTCGGCGACGGCGGGGTCCCGGGCCAGTGCGCTGCTGCTGGCCGCGCTGCCGGTCCTCGCCCTCGCGATGGGCAGCGGGATCGGCGCCGACCCGTGGCGCGTGCTGACCACCACGCCCACCGGGCAGGTCCTGCTGGTCGCGGGCGCGGCGCTCGAGGCCGCCGGGCTGGCCTGGACGTCCCGCCTCGTCCGCCGGGCCGTGCGGTGAGCTCCGCCGCGGTCCTGCTCCTGGCCGCCGCGCTGGTCGTCTGGTCACCGGGCCGGTCGGTCGTCGCCGCCCGCGCCCGCTCTCTCGCCGTGCCGCAGCCGGGCCAGGTCCCCGGCGCCCCGGCACCTCCCGGGCCGCGTCGTCGCTGGTTGCTCGCCGGGGCGGCGGGGCTGGCCGCAGGGCTGCTCGTGGGCGGGCTGATGGGCGTCCTGATCGCCGGGGTGGTCGGCGTCGTGGGGGAGCGGCTGCTGCGGGGGAGGGACGGGGCGGACACGTCGTCGGCGTCCCTGCTGGGCGCCGACCTGCCGGTGGCCTGCGACCTCCTGGCGGTGTGCCTCGCGGCCGGCCTGCCCGTCGGCCGTGCGCTCGCCGCCGTGGCCGGCGCCCTGCCGGCGCCGCTGGGCGCCGAGCTCGCGACGGTCGCCGGGTTGTACCGGCTGGGCGCGCCACCCCGGCGGGCGTGGGACGACGTCCCGCCGGAGCTGGCCGGTCTCGGGCGGGTCGTGGTCCGGGCCGGGGAGTCGGGGTCCGCGGTCGTGGCCGCCCTCCACGCGCTGGCCGGGGACACCCGTGCGGAGGCGCGGGGGCGCAGGGACGCCGCCGTCCGCCGGGCCGGGGTGTGGGTGCTGGCGCCGCTCGGCGCCTGCTTCCTGCCGGCCTTCCTCTGCCTGGGCGTCGTGCCCTTGGTCCTCGGCATCGCCGCCGACGTCTTCGGCTGACCCCCGCACGGCCGTCCACAGGGGTCGTCCCCGTCCACAGATGGCTCCGGTCCGGCCGGCGGACCCCCGGCCGCCGCGAGGGTCGACAGCAGCGGCCCGGACGGCGGGCCCGACACCGAGGAGGACCCATGACCGTCGACCCGTCCCCGCACCTCGTCCCCGAGACGCCGGAGCCCGATCTCCCGGCCGACGACGCCTCCGACGCGGCGGATGACACCCGCCCCACCGGCGGCTCCCTCCGGGCCCGCTGGGCGAGGGTCCGCGCCACCGGCGAGGCCGGCATGAGCACCGCCGAGTACGCGGTCGGCACCGTGGCCGCCTGCGCCTTCGCGGCGGTCCTCTACCGCGTGGTCACCGGCGGCTCGGTCGTCGACGCGCTCGGCGAGCTCGTCTCCTCCGCGCTGGCCACCCTCTCCTGACCGTGGTGCCGGCGCGGAGGCTGCGGCGTCGCCTCGGAGGGCTGCGGTCCCCGCACGCCCGCGAGGCGGGGATGGTGACCGCCGAGACCGCGGTCGTCCTGCCCGTGCTGCTCCTCGTCCTCGCCGGGGCGGTGGCGGCGGTGACCGTCGTGGCCGCCCAGCTGCGCTGCGTCGACGCTGCCCGCGAGGGAGCCCGGGCCGCGGCCCGCGGCGAGGCTCCCGCGCTGGTGGTCGACCTCGCGGGGCGCGCCGCACCCGACGGCGCGGTGACGACGGTGGTCGAGGACGGGACGGCGGTGGCGGTGACCGTCGCCGCGGAGGTGTCGCCGCTGGGTCCGCTGCCCCTGCGCCTGCGGGTCTCGGCCACCGCCGTCGCCCAGCGGGAGCCGGGAGCCGAGCCGTCGGCGGCGACCGGATGACCGCCCGACGTCGGCTCGCCGGGGACCGTGGATCGGCCACCGTGTGGGTGGTCGCGCTGGCGGGGGTGCTCGCCGCGATCGGGATGGCCGTCGTGCTGGTCGGCTCGGCGGTGGTCGGCCGGCACCGGGCGACGGGCGCGGCCGACCTGGCCGCCCTGGCCGGAGCGGAGTCGGCCGTGCGGGGGCGCTCCGACGCCTGCGGAGTGGCCGCCGGGGTGGTCCGGGCCAACGGTGCGCGCCTGACCGACTGCGGCGTGGACCCGGGCGCGGTCGTGGAGGTCGCCGTCGAGGTCCGCGTCCGCCTCGGTCCGCTGGGCACCGGCTCGGCCACCGCCCGCGCCCGGGCCGGGCCGGTGCTGCCTGGTCCGGCCGCCGGCTCGTGACGCCACGCACCGAGAGCGTCAGAAGACGAGGTCGTCCTCGTCCTGGGACCCGGCCGGGCGCCCGGTGGCACCCCCGGGCGCGGAGGGCGGGTCGCCGGCCGTCGCCGGGGCGGCTCCAGGATCTGCGGGGACCGGCCCGGGACCCGCCTGGACGGGCCCGGGACCGGCGTCGTCCGGGTCCTCCTCGTCGTCTGTGGCCGCGCCGGTCTCCGCGGCCACGGCCAGTTCGTCCAGGACGACGTCGAGCACCCGGACCGCGCCGTCCTTGTCCAGCGGCTCGTTGCCGTTGCCGCACTTCGGCGACTGCACGCAGGAGGGGCAGCCGCTCTCGCACTCGCAGCTGGCGACCGTGGCCCGGGTGGCCTGCAGCCAGCGGCGCAGCGCGTCGAACCCGCGGTCGGTGAACCCCGCGCCGCCGGGGTGCCCGTCGTAGACGAAGACCGTCGCCGCACCGGTGTCCGGGTGCAGCGCGGTCGAGACGCCGCCGAGGTCCCAGCGATCGCAGGTGGCCAGCAACGGCAGGATGCCGATCGCCGCGTGCTCCGCGGCGTGCAGGGAACCGGGCAGGGCCGCGTCGTCCACCTCGGCCCGGGCCACGGCCTGCTCGCTCAGGGTCAGCCAGACGGCGCGGGTGCGCAGCTGGCGCGGGGGCAGGTCGAGCGGGAACTCCGCCAGGACCTCGCCGGTGCCCAGCCGCCGCCGCTGGTAGGCGACCACCTGGTTCACGACGTCCACCACGCCGGTGTGGGCGGTCACGGTGCCCAGGCGCCGCGAGCGGTCGGTCGAGACGATGGACAGGTCGGTGGTGTCGCGGGCGACCGTCGTCCAGTCGGGGCTCTCCGCGTGCACAGCGGCGACGGCGTCCTCGACGCAGAACTCGTCCACGACGTAGGTCTCGCCGCGGTGCACGTACACGGCTCCGGTGTGCACGGTCGCGTGCGCGGCGTCGCCGTCCACGGTGCCCAGCAGCCGTCCGGTGTCGCCCTCGATGATCGTCACCGGTTCCAGGCCGCTGCCCCGAATGTCGACGTCGGGACGGCCGCGGCCGGCCCAGTACCAGCCGGTCGGGCGGCGCCGGAGCAGCCCCTCGGCGACCAACTCCTCGACGCGGGCCTCGGCCGCGGCGCCGCCGAACTCGGCGAGGTCCTCCGGGCGCAGGGGCAGCTCCGCGGCGGCGCAGCACAGCTGCGGGCCGAGCACGTAGGGGTTGGTGGGGTCGGTGACCGTCGCCTCCACCGGCCGCCCGAACACCGCCCGGGGGTGGTGGGCGAGGTAGTGGTCCAGCGGGTCGTCCCGGGCGACGAAGACGACCAACGACTCGCGCTGGGCCCGGCCGGCCCGGCCCGCCTGCTGCCACAGCGACGCCAGCGTCCCGGGGTAACCGGCGAGGACGACGGCGTCGAGCCCGGCGATGTCGATGCCCAGCTCGAGGGCGTTGGTCGTGGCGACCCCGAGCAGTTCCCCCGCCGACAGCGCCCGCTCCAGCTCTCGCCGCTCCTCGGGCAGGTAGCCGCCGCGGTAGGAGTCCACGCGGCGGGCCAGGTCCCCGCGGCCGCGGTCCGCGAGCACCCGCCGGGCCTGCTCGGCGACGGACTCGGCGCTGCGCCGGGAGCGGACGAACGCCAGCGTCCGGGCGCCCCGCTCGACGAGGTCGGCCAGCAGCGTCGCGGCGTCCGCGGCGGCCGACCGGCGCAGCGGGGCGCCGTGCTCGCCGGTGCGCTCGGTCAGCGGCGGCTCCCACAGCGCGAAGGTGGCCCCCGGCCGGGGCGAGCCGTCCTCGGTGACCGCGACCACCGGGGCGCCCACCAGCCGGCTGGCGGCCGCGGCCGGTTCGGCGACGGTGGCCGAGGCGAGCAGGAACACCGGGTCGGCGCCGTAGCGGCGGCAGATCCGCCGCAACCGCCGCAGCACGTGGCCGACGTGCGAGCCGAAGACCCCGCGGTAGGAGTGGCACTCGTCCACCACCACGTAGGCCAGCCGCCGCAGGGTGCTCGACCACCGCTGGTGGGCCGGCAGCACGCCGCGGTGCAGCATGTCCGGGTTCGTGACGATCCAGCGCGAGTGCCGCCGGACCCACTCCCGCTCCTCCATCGGGGTGTCGCCGTCGTAGGCCGCCGGCCGCACCGAGGGGTCGGCCAGGGCGGCGACCGAGGAGAGCTGGTCGCGGGCCAGCGCCTTGGTCGGCGCGAGGTAGAGGACGCAGGCGCGGGGGTCCTCGGCCAGCCGGGTCAGGGCCGGCAACTGGTAGGCCAGCGACTTGCCCGACGCGGTCCCGGTGGCCACCACCACGTGCTGCCCGTCGCGGGCGAGTCGTGCGGCCTCCACCTGGTGGCGCCAGGGCGCGTGCAGGCCCTGGGCCTCCAGCCGCTCGCGCAGCTGCGGGCTCACCCACTCCGGCCACGGTCGCGTGCGGCTCTCCCGCACCGGGACCCGGTGGACGTGGGTGACGGGCTGCTCCTCCTCCGGCGTCCCGGCCAGCAGGGCGGCCAGCAGGTCGGCGCCGGGGAGGACCCCACCGGGAAGAGGGTCCGTGCCGGGAGGGGGAGCCGACCGGACCGGGTGGAGCGTGGTCACGCGTTCTCCTCGCTGGCGCTCGTCGTCCGCGCGCCCACGGGTGCTGTGTCTCTGGGTGACCTCGCGAGCTCGGTCACCCCTCCACTGTCACACCTCGCGGCAACCCCGGCCGGTCTCCAGAAGCGCGATCGCGAACGGTTCGTCGAGGGGTCGGTACAGCCTGTGATCTCCCTTACACTCACGCGGCGCGCAGGCGTGCGGACCCCCGTACACCTGGACGTGGACCTCCGCCGACCGGAGCGCAGGTGGGCCCCGGGGGCAGCCGACCGCTTGGAGGAAACACATGCCGGACAGTGCACTCTCCGGTGGGGACATCGTCCTCGTGACGATCGTCCTCGCCATATCCATCGCCGCCCTCGCCTTCGCCGCCTACCTGGTGCGCGCCGTCATGGCCGCCGACCAGGGGACGCCGACGATGCGCGACATCGCCAGGGCGGTGCAGGAGGGTGCGGCGGCGTACCTGCGCAGGCAGTTCCGCACCCTGGGCGTCTTCGCCGTCATCGTCTTCCTGCTGCTCCTCGTCCTCCCGGTGCACGACGGCGGGTGGGGGACCCGCATCGGCCGGGCGCTGTTCTTCCTCATCGGGGCGCTGTTCTCGGCGACGGTCGGGTTCATCGGGATGACCCTGGCCACCCGCGGCAACGTCCGCGTGGCCGCGGCGGCCCGCACCGGTGGCTACCGGCCGGCCTTCCGCATCGCGTACCGCACCGGCGGCGTCTGCGGGATGATCACCGTCGGCCTCGGCCTCTTCGGCGCAGCCCTGGCACTCCTGCTCTACAACGACACCGCCCCCGTCGTCCTCGAGGGATTCGGCTTCGGCGGTGCGCTGCTGGCCATGTTCATGCGCGTCGGCGGCGGCATCTTCACCAAGGCCGCCGACGTCGGCGCGGACCTCGTCGGCAAGGTCGAGGCGGGCATCCCCGAGGACGACCCGCGCAACGCGGCCACCATCGCCGACAACGTCGGGGACAACGTCGGCGACTGCGCGGGCATGGCCGCCGACCTGTTCGAGTCCTACGCGGTCACCCTCGTCGCCGCGCTGATCCTCGGCCAGGTCTTCTTCGGGGCGGTCGGGATGGTCTTCCCGCTCACCGTCGCCGCGATCGGGGTCATCGCCTCGGTCGTCGGCATCCTGGCCAGCAACCCGGGCAAGGGCGACTCCAGCGGGCTGGCCCCGATCAACCGCGGCTTCTTCACCTCCGCGGTGGTCTCGCTCGTGCTGGTCGCCGCCGCCGCCTTCACCGTGCTCCCGAGCGTCGCCGACGTGCCCGACTCCGTGGTGAGCCCGCAGGTCCTGGGCTTCGTCGCGGTGCTGGTGGGCATCGTGCTCGCCGCGGCCATCCAGCTGCTCACCGGCTACTTCACCGAGACCAGCCGCAAGCCGGTGCGCGACGTCGGCCGCAGCTCGCTCACCGGGCCGGCGACCGTCGTCCTCTCCGGCATCTCGCTGGGCCTGGAGTCGGCGGTCTACGCGGCGCTGCTGATCGGCGGTGCGGTCTACGGCGCGTTCCTGGTCGGTGGCGGCGCCGCGCTCTACGCCGTCGCCCTCGCCGGCTGCGGCCTGCTGACGACCGCCGGGGTCATCGTCTCCATGGACACCTTCGGGCCGGTCAGCGACAACGCCCAGGGCATCGCGGAGATGTCCGGCGACCTCGACGAGGACGGCGCCCGGGTGCTCACCGACCTCGACGCCGTCGGCAACACCACCAAGGCCATCACCAAGGGCATCGCGATCGCGACGGCCGTGCTCGCCGCCACCGCCCTGTTCGGCTCCTACAACGAGCAGGTCCGCGCGGCGCTCGAGGGAGTCGACCTCGGGCAGGCGTTCAGCCTCGTGGAGCCGGACAACGTCGTCGGCGCGGTGCTCGGCGCCGCGGTGGTGTTCCTCTTCTCCGGCCTGGCGATCAACGCCGTCTCCCGGGCGGCCGGGCGGGTGGTCTTCGAGGTCCGCGAACAGTTCCGGACCCGGCCGGGGATCATGGACTACACCGAGCGGCCCGACTACAGCGCGGTCGTCGACATCTGCACCAAGGACTCGCTGCGCGAGCTGGCCACCCCGGGCCTGCTCGCCGTGCTCGCCCCGGTCGCGGTCGGCTTCGGGCTCGGTTTCGGCCCGCTCGCGGCCTACCTGGTCGGCGCGATCGCGGCGGGCACCCTCATGGCCGTCTTCCTCGCCAACTCCGGCGGGGCCTGGGACAACGCCAAGAAGATGGTCGAGGACGGCGCCTTCGGCGGGAAGGGCAGCGAGGCGCACGCCGCGACGGTCATCGGCGACACCGTCGGTGACCCGTTCAAGGACACCGCCGGACCGGCGATCAACCCGCTGATCAAGGTGATGAACCTGGTGGCGCTGATCATCGCCCCGGCCGTGGTGAGCATGTCGGTCGGACAGGACCAGAACACCACGCTCCGCGTCGTGATCGCCCTCGCGGCGGCCGCGATCATCGTCGGCGCCGTCGTCGTCTCCAAGCGGCGGTCGGTGGTCGTCGGCGGCACCGCGGAGAGCCCGGCGGACAGCACCCTCACCACCACCGCTCCCTGAACGCACGCCGGGATCCTCCGGCCGGCGCCGCGCCGGCCGGAGGATCCCGGCGCGTTCTGTGGACACCGGGTGCGGCTGTGGACGAGCCGCGGCAGTGGGTCCTCGGGCCGCCCTAACGTCCGGCGCGCCGGTCCCGCAGGTGGACCGGGCCGACCGCCAGGAGGTCCTCGTTGTCCGGAACCATCACCGCCCAGCTCGATGCCATCGACGCCCTCGCCGACGAGCTGTCCCGCCTGGCCACGGAGTTGGCCGACGACGCCCGGCTGTGCGGATCGACCGCCGTGTCCCTGGGGACGGCGCTCGGCGGGGAGGCCGGGGAGCAGGCGGGAGCGGCCGGCACGGGGTGGAGCACCCTCCTCGACCTGCTCGCCCAGCACACCGACGTCCTGGCGGGGACCCTCCGGGCGGCGGTCGACTCCTACCGGCTGACCGACGCGACGCTGTCCGACCGGCTGCTCGCGCGCCGCCAGGGCACGGCCCCGCGGTGAGCGCCCCACCGCTCGTGGCGGTCGCCGGGTGGGACCTCCCGCTCCTGCGCGGCGCGGTCTTCACCCTGGACGCGGTGGCCGGACGGCTGCCGGCCTGGCGGGCCCGCATGGAGGCCGTCGGCCGGTCACTGGACGACGCGCAGTGCTGGTACGGCCCCGCCGCCCAGGCTGCCGCCGCTGCGCTGGTCGAGGTCTCCTCCGTCGCGACGTCGGTGACCACGGCCCTCACCGAGTCCTCGCACGAGGCTCAGCAGTTGCTCGGTGCGGCCGACACGGCGCAGCAGCTGGCCGAGCAGGCGCTGGCCGCCGCGGCTGCCGTCCCGGTCACGCTCGACGACGCCGGCCGGCTGGTGGGGCTGGGACCAGCCAGCGGCCTCGCGCTCGCGCCGGGTCTCGACGCCGACCAGACCGCCGCGGTGCTCCGGGCGCAGGAGCTCGCGGCCGAGGCGCTGGAGGCCGCCGCGCGCGCCGGGGTCGCCGCGACGGCGGCGGCGGATGCCCTCGCCCCCGTGGGCATCGGACGGGCGACCGGTCCGGCCGGGTTCGGCGTCCTCGCCGATCTGGTCCCGCAGCCGCGGGCACAGCACCCCACGAACCTGCTCTCGGCCTCCCCGGAGGAGGCGGCTGCGTGGTGGGCAGGGCTCTCCACGGCGGAGCGTGAGCAGGCCTCCGCCCGGACGCCCGTGCTCATCGGCTCGCTCGACGGCCTGCCGGGGTGGGCCCGCGACGAGGCCAACCGCCGCTACCTCGAGGAGGTCGTCGCCGAGCCGGCCGCGGCGGGGCACGACGTCGCGGTGTCCGTGGCCGCCGAGATCGCAGAGCGGGAAGCCGCCGGCGAGGCGGTGCAACTGCTCCAGTTCCAGCCGCAGCAGGGGCTGGTGGCGCTGGGTCTGGGGGACGTGGACACCGCCGACTCGGTGGCCCTGCTCGTGCCGGGAACGGGCAACGAGCCCGCCGAGGACCTGGGCGACCTGGCGGACGACGCCGAGGCGGTCGCCGACGCCGCGGCGGCCGCGGCTCCCGCGGCGTCGGTCGCGACGATCGCCTGGATGGCGTACCGCACGCCGCCGAACCTGGCCGCGGCCCTGTCCACGAGCTACGCCAACGCGGGCGGCCCGGCACTGGACCGGGCCCTCGACGGGCTCGCCGCCTCCCGGGCCCACGGGGGAGGGAACCAGCCGCGCACGACGGTCATCGGGCACAGCTACGGCAACGTCCTCATCGACCGGGCCGTCGACGCGCCGGGCCGGTTCGCCGCCGACACGGTCGTCCTGGTCGCCAGCCCGGGAATGGACAACCGGGCCGCCGACCTGGAGGTCGACGAGGTGTACGAGGCCTCGTCCATCCTCGACCCCGTTCCCTGGTTCCTCGACTGGCACGGCCGGCAGACCGACGGCCCCGGCTTCGGCGCCACGGAGCTGCCCACCGACTGGGACACCTGGCACACCGAGTACTACGACCTCGACCGCCCGACCGTCGCGGCGATCGGTGAGGCGGTCACGGGGACGCGGGAGCCGGGGTGAGCGACACGGCGGGCCCGGGAACACGGGGGCGTCCCCGGCCATTGGAGCGGGGGACGGCACGCCCACGGCGGGTCGCCGGACGGCTCCGCGTCGGGGTCGTGGCCTACCGTGGCGTCGCCGAGGGTGTACGCGCAGCAACCGCGCCACCCGGCGCCGAACCGCCGGCGCCTGCACCGAGCAGCACCGACAGGAGCACCGTGGCCCCCACGAAGACCGCGAACAACGGCAGCCAGACCGCCGGCCGGACGGCCGGTGGCACGAGCACGCCTGCCCGCCGGCGGACCGCGGCGGCCGGCGGCGGACGGCCGCTGGTCATCGTGGAGTCGCCCACCAAGGCCGGGAAGATCGCGGGCTACCTCGGCAACGGCTACGTCGTCGAGGCCAGCGTCGGGCACATCCGCGACCTCCCGCGCAACGCCGCCGACGTGCCCGCCGAGCACAAGGGCGCCTCCTGGGCCCGCCTCGGCGTGGACGTCGACAACGCCTTCGAGCCGCTCTACGTGGTCAGCCCCGACCGCAAGCAGCAGGTCAGCCGGCTCAAGCAGCTGGTCAAGGACGCCAGCGAGGTCTACCTCGCCACCGATGAGGACCGCGAGGGCGAGGCCATCGCGTGGCACCTCGTCGACACCCTCAAGCCGCGGGTGCCGGTGCGCCGCATGGTGTTCCACGAGATCACCCCGGAGGCGATCGCCCGGGCGGTGGCCAACCCGCGGGAGCTGGACACCGCGCTGGTCGACGCCCAGGAGACCCGTCGGATCCTCGACCGCCTCTACGGCTACGAGGTCAGCCCGGTGCTGTGGAAGAAGGTCCTGCCCAAGCTCTCGGCCGGCCGGGTCCAGTCGGTGGCCACGCGGATCGTCGTGGAGCGTGAGCGGGAGCGCATGGCCTTCCACTCGGCCGACTACTGGTCGCTGGAGGGCACCTTCGCCGTGACCGGCCAGCGCGCCGGCGCCGACGAGGGCGAGCCCACGACACTGCGGGCCAAGCTCGTCAGCGTCGACGACAGCCGGGTCGCCACCGGCCGCGACTTCGACCCCGCCACCGGGCGGGTCACCGGCGACGTCGTGCACCTCGACGAGGCCGGCGCCCGCGGCCTGGCCGCCCGTCTCGAGGGCCGCCAGGTCACCGTCAGCCGGGTCGACGAGAAGCCCTACCGCCGGCGTCCGTACGCGCCGTTCACCACCTCCACGCTGCAGATGGAGGCCGGGCGCAAGCTCGGCTGGTCCTCGGCGCAGGTCATGCGGGTGGCCCAGCGGCTGTACGAGAACGGCCACATCACCTACATGCGGACCGACTCGACCAACCTCTCCAACGAGGCGATCAACGCCGCCCGCACCCAGGCGCGCCAGCTCTACGGCGACGCCTTCGTCCCCGCCGAGCCGCGCCGGTACGCCAAGAAGGCCAAGGGCGCGCAGGAGGCGCACGAGGCGATCCGGCCCGCCGGCGACAGCTTCCGCACCCCCGGCCAGCTCGCCGGGCAGCTGGCCCGCGACGAGTTCCGGCTCTACGAGCTGATCTGGCAGCGCACCGTCGCCTCGCAGATGGCCGACGCCGTCGGGCAGACGGTGAGCATCCGCCTGGCCGGCCGCAGCAGCACCGACGAGGCGGTCGAGTTCACCGCCAGCGGCCGGACCATCACCTTTCCCGGGTTCCTCCGCGCCTACGTGGAGTCCCGCGACGAGGGCGCCACCGACGACGACCACGGCAGCGACGACGCCGAGCGGCGGCTGCCCCGCCTGGAGCGCGGGCAGCAGCTCGACACCCGGCAGCTGGAGGCCAAGGGGCACACCACCACCCCGCCGTCGCGCTACACCGAGCCGAGCCTGGTCGCCCGGCTCGAGGAGCTGGGCATCGGCCGGCCGTCGACGTACGCGTCGATCATGCAGACCATCCAGGACCGCGGGTACGTCTGGAAGAAGGGCGCCGCGCTGGTGCCCTCCTTCGTGGCCTTCGCCGTGGTGAACCTCCTCGAGCAGCACTTCGCCCAGCTCGTCGACTACGACTTCACGGCCAGCCTGGAGGAGGAGCTCGACGAGATCGCCGCCGGCGACCTGCGCCGCGTCGACTGGCTCACCGAGTTCTACTTCGGCGGCGAGGGGCGGCACGCGGGGGCGATCGCGAAGTCCGGCGGTCTCAAGCAGGTCATCGGCCAGCGGCTGGAGGAGATCGACGCCCGCGGGGTCAACTCCATCCCGCTGCGCGCCACCGGGCCCGGCGGTGAGCCGGTCGTCGTCCGCGTCGGCCGCTACGGCCCCTACCTGCAGGTCGGCGGTGAGGAGGGCCCGCGGGTCAGCCTGCCGGAGGACCTCGCCCCCGACGAGCTGACCCAGGAGAAGGTCGAGGAGCTGCTCGCGGCCCCCTCCGGTGACCGCGAGCTGGGGACCGACCCGGAGTCCGGCCTCCCGGTCGTGGTCAAGGCCGGCCGCTACGGGCCCTACGTCACGACGGTCGTCCCGGAGGGCGGCAAGGAGGCTCCGCGGACGGCGAGCCTGTTCTCCTCGATGTCGCCGGAGACGGTGACCCTCGACGACGCCCTCAAGCTGCTGACGCTGCCGCGCACGGTCGGCTCGGCGCCGGACGGCGAGGAGATCCAGGCGCTCAACGGCCGCTACGGGCCCTACCTGAAGAAGGGCAGCGACTCGCGGTCGCTGGAGTCCGAGGACCGGCTGTTCACCGTCACCCTCGACGAGGCGCTGGCGATCTTCGCGCAGCCCAAGCAGCGGGGCCGCCGTGCCGCCGCGGCCCCGCTGAAGGAGCTCGGTCCCGACCCGGTCAGCCAGGGCGCCATCACCGTCCGGGAGGGCCGGTTCGGGCCCTACGTGACCGACGGCGAGACCAACGCCAGCCTGCGCAAGGGCGACGACGTCGAGAGCATCACCCTCGAGCGCGCTGCCGAGCTGCTCGCCGACCGGCGCGCCCGGCCGACCACCAAGAAGGCCACGAAGAAGAAGGCGGCGGCGAAGAAGACGACGGCCACCAAGGCCACCGCGGCGAAGAAGACGACGGCGACGAAGGCCACGGCGACGAAGGCCACGGCGACGAAGGCCACGGCGAAGAAGACCGCCGCCGGCAGCGACGCCGTCCCGGCCGGCTGAGGCCGGTGCCCACCGGAGACCTCGACCCGGCGGACTGGCAGGCCCGGCGGAGCTCCTTCGGCTCCGTCGCGGCCGGCTACGCCGCGCTGCGGCCGACCTATCCGGCCGACGCGGTCGCCTTCCTGCTCGGCGAGCGCCCGCGCCGGGTGCTCGACCTCGGCGCGGGCACCGGGCTGCTCACCGGCGTCCTGCTCGCCGCCGGTCACGAGGTCGTCGCCGTCGACCCGGCCGAGGGGATGCTGGCCGAGCTGCGCGCCCGCCACCCGGAGGTCGCGGCGCTGGTCGGCGGCGCCGAGAGCGTGCCGCTGCCCGACGCGGCCGTGGACGCCGTCGTCGCCGGGCAGGCCGCGCACTGGTTCCAGCCCGTCCCCGCGGCGGCGGAGATGCGGCGGGTGCTGCGTCCCGGCGGGGTCGTGGGACTGGTCTGGAACACCCGGGACGAGCAGGTGCCGTGGGTCGGCGCGCTCGGGGAGGTGCTCAGCGCGGAGTCCCGCGACCACGAGGCCGACCAGCGGGTCGTCGAGGAGTTCGCCCGTGAGCTCGGCGCCCCCATCGAGCGGTTCCGGTCCGGCATCGTCCAGCGGGTCACACCGCAGCAGGTGGTCGACGGGATCGCCACCCGCAGCTACGTCGCCACGATGGACGACGCCCGGCGCGCGGCGTTCCTGGCGGAGGTCCGCGCGGTGCTCGACACCCACCCCGACACCCGCGGCCGGGACCTGGTCGAGCTGCCCTACCGCACCGACGCCTACCGGCTCACCCCAGCCGCGAGCTGACGCCAGCGCCGTGAGCCGACGCCCACCGCCGCGAACCGAGGCCCGACCCTCCCTCGACGGACCGGGGCCGCCCGACCACGAACGGTCATGAACGCGCCAGTTCCGGATCGGTGAGGGTCGCCGGCTCCCGGCGGGGAGCTTGCGGGGGCCCGGGCGGGTGTCCCTAGCCTGCTTCGACCGTCCACGGGAGGCTGCCATGCCGACTCGCGCAGGCCGCGTGCTGATGACCCTCGCAACCGCCGTCCTGGTCGGGGTGGCGACCCCCGCCGCGGCCGACACCGGCGGACTGGCCGCGCCGCCGGACGAGCCCGCGGCCGTCCCGAGCATCAGCCCCGGCGACGACTTCGACACCGACTACCAGGTGGCCCTGGACACCGTCGACGCCTGGTGGGCCGCCCACTGGAACGACTACTTCCCCGGCCGCTACACCGCCCCCTCGCTGGTCGAGGGCTCCCGCGCCCCCGGGCTCTACGACTACCCGGCGGAGGAGGTGTACTGCGGCGAGGTCCTCCTGCAGGGCGAGAACGCCTGGTACTGCGGAGTCGGCGACTTCCTGGCCTTCGAGGTCGACCTGATGATGCAGTCCGAGCAGCTCGGCGACGCCTTCGTGTACCTGGTCGTGGCTCACGAGTGGGCGCACGCGGTCACCGCCCGGATCGATCCCGCGCTGGTCGACGAGGCCTACGAGCTGCAGGCCGACTGCCTGGCGGGCGCCGCGCTGCAGGGCGCCGTCGACGACGGCTCGCTGACCCTGGAGGACGGCGACAGCCAGGAGTTCGTCGACTCCCTGGCCGCGGTCGCCAGCGACGTCCCCTGGGGGACCGTCTACGTCGACGAGAACGGCCAGGAGCAGGTGGAGATCCACGGCAGCGCCCAGGAGCGCACCGACGCCTTCGAGCGCGGGGCCGACGGCGGGGTGCCCGGCTGCCTGACCACCTCGATCACCTGACGGCGGCTCGATCGGCCGGGACCGGCGCCCGGCCCACCGCGAACACCCGCCGGAACGGCAGCACGGTGGTGCCGTCGGCGCGGGCCGGATAGGCCACCCGCAGCGCCGTCGCGTACTCGGCGGTCAGCTCGGCGGCGTCGTCCTCCTCGAGCAGGGCGAGCACCGGTCGCAGCACCGTGCTGCGCACCCAGTGCAGCACCGGGTCGCTGCCGGTGAGGACGTGCAGGTAGGTCGTCTCCCACACGTCGGCGGCCAGCCCCGCGCCGGTCAGCACGTCCAGGTAGCCGGCGGGGTCCAGGACGGCGTCCTCGGTGGGGGCGGCGCCGGTGAGCAGCCCCGCCCAGCGCGTCGACCGGCACAGCGCGGCCAGCAGGGTGTGCGTCGGGGCCCGCCAGTTGCCGGGCACCTGCAGCGCCAGCCACCCGCCCGGCGCCAGCTGCCCGGCCCACCGGCGCAGCAGGTCGGCGTGTCCGGGCACCCAGTGCAGCACCGCGTTGGTCACGAGGACGTCGACCGGCTCCTCCGGTGCCCAGTTCCGCACGTCCCCCAGCGCGAACCCCACCCGTCCGGGGACGGCGTGCGCGGCCGCCGCGGCGAGCATCTCCGGCGAGGAGTCCACCCCGGTGACCCGTGCCCCGGGCCAGCGGCCGGCCAGCGAGGCGGTGAGCGCGCCCTCCCCGCAGCCGAGGTCGACGACCACCCGGGGGTCCTCGGCGCCCACCCGGGCCAGCAGGTCGGCGAACGGGCGGGCGCGCTCTCCCGCGAAGCGGAGGTAGCCGGCCGGGTCCCAGGCGGCGGTGCTCGTCACGGGCCGACCGTAGGGCCGCGCGCCAGGCCCGGGACCGTCGTCCCGCCCCGGTACCGTGGCGGCCGCACCCTCTCCCCGCCCGACTGGAGCCCGCGATCCCCGTGTCCGACGACGGTCCGCCCGCCCTGTCCGTCGCGGCCGACGGCGCGACACCGCCCGGCCTGTTCATCGCCTTCGAGGGCGGCGAGGGCGCGGGGAAGTCCACCCAGGTGCGGCTGCTGTGCGAGTGGCTCGCCGGCCAGGGGCGCACCGCGCGGGCGACCCTCGAACCGGGCGGGACGCCGGCCGGCGCCGCGATCCGCGCCATCGTGCTCGACCGCGCCCACACCGGTCTGTCGCCGCGCGCGGAGGCGCTGCTCTACGCCGCCGACCGGGCCCAGCACGCGCACGCCGTCCTGCGGCCGGCGCTCGCCGCGGGGGAGGTGGTGATCACCGACCGCTACGTCGACAGCTCGCTGGCCTACCAGGGCGCGGGGCGGACCATCCCGATGGACGACGTCGCGGCGATCTCCCGCTGGGCGACCGAGGGCCTGCGCCCCGACCTGACCGTGCTGCTGGACCTCCCGCCGGAGACCGGGCTGGCCCGCGCCCGCGGCCGGGCGGTCGCCGACCGGCTGGAATCCGAGTCGCTGGACTTCCACCAGCGGGTGCGGACGACGTTCCGCGCGCTGGCCGACGCCGACCCCGGCCGCTACCTCGTGCTGGACGCCACCCGGCCGGTCGACGACCTCGCCGCCGACGTCCGCGCCCGCGTCGGCGCCCTGCTGGCGGTGCGCGCGTGAGCGTCTGGGAGAACGTGATCGGCCAGCCGACCGTCGTCGCCGAGCTGCAGTCGGCGGTTGCCTCCCCGGCGGCGATGACCCACGCGTGGCTGTTCACCGGGCCGCCCGGCTCCGGCCGCTCGGTGGCCGCCCGGGCCTTCGCCGCCGCGCTGCAGTGCCCGAACGGCGGCGACGGCACCTGCCACGAGTGCCGGACGGTGCTCTCCGGCACCCACGCCGACGTCACGGTCATCAACCCCGAGGGGCTGTCGATCGGTGTCCTCGAGGCCCGGGAACTGGTGCGCGTGGCCGGCCGGGCGCCGTCCCAGGGGCGGTGGCAGATGATCATCGTCGAGGACGCCGACCGCATGAGCGAGAGTGCGGCCAACGCGGTGCTGAAGATGATCGAGGAGCCACCGCCGCGGACCGTGGTCATGCTGTGCGCGCCGAGCCTGCACCCCGACGACGTCAAGGTCACCATCCGCTCACGGTGCCGGGTCATGACCCTGCGCACCCCGACGGCGGAGGCCATCGGCGACGTGCTGGTCCGCCGGGACGGCATCGACCCGGCGATGGCGGCCTGGGCCGCCGGCGCCTGCGGGGGCCACATCGGACGCGCTCGGCGGCTTGCTCGGGACGAGGACGCGCGACTGGCGCGCAAGGCCGTGCTGGACGTCCCGCTGTCCCTGGTCTCGCTGGCGGCCTGCCTCAACGCCGCCGACGACCTGGTCGGGGCGGCCCAGGAGGAGACCACCGCGGCGACCGAGGCCCTCGACGGTGCCGAGACCGAGGCGCTCAAGGTCAGCCTGGGGGTGGGTGCCCGAGGTCCGGGTGTCGCCGCGGCCAGCCGGGGCACCGCAGGCCAGCTGAAGGAGCTGGAGAAGCGGCAGAAGTCCCGGGCCACCCGCCTGGGACGGGACTCGCTCGACCGGGCCCTCGTCGACCTCGCCGGGCTCTACCGGGACGCGCTGGTCCTCGTGTCGGCGCCGTCCGAGCCGCTGCCGCTGAACCACCCCGACCGGCGGGCGGACGCCGAGGAGCTGGCGCGGCGGATCGGGCCCGAGGGGGCGCTGCGCCGCATCGACGCCGTCCTGGCCTGCCGCACGGCCCTCGAGCAGAACGTGAAGCCGCAGATCGCGGTGGAGGCGCTCACCGTGGCGCTCCGGTTGCCGGCATGAGGAAGGCTCCGTCCTCCCCACCCCTCGCAGGCTCGGGGCGGGACCCGGGACGGGGCCTGCACGGCACCGGCGCAGCCGTCACGTAAGCTGTTCGCCGCACGCCCGCCGCCTTAGCTCAGTCGGTAGAGCATCTCACTCGTAATGAGAAGGTCGTCGGTTCGATTCCGACAGGCGGCTCTGCACACAGCGGGCCCGTCCACCTGGACGGGCCCGCTGTCGTTCACGGTGACCCCGCGGGGCCCCGTGGAAGCGCCTGACCGGACGCCGACGGCGGTGCACCCCGGGGGAGGGGCGCACCGCCGTCGGCGTCCGTCGTGCGCTCGGCGGCCGCTCGAGGAGGACCAGCGGCCGGTCAGTGGTGGGGGGCGGCTTCCTCGGCGCGCCGCAGCGAGGCGGTGATCTCCGCCTCGGCCTCGGCGCGGCCCACCCAGTCGGCGCCCTCGACCGACTTGCCGGGCTCGAGGTCCTTGTAGGTCTCGAAGAAGTGCTGGATCTCCAGCCGGTCGAACTCCGACACGTCATGGATGTCGGTGAGGTGGGCCATCCGCGGGTCGGTCGCGGGCACGCAGAGGACCTTGTCGTCCCCGCCCTTCTCGTCGGTCATCCGGAACATGCCGATGGCCCGGCAGGTGATGAGGCACCCGGGGAACGTCGGCTCGTCGAGCAGGACCAGGGCGTCGAGCGGGTCCTCGTCCATGCCGAGGGTGTTCTCGATGTAGCCGTAGTCCGCGGGATAGCGGGTGGAGGTGAAGAGCATCCGGTCCAAGCGGATGCGTCCGGTGGCGTGGTCCAGCTCGTACTTGTTCCGCTGGCCCTTCGGGATCTCGATCGTCACGTCGAACTGCACGGGTCGTAGTGTGGCTGATCGGACCCCGGGCGACCGCCGGAGGTCGTTCCAGGGGGTGGGCACCATCGCGTCGAGCGGGTCGGCGACCGTCACGCCGAAGTACTCCCGGTTCCGCCGTCGGCTCCTGCTGAGCGTCCTCGCGGTGCTGCTCGTGGTCGCCGCCGTCGTGTGGTTCGTCGTCGCTCCCGGCAGCGGGGACGACGGCGCGCCGGCCGACCCGGGGGTCGCCGAGGCCCGCCTCCCCGACGTCGAGGCCGCCGCCCCGGTCCTCGCCGCGCTGGGGTCCGACGCCCCGGTCCCGGACGGCGACGCGCTGACCGCCCAGCTCGACCCGCTGCTGTCCGCGCCGGCCCTGGGCGCCGGGGTCAGCGCGGAGGTCGTCGACGCCACCTCCGGCACCGTGCTGCTGGACCGGGACGCCGACCAGCCGGCCACCCCCGCCTCGACCGCCAAGCTGCTCACCGCCGTCGCGGCGCTGACCACCCTGGGCCCGGAAGCCACCCTCGAGACGACCGTCGTCGCGGGCGCCGACCCGAGCGAGGTCGTGCTCGTCGGCGGCGGCGACCCCACGCTCTCGCGCACCGCGCCGTCGCTGACCTACCCCGGCGCGCCGACCGTCGACGACCTCGCCGCCCAGGTGCGCGCCGCCGTGCCCCAGGGGACGACGGTCAGCCGCGTGGTGGTCGACAGCTCGCTGTTCGAGGGGCCGCTGACCGCCTCCGGCTGGGGCCCCGACGACGCACCCTCCAGCTACGCCGCCCCGGTCACCGCCACCGCCGTCGACGGCGCCCGCGTGCGCTCCGGCGAGAACGCGCGCAGCGGCCAGCCGGGCCTCGACGCCGGCGCCGCGCTCGCCACCGCCCTCGACGCCCCCGGCGCCACGATCGTGCTCGGCGACGCCCCCGACGGCGCGCAGCCCCTGGGCTCCGTGCGGTCGGCGCCGATCGCCCGGCTGGTGGAGCAGGCGCTGTCCCAGTCGGACAACCTGCTCGCCGAGGCGCTGGCCCGGCACGTGGCGATCGCCCGCGACCTGCCGGCCACCTTCGAGGGCTCGGCCCAGGCGGTCATCGACGCGCTGTCCGACACCGGCCTCGACCTCACCGGGGTGGAGCTCTCCGACGGCAGCGGCCTGTCGGCGGAGGACCGCGTCCCGGTCTCGCTGCTCGTCGACCTGCTCGCCGGGGCGGCCGACGGCTCGCTGTCCGAGGCCTCGCCGATCCTCTCCGGGCTGGCGGTCGCCGGCTACGACGGCACCCTCGCCGACCGCGACGACGCCGACCCGCAGACCGCTCCGGGCAGCGTCCGCGCCAAGACCGGCACCCTGCTCGGCGTCCACGGGCTGGCCGGCACCGTGGTGACCGTCGACGGCCGGCTGCTGGTGTTCGCCGTCGTCGCCGACGGCGCACCCGCCGACGGGCAGGCCGCCGAGGACGCGCTCGACGACGTCGCGGCGACGCTGGCCCGCTGCGGCTGTTGACGGAGCACCCGTCCCCCCACGCGCAGGCGGAGGGCCCCGAAGGGGAGCCGCGCGTACGGTGAGCCGATGAGCAGCGCTCCTCGGATGGTGGACTGGGACCTCGCCGGACGCACCGCCCGCCGCCTGGTCGGCCCGGGACCGCAGACGACCCGCGAAGAGGCCGGCGCGGTCGTCGCGGAGCTGCACGAGGCGGCCGCCGCCGCCGTCGCCCACGTGCAGGGGCTGACCGGGCTCACCGCCGTCCCGGGCGGGCCGGCCCCCGAGGTCGCCGTCGTCGACCGCCCCGGCTGGGTGGACGCCAACACGGCGGGGATGGCCGCGCTGCTGGACCCGCTGGTCGACGCGCTGACCGCCAAGCAGGAGTCCCGCCCCGGCCCGCTGGCCACCGCCATCGGCTCGCGCGCCACGGGCGTGCAGGCCGGCGGCATCCTCGCCTTCCTCTCCTCCCGCGTGCTCGGCCAGTACGAGGTGTTCGGCACCGGCGGCCGGCTGCTGCTGGTCGCGCCGAACATCGTCGACGCCGAGCGCCGCCTCGGGGTCGACCCCAGCGACTTCCGGCTGTGGGTCTGCCTGCACGAGGTGACCCACCAGCTGCAGTTCACCGCCGTGCCCTGGCTCAGGGACCACCTCGAGGCCCAGATCGCCGAGTTCGTCGAGGCCACCGACCTCGATCCCGACGTGCTGCGCGAGCGGCTGCGCGACGTGCTGCGCGGCATCGGCGACGCCGTCCGGGGTGGGGACGGCGACGACAGCGGGCTGATGGCGCTGGTCCAGGACCCCGCCCAGCGCGCCGTCCTCGACCGGGTCACCGCGGTGATGAGCCTGCTCGAGGGGCACGCCGAGTACGTGATGGACGGCGTCGGCCCGGACGTCGTCCCGTCGGTGCGGACGCTGCGGCTGCGGTTCGCCCAGCGGCGCAAGGGCCGCGGCCCGCTCGACCGCGTGCTGCGCCGGCTGCTGGGCCTGGAGCAGAAGATGAAGCAGTACGCCGACGGGCGGCACTTCGTCGGCGGCGTGGTCGACCTGGTCGGCATGGAGGGACTCAACCGCGTGTGGTCCGGGCCGGAGACCCTGCCGCGGATCGAGGAGCTCACCGACCCGGCGCGCTGGGTCGAGCGGGTGCACGGCCGCCCCGCCATCCCCGCCTGAGGTCCCCGCGGTGGCCGGCCCACCGCACGCGGTGGCGGTGCTGCGGTCCGCGGTCCGCGGCGGGCTGCGCCGCGGCGGGCAGCCGGTCCTGGCCGCCTGCAGCGGGGGAGCGGACTCCGTGGCGCTCGCCGCCGCGCTGGCCTTCGAGGCCCGGTCCGCGGCCGTCCCGGTCGGGGCCGTCACCGTCGACCACGGCCTGCAGCCCGGCTCCGCGCAGCGCGCCGCCGCCACGGGCGACCTGCTCCGCGGCCTGGGCCTGGACCCGGTCCTGGTGCTGCGGGTGGACGTGGGCGGGGCGGGCGGCCCGGAGGGCGCGGCGCGGGCGGCCCGCTACGCCGCGCTGGCCGGCGCCGCGCGGGAGCAGGGCGCCCGCATCGCGCTCGGGCACACGCTCGACGACCAGGCCGAGACGGTGCTGCTCGGGCTCGGCCGCGGCTCGGGTCCGCGGTCGGTGGCGGGCATGGTGGCCGAGCGCACCGACGACGGCGCGACCTGGTGGCGGCCGCTGCTCGGCGTCCGGCGGGCGACGGCCCGGCAGGCCTGCGCCGACCAGGGGCTGCCGGTGTGGGACGACCCGTGGAACACCGACCCGGCCTTCACGCGGGCCCGGCTGCGCGGGGAGGTGCTGCCGCTGATGGAGGAGGTCCTCGGCGGCGGCGTGGCCCCCGCCCTGGCGCGGACCGCCGAGCTGCTCCGGGAGGACCTCGACGCCCTCGACGGGCTCGCCGCGGCCGAGCTGGCCCGGCTGGCCGCGGAGGCGGGGGACGGCGGCCTGCCCGCCCGCCCGCTGCTGCCCCTGCCCGCGGCGCTGCGCCGGCGGGTGCTGCGCGGCTGGCTGCGCGCGGCCGGGGTCCCCGACCTGCAGGCGGTGCACCTGCGCGCGGTCGAGACGCTCGTCACGGGGTGGCGCGGGCAGGGCCGGGTGGACCTACCCGGCGGTGCCGGGGTGCTCCGGACGTCTGGCAGGCTGGTGTTCCTGCCCCCCGACGCGCGGGGCCCCCGTGCCGGGGACGCACCAGACACCCTCGAGGAGCCATCGGCGTGAGCAAGGCCGCGAGCGACCACGCAGAGCTCGGCAACCACCACGGCTACGGCCCCGACATCGACCACGTGCTGCTCAGCGAGGAGCAGATCCAGGCCAAGATCGGCGAGCTCACCGCCCAGATCGCCGAGGACTACGCGGGCCGGGAGGTCCTGCTGGTCGGCGTCCTCAAGGGGGCGGTGCTGTTCATGAGCGACTTCGCCCGGGCGCTGCAGCTGCCCACCCAGATGGAGTTCATGGCCGTCTCGTCCTACGGGTCGTCGACGAGCTCCTCCGGCGTCGTGCGGATCCTCAAGGACCTCGACCGCGACATCAGCGACCTGCACGTGCTGGTGCTCGAGGACATCATCGACTCGGGGCTGACCCTGTCCTGGCTGCTGAAGAACCTGGGCAGCCGCCGTCCGGCCTCCCTCGAGGTGTGCGCCCTGCTGCGCAAGCCCGACGCGGTGAAGGTCGAGGTGCCGGTGCGCTACGTCGGCTTCGACATCCCCAACGAGTTCGTCGTCGGCTACGGTCTGGACTACGCCGAGCGGTACCGCGACCTGCCCTACATCGCCACGCTCAAGCCGGAGGTCTACTCCAGCTGAGGGGGGATCCCCGGCTCACGCACAGCGGTCGCACAGGTTCGCCGGTGTACCGTCGATCCAACGACGCTGCACCGAGCGCCGGGGTGGCCCGCCCAGGTCGCAGGGAGCGTCCCGGCGGACGATCAGGAGGGTGGACGGGTCAGGCCGGGGACCCCGGCCGCCCGGCATCGGTGTATGGAACGCAAGAAGATCTTCCGCTCCGTGTGGTTCTGGGTCGTCCTCGTCGTCCTCCTGGCGTTGGCGTTCTCCTCGCTGTTCCGCGGCAACGGCGGCTACGAGGAGGTCAGCACCCGGACCGCGATCGAGCAGATCACCGGCGGCAACGTCGACACGGTCACGATCAACGACAAGGAACAGACGCTCGACCTGGACCTGAAGAGCCCGGTCGAGGGCAGTGACCAGATCACCGCGTCCTACCCGATCGGCGCCTCCGACGACATCTTCGACCTGGTCTCGGGCCTGAACGGCAACGGGGACGGCGTCGACTTCAACACCAACGTCACGCAGGACAGCGTGCTGGTCAGCCTGCTGATCAGCTTCCTGCCGTTCGTGATCCTCCTCCTGCTGCTGTTCTGGCTGTTCAACTCGATGCAGGGCGGCGGCCGGGGCGTGATGGCCTTCGGCAAGTCCAAGGCCAAGGTGGTCAGCAAGGACACCCCGAAGACGACGTTCGCCGACGTCGCCGGCGCCGACGAGGCGATCGAGGAACTCCAGGAGATCAAGGACTTCCTGGCCAACCCGGTCAAGTTCCAGGCCGTGGGCGCGAAGATCCCCAAGGGTGTGCTGCTGTTCGGCCCGCCCGGCACCGGCAAGACGCTGCTCGCCCGCGCCGTCGCCGGCGAGGCGGGGGTGCCGTTCTTCTCCATCTCCGGGTCGGACTTCGTCGAGATGTTCGTCGGTGTCGGGGCAAGCCGCGTCCGCGACCTGTTCGAGCAGGCCAAGCAGAACGCGCCGGCGATCATCTTCGTCGACGAGATCGACGCCGTCGGCCGGCACCGCGGCGCCGGCATGGGCGGCGGCCACGACGAGCGCGAGCAGACCCTCAACCAGATGCTCGTCGAGATGGACGGCTTCGACGTCAAGGGCGGGGTCATCATGATCGCCGCCACCAACCGGCCGGACATCCTCGACCCGGCGCTGCTGCGCCCGGGCCGGTTCGACCGGCAGATCGCCGTCGACCGGCCCGACCTGGAGGGCCGCAAGGCCATCCTCGCCGTCCACGCGAAGGGCAAGCCGCTCGCGCAGGACGTCGACCTCGAGACCGTCGCCCGCCGCACCCCCGGCTTCACCGGCGCGGACCTGGCCAACGTGCTCAACGAGGGGGCCCTGCTCACCGCCCGCAACAACGGCACGGTGATCACCGACGCCACCCTCGAGGAGGCGATCGACCGCGTCATCGCCGGCCCCGAGCGCAAGACGCGGGCGATGAGCGACAAGGAGAAGAAGGTCACCGCCTACCACGAGGGCGGGCACGCCCTCGTGGCGCACGCGCTGCCCAACCTGGACCCGGTGCACAAGGTGACGATCCTGCCGCGCGGGCGCTCGCTGGGGCACACGCTGGTGCTGCCGACCGAGGACAAGTACACCCAGACCCGGTCGGAGATGATCGACACGCTGGCCTACGCCCTCGGCGGTCGGGCCGCCGAGGAACTGGTCTTCCACGAGCCGACCACCGGTGCCGGCAACGACATCGAGAAGGCCACCTCGCTGGCGCGGGCGATGGTCACCCAGTACGGCATGAGCGCCAAGCTCGGCGCGGTGAAGTACGGCACCAACGACTCCGAGCCGTTCCTGGGCCGCGACATGCGCTCGCACCCGGACTACTCCGAGGCCGTCGCCGCCGACATCGACGCCGAGATCCGGGCGCTGATCGAGGCGGCGCACGACGAGGCCTGGGAGATCCTGGTCGAGTACCGGGCCGTCCTCGACCAGCTCGTCCTCGAGCTGATCGACAAGGAGACCCTCTCCAAGGAGGACATGGCGCGGATCTGCTCCCCGGTCACCAAGCGGCCCTCGCTGGCGCCGTACAACGGCTTCGGCAAGCGCACCCCCTCCGACCTGCCGCCGGTCCTGACGCCGGCCGAGCAGGCGGCGCAGAACGGGAACGGGCACGTCGGTCAGGGCAGCACCGCCGTCGGCGACATCGGCGCCCCCGTCCAGCGGTGAGCGAGATCCCGGCCGAGCCGGAGGACCAGCTGCTGCCGGCCCCACCGCGCACGGGCATCGACGAGGAGCGGGCTGCGGCCGCCGTCCGCGAGCTGCTCCTCGCAGTGGGGGAGGACCCGGACCGCCCAGGCCTGAAGGACACCCCGGCCCGGGTGGCCCGCGCCTACGCCGAGACCTTCGCCGGGCTGTGGCAGGACCCCGTCGACGTCCTCGCCACCACCTTCGACGAGGACCACGACGAGATGGTCCTGGTCAAGGACATCCCGATGTACTCGACCTGCGAGCACCACCTGGTGCCCTTCCACGGGGTCGCGCACATCGGGTACATCCCCGGCGACGACGGCCGGGTGACCGGGCTGTCCAAGCTGGCCCGGCTGGTCGAGGTCTACGCCCGCCGCCCGCAGGTGCAGGAGCGGATGACCAGCCAGATCGCCGACGCGCTGGCCGAGGTCCTCAAGCCCCGCGGCGTCCTGGTGGTCATCGAGGCCGAGCACCTGTGCATGGCCATGCGCGGCATCCGCAAGCCCGGCTCCACCACGGTGACCTCCGCCGTCCGCGGGATCTTCCGGGACAACCCGGCGACGCGCAGCGAGGCGATGAGCCTCGTGGTGCGAGGGTGACGGTCGAGTGAGCATCGCAGGGAGCGCCAGCGACCGAGGAGCGGAGCGAGTCCGGAACCGAGCCGTGGACAGGGGTCGGTGACACCCCTCGAGCTGCCGCGCCCCGGCCACTGCGTGGTCATGGGGGTCCTCAACGTCACGCCGGACTCCTTCTCCGACGGCGGCTGCTTCGCCGACGCCCCCTCGGCGATCGCCCACGGCCTGGCCATGCACGCGGCCGGCGCCGACTACGTCGACGTGGGCGGGGAGTCCACCCGGCCCGGCGCCGACCGGGTCGACGCCGACGAGGAGTGCCGGCGGGTGCTGCCGGTGGTCCGCGAGCTCACCGGCACGGGCGTGCGGGTCAGCGTCGACACCACCCGCGCCGAGGTGGCCGAGGCGGCGCTGAGCGCCGGGGCGGTGCTGGTGAACGACGTCAGCGGCGGGCTGGCCGACGCGGGCATGGCCCGGCTGGTCGCCGACGCCGGCGTCCCGTGGGTGCTCATGCACTGGCGGGGGCACAGCCGCGAGATGTACGCCGCGGCCCGCTACGGCGACGTCGTCACCGAGGTCTGCGCGGAGCTCACCGCCCGCGTGGAGGACGTCGTGGCCGCCGGGGTGGCGCCCGAGCAGTTGGTGCTCGACCCCGGGCTGGGCTTCGCCAAGCGCGCCGAGCACAACTGGGCGCTGCTCGCCGGCCTGGACCGGCTGATCGCCCTCGGGCTGCCGGTGCTCGTCGGCGCCTCGCGCAAGACCTTCCTCGGCCGGCTGCTCGCCGCCCCCGACGGCACGGTGCGCCCCGCGGAGGAGCGCGACGCCGCCACGCTGGCCACCACCGTGCTCGCCGCCGAGGCCGGCGCGTGGGGGGTGCGGGTGCACGACGCGGCCGCCTCGGCCGACGCCGTCCGCACCGTCGCCGCCGTCCAGGCCGCCCGCCGGGAGAGGAAGCCGCATGCCCAGTGACCACCCGGCCCGCCGCCCCGACCGCATCGCGGTCCGCGGGCTCACCGCCCACGCCCACCACGGGGTCTACGCGTTCGAGCGCGAGCGGGGGCAGACCTTCCGCGTGGACGCCGTCCTCGAGCTCGACACCGCCCCGGCCGCGGCCGGCGACGACCTCGAGAAGACGGTCAACTACGCCGAGCTGGCCCAGGCGCTGCACGCGGTCCTGACCGGGGAGCCGGTCGACCTGCTGGAGACCCTCGCCCAGCGGCTGGCCGACGTCTGCCTCGCCGACCCGCTGGTCGACGCCGTCGAGATCACCGTGCACAAGCCCGAGGCCGACCTCGGCGTGCCCTTCGACGACGTCACCGTGAGCATCCGGCGGCAGCGGGCATGAGCCGCGCGGTCCTGTCCCTCGGCGCCAACCTCGGCGACCGGGCCGCCACCCTCCGCGGCGCGATCACCGCCCTCAAGGACGACGGCGTGCTGGTGGCGCGGTCCACCCTGTACGAGACCCCGCCGTGGGGGCCGGTCGAGCAGCCGCCCTACCTCAACGCGGTCGTCGTCGTCCGCGGGCCCCACGACGCGGCCGGGTGGCTGGCGCGCGCCCACGAGCTCGAGCAGGCCGCGGGCCGGACCCGCGAGGTCCGGTGGGGGCCGCGCACCCTCGACGTCGACGTCGTCACGGTCACCGGGGACGACGGGCGGCCGGTGCACTCCGACGACCCCCGGCTGACCCTGCCGCACCCGCGGGCGCACGAGCGGGCCTTCGTGCTCGTCCCGTGGGCCTCGCTGGACCCGACGGCGGTGCTGCCCGGGCACGGCCGGGTGGTCGACCTGGTCGCCGCGCTGCCGCCCGAGGAGGTCGCGGCGGTGGTCCGCTGGGAGCACCTGCATTGAGACCGGTGTCCCGGCGCGACCTCGCCGTCCTGGCCGTCGGCCTGGCGGTGGCGGTCTGGCTGGTGGTGCGCGCCGTCTACGGGTCGCTGCCGGAGCTGCGCTGGTGGCTGCCGGTGCCGATCGGGGTGCTCGCCGTCGCCGAGCTGCTCGGCGCCCGGACGCTGCGCGCCCGGCTGGCGGCCCAGCGGGACCGCCGCCCGCCGGCCGAGCGCGGGTACGCCCCGGTGCGGCCGGTGGAACCCATGCTCGTGGCCCGGCTGGCCGTGCTCGCCCAGGCCAGCGCCTACGTCGGCGCCGTGTTCCTCGGCACCTGGGTCGGGCTGCTGCTGTACGTCGTCCCGGCCCTGTCCCGGCTGCAGGCCGCGGGCGGGGACGCCGTCGCGGGCCTCATCGGCGTCGTGTGCTCGGCCGCGCTGGTCGGCGCCGCGCTGTGGCTCGAGTCGGTCTGCCGCATCCCGCCGTCCTCGGAGGACGACGAACCGCAGCTCGGCGCGCGAGGGTAGTCAGCCGCGGACCGACGTCCGCAGCGCCGCGTGCAGCGACCCCGGGGTGAGCACGCCGAGGTAGCGGTCGCCGTCCACCACCGCCACCCAGCCGGCGTCGGACTGCAGCAGGGTGGCCAGCGCCGTCCGCAGCGAGGCGTCCACGGGGACGGCCCCGTCGCTGCGGACGACGGCGGAGCCCACCGTCCCGGCGCCGGCGGCCCGCGCGGACGGCAGCGAGCCCACCGCCCGGCCGGAGCCGTCGAGCACC
The DNA here is from genome assembly GCF_054050075.1 of Geodermatophilus sp. SYSU D00965. NCBI lineage: Bacteria > Bacillati > Actinomycetota > Actinomycetes > Geodermatophilales > Geodermatophilaceae > Geodermatophilus > Geodermatophilus sp. SYSU D00965. The sequence goes on along the minus strand of NZ_JBJGYQ010000003.1, from coordinate 105,893 downwards.
ACGGCCCAGTCCGAGCCGGCGCGGTCCAGCGCGACGCCCACGTCGGCCAGGCCGTCGCCGAGGCCCACCGTCGGCGGCTGCTCCAGCGCAGCCGGGTCGATGGGGGTGACCGCCAGCCGCTTGAGGGCGCGGTCGCCGCCGACGAAGTCGGCCACCACCTGGTTGGCCGGCCGCCCCAGCAGCTCGGCCGGCGGCGCGAACTGCTCGACGTGCCCGCCGGTGCTCATCACGGCGATGCGGTCGCCGAGCCGGACCGCCTCCTCGATGTCGTGGGTGACGAAGACGATCGTCTTGCGCACCGTCTCCTGCAGCCGGAGGAACTCCGCCTGCAGCCGCTCGCGCACCACGGGGTCGACGGCCGAGAACGGCTCGTCCATCAGCAGGACGGCGGGGTCGGCGGCCAGCGCCCGGGCCACGCCGGCCCGCTGCCGCTGGCCACCGGAGAGCTGGGCGGGGTAGCGGTCCCCGTGGACGGCGGGGTCGAGGCCGACCGTCGCGAGCAACTCGTCGACCCGGGCCCGGATGCGCCCGCGGTCCCACCCGAGCAGCCGCGGCACGGTCGCGACGTTGGTGCGCACGGTCTGGTGCGGGAAGAGGCCCACGCTCTGGATGACGTACCCGATCCGGCGGCGCAGCCGGTCGGCATCCACCCGGGTGACGTCCTCGCCGCCGAGCAGGATGCGGCCGGTGGTCGGCTCGATGATCCGGTTGATCATCTTCATCGTCGTCGTCTTGCCGCAGCCGGACGGGCCGACCAGCACCGACAGCTCTCCGGCGGCGAAGGTCAGGTCCAGCTCGGCGACGCCGACGGTGCCGTCCGGGTAGACCTTGCTGACGCCCTCGAGCCGGATCTCCTGGGCGCCGCCCTCCCTGGCCGTGTCCGTCGGCGAGGCGGCGGTGGCAGTAGCGTCCACGACGTGGCCTTCCTGGGTGCGCACCCGCTGCTGGGTGCGGCGAGCGACCTGGTGGTGCTCGCGGCGGACGAGGCGCCGAACCCCTGGTTCAGCCCGTCGTACGTGACCGACAACTGGGACACCATTGTGGGCTACCTGGGCCAGCACGTCAGGCTCACGGTGGGCGCGGTCCTGCTGGGGGCGCTGGTCGCGCTGCCGCTGGCGTTGCTGGCCCGGCGCTCGCGGCTGCTGTCGGGGCCGGTGCTGGGCCTGTCGACGGTGGTCTACACGGTCCCCTCGCTGGCGATGTTCGCCTTCCTCGCGCCCTTCACCGGGCAGCTGTCGGCCACCACCGTGCTGCTCGGGCTCACGCTCTACACGCTGGTGATCCTGGTCCGGAACTTCCTCGTCGGCCTGCAGGGGGTGCCCGCCGACGTCCGCGAGGCCGCGCGGGGGATGGGCTACGGCCCGGCGCGGCTGTTCTGGCAGGTCGACCTGCCGCTGGCGCTGCCGACCTTCATGGCCGGCCTGCGGATCGCCACCGTCTCCACCGTCGCCCTGGTCACCGTCGGCGTCATCACGGGCAACGGCGGGCTCGGGCAGCTGATCGTGGGCGGGTTCAACGCGAACTTCTACCGGGCTGAGATCGTGACCGGCGCCGTCGGTTGCGTGCTGCTGGCGCTGGTCGCCGACGTCCTGCTGGCCGGCGTCGAGCGGCTGCTCACGCCGTGGACCCGGGCGGCCCGGGCGTGAACGCGTTCGGCGACGCGCTCGTCTACCTCAACGACCCGTTCAACTGGACCCGGTCCGGCGGCATCCTCGACCTGCTCGCCGAGCACCTGACCGTCTCCGCCGCCGCGGTGCTGCTCGCCGCCGTCCTCGCCATCCCGGCCGGGGTCGCGCTGGGCCGCAGCGGCCGCGGCGCCGGCGGGATCGTCGTCCTCTCCAACGTCAGCCGCGCGGTGCCGACCCTGGCCCTGCTCACCGTCTTCGCGGTGACGCCGATCGGCTTCAGCGACACCGCCACGGTCCTCGCGCTCGCCGTCTTCGCCGTCCCGCCGATGCTCACCAACACCTTCGTCGGGTTCCGCGAGGTCGACCGCGACGTGCGCGAGGCAGCGCGGGCGATGGGCATGAGCCGCCGCCAGCTGCTGTCCCGCGTCGACCTGCCCCTGGCGCTGCCCCTGGTCATGACCGGCGTCCGGACGGCGGCGGTGCAGGTGGTCGCCACCGCGACCCTCGCCGCCCTCGTCGGCGGCGGTGGACTGGGCCGGATCATCAACCTCGGGTTCGGTCAGCAGGACCTCGGTCAGATCCTCGCCGGGGCCCTCCTCGTGGCCGGGCTCGCGCTGCTCACGGAGCTGGTGCTGGTGCTGGTGTCGTGGGCGGTCACCCCGGGCCCGCGCCGGCTGCCCTTCCGCGCGGGACGGCGCGAGCCCTCCGGGACGCCGGAACCCACCGCGTCGGGCGTCCCCCTCTGAGCCGTCGGTAACAACCGCGCAACACCTCTCCGCCGGGGTTGGCCTCCGACCTGGCCAGGCGGTTGCATGACCGGCGCGGGACTCCTCCCGCCAGACACGCGTCGCGGCCGCCCCCGGCCGCACGGGACACAGAAGGCGGGCACCATGCGCAGCCGTACCCGGATCGTCCCTCCTCTCGCGCTGGCCGCGGTGCTGCTCACCGCGACGGCCTGCGGCGAGTCCGGCTCGTCGGGGACCGGCGGCGGCCAGACCACCGGGGCCACCGCGGCCGGGGACGCCTGCGCCCCCGTGGCCGGCGAGCAGCTGGTCGTGCTCGAGGACGACCAGCAGCTGCAGAACGCCGACAACGTCGTCCCGGCGGTCAACTCCGCCACCGCCCAGGCGAACCCGGCGTTGGTCCCCGCGCTGGACGCGGTCTCGGCGGCGCTGACCACCGACGCGCTCATCGAGCTCAACGCCGCGGTCGACATCGACCGCCAGAGCGCCGAGGACGTCGCCGCGGCCTGGGTGCAGGACAACGTCGACGCCGCGTCCCTGGAGCAGGGCAGCGGCGCCATCGCGGTCGGCGGCGGCAACTTCACCGAGTCCACCGTGCTGGCCAACGTCTACGCCGACGTGCTCGACGCCGCGGGCTTCGACGCCTCCGTCCGGGAGGTCGGCAACCGCGAGCTGTACCTGCCGGCCCTCATCTCCGGCTCGGACATCCAGGTCTTCCCGGAGTACCTGTCGACGGTCACCGAGTTCCTCAACCGCCAGGTCAACGGCCCCGAGGCGCAGCCGGTCGCCAGCGGGGACGTGCAGGCGACGGTCAGCGCGCTGCAGCCGCTGGCCGAGCAGGTCGGCCTGGTGTTCGGCGAACCCTCGGAGGCCGCCGACCAGAACGCCTTCGCGGTCACCCAGGCCTTCGCCGACCAGGTGGGCGTCGCGACGCTGTCGGAGCTGGCCGACGCCTGCGGGGACGGCTCGCTGGTGCTCGGCGGCCCGGCGGAGTGCCCGGACCGGCCGTTCTGCCAGCCGGGCCTGGAGGAGACCTACGGGCTGCAGTTCGCCGAGTTCCGCGAGCTGGACCCGGGCGGCCCGCTGACCAAGGCCGCGATCCAGCAGGGCGAGGTCTCGATCGGCCTGGTCTTCAGCTCCGACGGGGCGCTCGCGCAGTAGAAGGACCCCCTGCCCCCACCGCTCGCGAGCTCGCGGTGGGACCCTGCAGGGGGCCGGGCGGCGCCGTTTCGGCACGTCACCGAGGGCTCTCCCACCGTTACCCTGGACGCCATGCGGGGGGACCGGGACGACGTGGCCACGCAGCGCTCCGGACCCCGCTCCCGCACCGTCCGGCGCGGCTCCGAGGCGGTCCCCCCGGGAGTGCGGACCGCCGGTCTGGCGGTGGGGGGCGTCCTCGCCGTCGCCGCCACCGTCGTCGTGTTCGTCACCGACGACCCGCAGGTGCTCCGGCTCGCGGTGATCGGCGCGGCCTGGGCGTTCGTGCTCGCCGCGCTGGTGACCGCCCGGCGGGGCGGCGCGGTCGCCGACCGGGGCGACGTCGCGGCGGTCGAGCGGGAGGCGGCCGAGCGGGAGGCCGAGCTGCGGCTGGCCTACGAGCTGGAGCTGGAGCGGGAGGTCGCCGCTCGGCGGGAGCTCGAGCTGCGCGTGGAGAACGACGTCCGGAGCGAGACGGAGCAGGCGGTGCGCGCCGACCTCGCGGCGCTGCGCGGCGAGCTGGCCGGTGTCGCGGAACTGCGCCGGGACGTGGCGCGGGTGGCCGAGCTGCGCACTGACGTGGCCGGGCTGTCGGAGCTGCGCCGCGACGTCGCCCGGCTCGCCGAGCTGCGGACCGGCCTGGACCGGCTCGCCGACCTGCGGGGGGACCTGGCGCAGCTGGCCGACCTGCGCGCCGACGTCGGGCGCCTGCGGACGGAGCTCACCGAGCAGCTGTCCGGCGAGATGCTCGTCGAGCGGATCATGCTGCGCACCCAGTCCATCCGGACCGCTCCCGCGACGACCGAGGCGCCCGCTGCCGGCACCATCGACGCCGGCTGGGCCGCCCCGGCGCCGGAGCTAACCGCCGCCCGGCCGGGGATCCGGCTGGAGGACCTCACCGGTGGGGGAGCGACCCGGCAGTTCGCCGAGGTGCGCGTCGAGACGCCGGCGCCGCAGCGCCCGGCCCCGGCGACGTCGGCGGCCGCGCCGCCCCCGCCGCCGCTGGACTGGCTGGCCGAGCGGTCCCTGGTGGAGCCCGCCGAGGCGGCCTCGGCCGGGCACTCGCGGCACTCCGCCGCCGAGCCGCGCCGGCGGCACACCGATGACCCGCACCGGCCGGTCGCGCCCGGCGAGCAGCCGACCGAGCAGCGCCCCGCCGTCGGCCGGGACCCCGTCCCCGGGGCCGACCACGGGTCCTCGCGCCTGGCGGAGATCCTCGCCGCGAACGAGGCCGGCGCGTCCGGCGGCCGGCGGCGGCGCCGCTACCGGGACGACGACGAGCCCGACGACGTCCTGGCCCGCGTGCTCGGGCGCTGACACCGGCAGCCCGGCCGCCGGCGCCGGGGTGACCCAGTCCACAGCCCCCAGCCGTTGCACCGGCTGCCTGCCGGTCACACACTCGCCATCGGCGCTCAACCCGCGTGACACACCCTGGCCGCAGCGGGGCCCGCGCCGGCACCACCGCACGACCTGCACGCCCTGACGGTCGTCGACGAGGACGGCCGCGAACCCGAGTCCGGTACCCGCGAGGGACTGGAACGAGAGGTGCACCGATGCCTGCTGCCCGCAGGACCCTCCGCGCTGCCGGCCTCCTGCCCGCCGACACCGCTCCCGCCCGGCTCCGCGTGGGGGTCGTCGGCGCAGGACGCGTCGGCGCCGTCCTGGGCGCCGCCCTCGCCGCCGCCGGCCACGACGTGGTCGCCGCCGCCGGCCTCTCCACCGCCTCCGCCGAGCGCGCCGCGCGCCTGCTGCCGGGCACGCCGCTGCTCCCCACCGACGAGGTGGTCGCCGCCGCCGACCTGGTCGTCCTCGCCGTCCCCGACGACACCCTCGCCGGCCTGGTCGCGGGCCTGGCCGAGACGGGGGTGTGGCGCGCGGGCCAGCTCACCTTCCACACCTCCGGGGCGCACGGCCTCGCGGTGCTCGCCCCGGCCGCACGGGCCGGCGTCCTGCCCCTGGCCCTGCACCCGGCCATGACCTTCACCGGCGCCCCCGAGGACGCCGACCGGCTGGCCGGCGCGCCGTTCGCGGTCACCAGCGCCCCCGAGCACCGGCCGGTCGCCGAGACGCTGGTGCTCGAGATGGGCGGCGAGCCGTTCTTCGTCGCCGAGGCCGACCGGCGGCTCTACCACGCCGCGCTCGTGACGGGCGCCAACCACCTGGTCACGCTGGTCGCCGAGGCCGCGGACCTGCTGCGGACCGCGGGGGTCGGCGAACCGGCGCGGGTGCTGGCCCCGCTGCTCACCGCAGCGCTGGACAACGGGCTGCGGCGCGGCGACAAGGGGCTCACCGGCCCGGTCAGCCGCGGCGACGTCGGCACCGTCCACGACCACCTGGAGACCCTCACCGAGCGGGCGCCGGAGTCGGTCGCCGCCTACGTCGCGATGGCCCAGCGCACGACCGAGCGGGCCCTGGCCGCGGGCCGGCTCAAGCGCCACGAGGGCGCGCCGCTGCTCGACCTGCTGTACGAGGCCGCCGACACGGCGGGCTCGCGGTGAGCGCCCCCACCACCCCGGCCGTCGCGGAGACCACTGCGGACCTGGCCCGGCTCCGGGCGCACCTGCCCGGCCCGGTCGCCCTCGTCCCGACGATGGGCGCGCTGCACGAGGGGCACCGCACCCTCGTCCGGGCCGCCCGCGAGCGCGGCGGCTCCGTGGTCGTCTCGGTCTTCGTCAACCCGACCCAGTTCGGCCCGGGCGAGGACTTCGACCGCTACCCCCGCACCTGGGACGCCGACCTCGCGGCGCTGGCCGAGGAGGGCGCCGACGTCGTCTTCCACCCGCCGGTCGAGGAGGTCTACCCGCCCGGCGCGGTCGGGGTGACCGTGCACCCGGGGCCGCTGGGCGACGTCCTCGAGGGCGCCGTCCGCCCCGGGCACTTCGCCGGCGTCCTCACCGTCGTCGCCAAGCTGTTCGGCCTGGTCCGCCCCGACGTCGCCTACTTCGGCGAGAAGGACTACCAGCAGCTGGTGCTCATCCGCGCCATGGCCCGCGAGCTCGTCCTCGGCCCCGAGGTGGTCGGCGTCCCCACCGTCCGCGAGGACGACGGCATGGCGCTGTCCTCCCGCAACCGGTACCTCTCCCCGGACCAGCGGGCCACCGCCGCGGCGCTGTCCCGGGCGCTCCGCGCGGGTGCCGCCGCCGGCCCGCGGGGCGCGGACGCGGTCCTGGCCGCGGCGCGGGAGGTGCTGGCCGGCGCTCCCGAGCTGGTCCCCGACTACCTCGCGCTCACCGACCCCGACCTCGGCCCGGCCCCGGCCGCGGGGCCCGCCCGCCTGCTGGTCGCCGCCCGCGCCGGCAGCACCCGCCTGATCGACAACACCCCCCTGCACCTCAGCTCGCCCACCCTCCAGCCCCCGGGAGCCTCCCGATGATGCGCACGATGCTCAAGTCCAAGATCCACCGGGCGACGGTCACCCAGGCCGACCTGCACTACGTGGGGTCGGTGACCATCGACGAGGACCTCCTCGACGCGGCCGACCTGCTGCCCGGCGAGCAGGTCGCGATCGTCGACGTCACCAACGGCGCCCGGCTGGAGACCTACGTCATCCCCGGCGAGCGGGGCAGCGGGGTGATCGGGATCAACGGCGCCGCCGCGCACCTGGTGCACCCCGGCGACCTGGTCATCATGATCAGCTACGGGTTGATGGACGAGACCGAGGCCAAGAGCCACATCCCCAGGGTCGTGCACGTCGACTACGCCAACCGCATCGTCGAGCTCGGCGGCGACCCCTCGGCCCCGGTCCCCGGCGCGACCGACCAGATGCGCAGCGACCGCGGCGTCCCGGTTCGGTGACGGCACCGGCGACCGACACCGTCACCGGGCTCCCGCTGCGCCTGTCGGCGCCGGCGCCCGGCTGGGAGCTCACCGCCGACGTGTGCGTCGTGGGCTCCGGCGTCGCCGGGCTGTGCGTCGCGCTGCACGCGCGGGCGGCCGGGCTGTCGGTCGCCGTGGTCACCAAGGTCCGGGTGGACGCCGGGTCCACGCGCTGGGCGCAGGGCGGCATCGCCGCCGTCCTGGACCCCGCCGACAGCCCCGAGGCACACGCCAGCGACACCGAGGTGGCCGGCGTGGGGCTGTGCGAGCCCGAGGCGGTGTCGGTCCTGGTCTCCGAGGGACCGCAGCGGCTGCGCCAGCTCATGGACTGGGGGGCCGCCTTCGACCGCGACCCCGCCGGCCGGCTGCTGCTCACCCGCGAGGGCGGGCACTCCGCCGACCGGATCGTGCACGCCGGCGGCGACGCCACCGGCTCCGAGGTGCAGCGAGCCCTCCAGGACGCCGTCCGCGCCGACCCGGGCGTGACGCTGGTCGAGCACGCGATGGTCCTCGACCTGCTCACCGACGCCGAGGGCCGGGCTGCGGGCGTGACCCTGCACGTGCTCGGTGAGGGCAGCGCGGACGGCGTCGGCGCGGTGCGCGCCCGCGCGGTCGTGCTGGCCACCGGCGGCATGGGGCAGGTCTACGCCGCCACCACCAACCCCTCGGTGTCCACCGGGGACGGCGTGGCCCTGGGCCTGCGGGCCGGCGCGGTCGCCACCGACCTGGAGTTCGTCCAGTTCCACCCGACCTCGCTCTACCTCGGGCCCGGTGCCCGCGGCCAGCAGCCGCTGGTCAGCGAGGCGCTGCGCGGCGAGGGCGCGGTCCTGCGCGACGGGTCGGGGGAGCGGTTCATGGTGGGGGTGCACCCGCTGGCCGAGCTCGCCCCGCGCGACGTCGTCGCCAAGGCGATCACCGCGGTGCAGCTGCGCGACGGCGTCCCCCACGTCTGGCTGGACGCCCGCGGGGTGCCCGACGTCGCCGCACGCTTCCCGACCATCACCGCCAGCTGCCGCGCCGCCGGCATCGACCCGGTCACGGACCTGGTCCCGGTGACCCCCGCGGCGCACTACGCCTCCGGCGGCCTGGTCACCGACCTCGCCGGCCGGACGACGGTGCCCGGGCTCTACGCCTGCGGGGAGGTCGCCTGCACCGGCGTCCACGGCGCCAACCGGCTGGCCTCCAACTCGCTGCTCGAGGGCCTGGTGTTCGCCGCCCGGATCGGGGCCGAGCTCGCCGGGCGACTGCCCGCGCCCTCGCCGGGGCAGGTCCCCGAGACCGCCCCGTCCGGGTTGCTGGACCCGGCCGGGCGCCGGGCGGTGACCGACACGATGTCCGCCCGGGTCGGGGCCCTGCGCAACGGAGCCGGGCTCGTCGACGCGGTCGGCCGGCTCGCCGCGCTGGCCGCCGGGCTGGGCGGGGTCGCCCCCGGTGTGGAGGGTTGGGAGGCCACCGACCTGCTGACCGTCGCCAGCGCCCTCACCGCCGCGGCCGCGGCCCGCGAGGAGACCCGCGGGTGCCACTGGCGGGAGGACCACCCCGAGACCGAGGAGGAGTGGCGCGTGCACCTCGACGTCCGCCTGGACCCGTCCGGCCGCCTGACGGTGGCCCGCCGCCCGGTCGGCACCCCGGTGGTGCAGCCGTGGTGAACGACCCCCGGGACCTGACCGGCACCGGGCTGACCGAGGCGTGGGTCGGCGAGCTGGTCGAGCGCACCCTCGCCGAGGACCTCACCGGCGGCGCGCCGCTGCCCGCCGCCCCCGACCTCGCGGTGACCCACGACGTCACCAGTGCCGCGACCGTCCCCGCCGGCCAGCTCGGGACCGCCGACCTGGTGGCCCGCGCCGACGGCGTGGTCGCCGGCCTGCCGGTCGCCGCCCGGGTCTTCACCCGGCTCGCACCCGGCGCCACGCTCACCGCGGGTGCGTCCGACGGCGACCGCGTGAGCCGCGGCGACGTGCTGCTGACCGTCCGCGGACCGGTGCGGGCGTTGCTGGCCGCCGAGCGCAGCGCCCTCAACATCGCCAGCCGGGCCAGCGGCGTCGCCACGCTCACCCGCCGGTGGGTCGACGCCGTCGAGGGCACCGGCGCGGTCGTCCTGGACACCCGCAAGACCACGCCGGGGCTGCGGCCGCTGGAGAAGTACGCGGTCCGCTGCGGCGGCGGGTCGAACAAGCGGATGGGCCTCTACGACGTGGCGATGGTCAAGGACAACCACGTCGCCGCGGCCGGGTCGGTGGCCGCCGCCGTCGCCGCCGTCCGCGAGCGCGCCCCGGGCGTGACCGTGCAGGTCGAGGTGGACGAGCCGGCCCAGGCCGTCGAGGCGGTCGAGGCCGGCGCCGACTTCCTGCTCTGCGACAACATGGCGCCGGCCGCGCTGCGCGAGGTCGTCGCGCTCGTGGGCGGCCGCGCGGAGCTGGAGGCCACCGGCGGGCTCACCTTCGACGTGGCCCGGGAGGTGGCCGGGACCGGCGTCGACTACCTGTCGGTCGGCGGGCTCACCCACTCCGCGCCGATCCTCGACCTCGCGCTCGACCTGCGGGCCTGACCGTGCTGCTCACCGTCGACGTCGGCAACAGCCAGACCGTCCTGGCCACCTTCGACGGCGACCGGCGGGTGGGCTGCTGGCGGGTGACGACGGCGCCGCGGGCCACCGCCGACGAGCTGCGGCTGCTGTGGCGGGGGCTGCTGCGGGACACCGAGGTGACCGGGGTGTCGGCCTGCTCGACGGTGCCCGCGCTGCTGCCGGCGCTGCGGCAGCTGTTGGACTCCCTCGAGGTGCCGGTCGTCCTCATCGGCCCCGGCGTCCGGACCGGCGTCCCGCTGCACGTGGACAACCCCCGCGAGGTCGGCGCGGACCGGGTGGTGACCGCGCTCGCCGCACACGAGCTGTACGGGCGCGGGCCCGACGGCGGCGACCGGCCCGTGGTGGTGGTCGACTTCGGCACCTCCACCAACGTCGACGCCGTCGGCCCGTCCGGGCAGTTCCTCGGGGGAGCGCTGGCCCCGGGGGTGGAGGTCAGCCTCGAGGCGCTGGCCAGCCGCGCCGCCCAGCTGCGGTCGGTGGAGCTCACCGTGCCGCCGCACGCGATCGGGAAGAACACCGTGGCCGCGCTGCAGTCGGGCCTGGTGCTCGGCTTCGCCGGCCTGGTCGACGGGCTGGTGGCCCGGATCGCCGCGGAGCTGGTGGACTCGTTCGGGGTGCCGCCGGTCGTCGTCGCCACCGGCGGGCTGGCCCCGCTGGTCGCCGGCAGCTGCCGGTCCATCGGCGAGCGCGAGCCCGACCTCACCGTGCACGGGCTGCGGCTGGCCTTCGAACGGCAGCAGGCGGCAGGACGTCGCCCGCCCTCCCCGTAGGCTGGCCTCCCGTGACAGACGTACCGCCCGGCCCGCCTGACGACGAACTCCCCGAACAGCTCCGGGTCCGCCGGGCGAAGCTGGACCGGCTGCGCGACTCCGGCGTCGACCCGTACCCGGTCGCCGTCGCCCGCACGACCACGCTGGCCGACGTCCGCGCCGCCCACCCGGACCTGCCGCCGGACACCACGACCGGGGAGAAGGTCGGGGTCACCGGCCGGGTCATCTTCAGCCGCAACACCGGCAAGCTGTGCTTCGCGACGCTGCGCGAGGGCGACGCCGAGCTGCAGGTCATGCTCTCCCGCGACCGCGTGGGCGCCGACGCGCTGGACGCCTGGAAGGCCGACGTCGACCTCGGCGACCACGTGTTCGTCCAGGGCGAGGTCGGGACGTCGCGGCGCGGGGAGCTCTCGGTGTTCGCCGACTCCTGGCAGCTCACCGCCAAGGCGCTGCGCCCGCTGCCGGTCGCGCACAAGCCGATGAGCGAGGAGCTGCGGGTCCGCCGTCGGTACGTGGACCTGATCGTGCGCGACGAGGCTCGCCGGACGGTGCGGCAGCGGTCCACGGTGATGTCGACGCTGCGCGCCGGTCTCGCCGCGCGCGGCTACCTCGAGGTCGAGACCCCGATGCTGCAGACGGTGCACGGCGGCGCCGCGGCGCGTCCCTTCCGCACCCACATGAACGCGTTCGACCTCGACCTGTACCTGCGCATCGCACCGGAGCTGTTCCTCAAGCGGTGCATCGTCGGCGGGCTCGAGCGGGTCTTCGAGATCAACCGCAACTTCCGCAACGAGGGCGCCGACAGCACGCACTCGCCGGAGTTCGCGATGCTGGAGGCCTATCAGGCCTATGCCGACTACCAGGTGATGGCCACGCTCACCCGGGAACTGACGCAGGAATGCTGCGCGGCGCTGTTCGGCGACCACGTCGCGCGGCACAACGACGGCACCGAGATCGACCTGTCGGGCGAGTGGCCGCAGATCCCGCTCTACACGTTGGTGTCGGACGCAGTGGGGGAGGAGATCACCCCCGAGACCCCGCACGAGCAGTTGCGGTCCATCGCCGAGCGCCACGGTGTGGGCGTGGACCCGAAGTGGGTTCCCGGCAAGGTCGTCGAGGAACTGTTCGAGGCGCTGGTGCAGGACACGCTGCAGTCGCCGACCTTCGTCGTCGACTACCCGCTGGACACCTCGCCCCTGACCCGGGCGCACCGGTCGGCGCCGGGCCTGGCGGAGAAGTGGGACCTGTACATCGCCGGGGTCGAGCGCGCGACCGCCTACTCCGAGCTGGTCGACCCGGTGGCCCAGCGCGAGCGGTTCACCGCCCAGGCGGCGCTGGCCGCGGCCGGCGACCCCGAGGCGATGGCGCTCGACGAGGACTTCCTCGAGGCGCTCGAGTACGGGATGCCGCCGACCGGTGGCATGGGCATGGGCATGGACCGGCTGATGATGACCCTCACCGGCCTGGGAATCCGCGAGACCATCCTCTTCCCGCTCGTGCGGCCGATTTCGTCCTGAACTCCGCGGTCCGTTTCTCACCCCATCCGGTATTTCGTCATTCCGGACTTCTCGCTGAATGCACTATGGTTCGAGGCGGCAAAGCAACTGCCCCGCTTCGGGGCGACCGACCGCCCCGAAAGGGGCCGTAGCGGGAAGTGGGGAAGTGGAATGGCTCGCAAGGTCCAGGTGATCCTCAGTGACGACCTCGACGAGGACCTCCCGGCCGACGAGACCGTGAGTTTCTCCCTCGACGGGACGAACTACGAGATCGACCTGTCCGAGAAGAACGCCGAGGAGATGCGCAACGCCCTCTCGCGGTACGTCCAGGCCGCCCGCAAGGTCGGCCGCGGCTCGGGCCGGGCGTCCGGCAACGGGCGCTCCCGCGCGACCGGTGGGGGCGGCCGGATGGACCGGGAGCAGGCCGGCGCGATCCGCGACTGGGCCCGGAAGAACGGCCACCAGGTGAGCGACCGCGGGCGCATCCCGGCCAGCGTCGTCGAGGCCTACGAGGCCGCGCACTAGAAGGACCCCGTCCTCCCCACCCCTCGCACGCTCGGGGCGGGACCCGGGACGGGGCCGGGGCGGGTCCTGTAAGGGGGGCCGATCCAGCACGTCATGCGGCCCGGCTCCCTTCGGGGAGCCGGGCCGTTGTCGTCCCCGCCACCGAGAGTTCACCTGAAGTCGCAGGTCAGGGTCCTAGGTCCCTGGGTGGATACGGACGGTCCAGTAACGCTTGGGGTATGAGCCAAGACGCGGCGTGGGCGACCACGACGGGTGGTCGCGATCCCAGCTCTGACCCGACCCCCCAGGACACCTCCCCCCTCGCCCCCTCCTTCACCGCCACCGTGGACCAGGTCCGCGGCCTCGTCCGGGCGCGGGGCCACCTCGACGAGGTCGGCGCCGACCTGCTCAGCGGGACCGTGCTGGCCCTCCAGCGGCACGGGCACCGGCGGATCGCCGTCCGGCTGCAGGCCACCGTGGAGCCCGCGGCGCGCGCCGTGCTCGACGAGCTGACCGACCGGCTCGCGGCCGACGGCGTCCTGGTGGTCCTCGAGTGACGGCGGGCCGGAGCGCCGGGCGCGGCTCGCTCGACCACGGCCACTGGACCGTCGGGGTGGACGAGGTCGGCTGCCGCCCGGCCGCGGACGAGGCGCCGACGACCCGGCTGCACGCCGTCGGCGCCGACGGGCTGATCGCCGGCCGCGCGCTCTGCCTCGCGCCGGTCACCCTGCTCGACCCCGCCCTGTGGACCTGGCCGGACGACGGCGACGAGGAGTGGCCGCTGTGCTGGGTGTGCCTGGCGCTCACCTGCTGACACCGCGTCCGCTCACGGCGTAACGGTCCCGGAACACCACCGCGCCACCATCGGTTGGACCGGGCAGCTCCAGTTCCTCCACCGGCGGCCTCGCGTGCCGACGGAGGGACGGAGTCCGCGACTACAGTGGAAGACCGGTGCGCCGCGCGCCGACGGACGTCGGGTGCTCCTCCCCAGCGCGGGGAGGGCAGTGCCGGACCAGCCGGTCAGAGGAGAAGCAGCAGATGTTCGAACGGTTCACCGACCGAGCCCGCCGCGTGGTCGTCCTGGCCCAGGAAGAGGCCCGGATGCTCAACCACAACTACATCGGCACCGAGCACATCCTCCTGGGCCTGATCCACGAGGGTGAGGGTGTCGCCGCCAAGGCGCTCGAGTCCCTGGGCATCTCGCTGGAGGGTGTCCGGCAGCAGGTGGAGGAGATCATCGGGCAGGGCCAGCAGGCCCCGTCCGGGCACATCCCCTTCACCCCTCGGGCCAAGAAGGTCCTCGAGCTGTCCCTGCGCGAGGCGCTGCAGCTCGGCCACAACTACATCGGCACCGAGCACATCCTGCTCGGCCTGATCCGCGAGGGTGAGGGCGTCGCCGCCCAGGTCCTCGTGAAGCTCGGCGCCGACCTCAACCGCGTCCGCCAGCAGGTCATCCAGCTGCTGTCCGGCTACCAGGGCAAGGAGCCGGCCGCGGCCGGCGGCCCGTCGGAGGGCACCCCGTCGACCTCGCTGGTCCTCGACCAGTTCGGCCGCAATCTGACCCAGGCCGCGCGCGACTCCAAGCTCGACCCGGTCATCGGGCGGGCCAAGGAGATCGAGCGGGTCATGCAGGTCCTCTCGCGGCGGACCAAGAACAACCCCGTCCTCATCGGCGAGCCCGGCGTCGGCAAGACCGCCGTCGTCGAGGGCCTGGCCCAGGCGATCGTCAAGGGCGAGGTCCCCGAGACGCTGAAGGACAAGCAGCTCTACACCCTCGACCTCGGCGCCCTCGTCGCCGGTTCCCGCTACCGCGGTGACTTCGAGGAGCGGCTGAAGAAGGTCCTCAAGGAGATCCGCACCCGCGGCGACATCATCCTGTTCATCGACGAGATCCACACCCTCGTCGGGGCCGGTGCCGCGGAGGGCGCGATCGACGCCGCCAGCATCCTCAAGCCGATGCTGGCCCGCGGTGAGCTGCAGACCATCGGCGCCACCACGCTCGACGAGTACCGCAAGCACCTGGAGAAGGACGCCGCGCTCGAGCGCCGCTTCCAGCCGATCCAGGTGGGCGAGCCGACGCTCACCCACACGATCGAGATCCTCAAGGGGCTGCGCGACCGGTACGAGGCGCACCACCGGATCAGCATCACCGACGGCGCCCTGGTCGCCGCCGCGACGCTGGCCGACCGGTACATCTCCGACCGCTTCCTGCCGGACAAGGCGATCGACCTGATCGACGAGGCCGGCGCCCGGATGCGGATCAAGCGGATGACCGCGCCGCCGGACCTGCGCGAGTTCGACGACCGGATCGCGGCCATCCGCCGCGAGAAGGAGTCGGCCATCGACGCGCAGGACTTCGAGAAGGCCGCGTCGCTGCGCGACAAGGAGAAGCAGCTCCTGGGCGAGAAGGCCGAGCGCGAGAAGCAGTGGAAGGCCGGCGACATGGACGTCGTCGCCGAGGTCGACGACGAGCAGATCGCCGAGGTGCTGGCCAACTGGACCGGCATCCCCGTCTTCAAGCTGACGGAGGAGGAGACCACCCGACTCCTGCGCATGGAGGAGGAGCTCCACAAGCGGATCATCGGCCAGGAAGAGGCCATCAAGAGCGTCAGCCAGGCGATCCGGCGGACGCGGGCGGGCCTCAAGGACCCGCGCCGTCCCGGTGGCTCGTTCATCTTCGCCGGCCCCTCGGGTGTCGGTAAGACCGAGCTGGCCAAGGCGCTGGCCAACTTCCTCTTCGGTGAGGACGACGCGCTCATCCAGATCGACATGGGTGAGTTCCACGACCGCTTCACCGTCTCGCGGCTGGTCGGTGCCCCTCCCGGCTACGTCGGCTACGACGAGGGCGGCCAGCTGACCGAGAAGGTGCGGCGCAAGCCGTTCTCGGTGGTCCTCTTCGACGAGATCGAGAAGGCGCACGCGGACGTGTTCAACACGCTCCTGCAGGTGCTGGAGGACGGCCGGCTCACCGACGGTCAGGGCCGGATCGTGGACTTCAAGAACACGATCCTGATCCTCACGACCAACCTCGGGACGCGGGACATCTCCAAGGCGGTCGGCCTCGGCTTCCAGGCCGGGAACGACACGCAGTCCAACTACGAGCGCATGAAGTCGCGGGTGCACGACGAGCTCAAGCAGCACTTCCGGCCTGAGTTCCTCAACCGCATCGACGACATCGTGGTGTTCCACCAGCTGACCGAGGCCGAGATCATCCAGATCGTCGACCTCATGGTCGCCCGCGTGGAGAGCCAGCTGGCGAACAAGGACATGTCGCTGGAGATCACGCAGGAGGCCAAGAAGCTCCTGGCCCACCGCGGCTTCGACCCGGTGCTGGGTGCCCGGCCGCTGCGCCGGACGATCCAGCGCGAGATCGAGGACACGCTGTCGGAGAAGATCCTCTACGGCGAGCTGACCGCCGGTCAGATCGTCGTGGTGGACGTCGAGGGCGAGGGCGCCGAGCAGAAGTTCGTCTTCCGCGGCGAGGCCAAGCCGATCGACCTCCCCGACACCCCGCCGGTCGCGCTCTCGGTCGGCGACGAGGAGCCGCCGGCGACCGGGACCTCCGACCACTGAGCGAGTCCCGGTAGCAGCACGACAAGGGCCGCCTCCCGCACGGGAGGCGGCCCCTGCGGCGTTCACCCCGCAGGACGATGACGTCATGGCGCGGGGCGAGCACCCGAGGCGGACGCCGGTCTACGGCGGGCTGCTGATCGTGGCGGCGATGGTCGGCGCCACCGTGGTGTGGGTCCAGGGGCGCGGCCTGCCCGGCTGGCTGCGCGCCGTCCTGTTGGTGCTGGCTCTCGTCGTGGCGCTGGCGGGCTGGCTGATGACCTTCCGCGACCTCAGCAACCCGCGCCCGCGTCGCTGAGGACGAGCGCGGGCTGCTGTGGCCGTCCCACCCCGCCGGCCGTCCCACCCCACCCCGCCGGCCGTCCCGATTCGTTGGTCATGGGGTTGTTGCGGGCGACACGCGAGGACGCGCCGTGACGGCCGGCAACATCCCCATGATCAACGGGGCGTGCGCCGTCAGGCGGGGAGGCGGAACCGGCCGTCGGGGGTCTGCTCGACCAGCCCGTCGACGAGCAGGGAGTCGAGGCACCGGGAGCGCTGCACGGCGTCGTCCCAGGCGCCGTCGAGCTCGACGGCCGCCACGGGCCCCTGAGCGGCTCTCAGGACGTCGAGGAGCCGCCCGCGCACCTGACGGTCGGTCCCGGCGAACCGCTGCACCCTGCGGGGCGGACCGTCGGACGCCGGGCACCCCGCCAGCCGCCAGGCGCAGCTGTGCCGCACCGGGCAGGCCCCGCACCGCGGCGTGCGGGCGACGCACACCAGCGCGCCGAGCTCCATGGCCGCCACGGAGAACCGCACCGCCCGTGCCGGGTCGGCGGGGGCCAGCGCGGCGACGTCGGCGAGGTCGGCGGTCCGCGCGGTGCCCGCCTCCGCCCGGCCGTGCACGAGCCGGGCCACCACCCGCCGCACGTTGGTGTCCACGACCGGCTGCGGCTGCCCGTGGCCGAAGCAGGCGACCGCGCGGGCGGTGTAGGTGCCGATGCCCGGCAGCGCCTCGAGGGCTGCCACGTCGGCGGGGACGGCGCCGCCGTGCCGCTCGGTGAGGGCGACGGCGGTCTCGCGCAGCCGCAGCGCCCGTCGCGGGTAGCCGAGCTTGCCCCAGGCCCGGATCACCTCCGCCGGAGAGGCAGCGGCGAGCGCGGCCGGCGTGGGCCAGCGCGCCATCCACTCCCGCCAGACCGGCTCGACCCGCGCGACGGGGGTCTGCTGGAGCATCACCTCGCTGACGAGCACCGCCCACGGGTCGACGTCCGGGCGCCGCCACGGCAGGTCGCGGGCGGCGTCGGCGTACCAGTCGACGAGGGCCTCGCCGAGGCCGGTCCCGGTCAGGGGCGGGGCGGTGCTGTCCACGGGGGTCCAGTGTGCCGCCCGGCGGGGACGGCGTGCCGACGCGGGAGCCCCCCGGTCGGCGCACTACGGTTCTCGGCGTGCTGCACCCGGTCGGCCCCCTCCCCGCGGCGGTCTACTGGCGGCGTCGCCTGCTGGTCCTGCTCCTGGTCGTGGCGGTGCTCGGCGGCGCGGGCTGGCTGCTGGTCGCCGCGCTCCGGGACGGCGGCAGCAGCACCTCGGCCGCCGCGGCGCCCACCACCGCCGCCGACGAGCCGGCCGAGCTGCCGGCCCTGGAGCGGGTGGTGCCCTCGCTGGCCAGCGTGCAGACCCCGACCCCCGCGCCCGAGACGACACCGGAGCCGGAGCCGGAGCCTGCCCGCGCGCCGGCACCCGAGCCGGGCGGGCCGTGCAGCGACGACGGGATCGGCCTGCAGGTGCGCACGCCGGGCAGCGCGCCGGCGGGCAGCAAGCCGACCTTCGAGCTGGTGATCACCAACGTCTCTCCGGTGCCGTGCGTGCGGACCCTCGACAAGGGCCTGCAGGAGATCGTGCTGCTCGACGGCGCCGGCAACCGGCTGTGGGGCAGCAACGACTGCTTCCCCGAGGCCAGCAGCGACACCCGCACCCTCGCACCGGGTGAGTCGGTCGCCTTCCCGCTGGTGTGGAGCGGCCTGTCCAGCGATCCCGGCTGCACCGCGCAGCGCACGGCCGTCGGCCCCGGGCAGTACCTGCTGCGCGGGCGGCTGGACACCAAGACCAGCCCCGACGCCGCCTTCGCCGTCACCTGAGGGACGGCCCCGGGCCGTTCAGCTGTAGCGGTCGAGGATCGAGGTCTCGGCCAGGCGGGACAGGCCCTCGCGGATGCCGCGGGCCCGGGCCTCGCCGACGCCGTCGACGGCGAGCAGGTCCTCGATCGTGGCGGCCAGCAGCTTCTGCAGCCCGCCGAAGTGGTCGACCAGGCGGTCGATGATGCCGGCCGGGAGCCGCGGCACCCGCGCCAGGAGGCGGTACCCGCGGGGGCTGACCGGGGAGTCCAGCGCGTCGGCCGACGTGGGCAGCCCGTAGCAGCGGGCCACGGCGGACAGGTCGAGCAGCTCGGTGGCCGACAGCGCCCGCAGGTCGGTCAGCACGCTCTCGATGGTCTTCGGACGGCGGGCCCCGCCCGGGAGGTAGTCGCGCACCAGGAGGCCGCGGTCCTCCTCCACGCCGGCGAGCATCTCGTCGAGCTGGAGGGCCAGCAGGCGGCCGTCGGTACCGAGCTCGACGACGAAACCCTCGATCTCGTCGGCGATCCGCCGGACCATCTCCAGCCGCTGGCTGACGCTCATCGCGTCGCGCACGGTGACGAGGTCCTCGATCTCCAGCGCCGACAGGGTGCTGGCCACCTCGTCGAGCCGCAGCTTGTACCGCTCCAGCGCGGCCAGGGCCTGGTTGGCGCGCGCCAGGATGGTCGTCGGGTGCTCGAGGGTGTACCGCCGGCCGGCGACGTACACGCTGATGATGTGCATCGACTGGCTGACCGAGATCACCGGGAAGCCGGTCTGGATCGCCACCCGCTCGGCGGTGCGGTGCCGGGTACCGGACTCCTCGGTGGGGACCGTCGGGTCGGGCATCAGGTGGACGCCGGCCCGGACGATGCGGGCACCGTCGTAAGAGACGATCACCGCGCCGTCCATCTTGGCCAGCTCGCGCAGCCGGGTGGCCGACAGGGCGACGTCGAGGGCGAAACCGCCGGTGCAGATGGACTCCACGACGCGGTCGTAGCCGAGGACGATCAACGCACCGGTGCGGCCGGCGAGGATCCGCTCCAGGCCGTCGCGCAGTGCCGTCCCCGGTGCGATGCGGCCGAGCAGTTCGCGGAGCGCGACCTCGGAATCCACGGCGGGGGGCACGAGCGCTCCTGACGTTCGGTGTGTTGGCGGCTGAGTCTACGTGGCCCCGACGGTACTGCTCCGGGTCCGTGAGCCACCTCACCGGATCCGGCGAGACACCGGACCCCGGCCGTGACGGAGAGTCAGAAGAAGTGGGCGAACGCGGCCCCGAGGTCGGGCACCTCGACCAGTCGCATGCCCTTCGGCGCGGCGCCGGCGTCCTCGGGGACCAGCGCGACCCGGTAGCCCTGACGGGCCGCCTCGGCCAGCCGGCGCCCCGTCCCGCCCACCCGCCGGATTTCGCCGGAGAGCCCCACCTCGCCCAGCGCGACCAGGCCCTGGGGGAGGGCGACGTCCTTGGCCGCGGAGGCGATCGCCAGCGCCAGGGCGAGGTCGGCCGCGGGCTCGGTGATCCGCACGCCGCCCACCGAGGCGGCGAAGACGTCGGCGTCGGCCAGGCGCACCCCGCCGCGCCGCTCGACGACGGCGTTGACCATCGCCACCCGCTGGGAGTCCAGCCCGCTGACCGCCCGCCGCGGCGACCCGCCCCCGCTGTTGGACGCGACCAGCGACTGCACCTCCGCCAGCAGCGGCCGGCTGCCCTCCATCGTCACGGTGACGCAACTGCCGGGGACCGGGGCGGCCCGCCGGGAGACGAACAGGTGCGACGCGTCGGGGACGCCGACGACGCCGCGGTCCCCGATCTCGAAGCAGCCGATCTCGTCGGCCGGCCCGAACCGGTTCTTGGTGGCCCGGATCAGCCGCAGGGTGGAGTGCCGCTCGCCGTCGAAGGAGACGACCACGTCGACGAGGTGCTCCAGGGTGCGCGGCCCGGCGATGGCGCCGTCCTTGGTGACGTGGCCGACCAGGATCGTCGTCATCCCGCGGCTCTTGGCCACCCCGGTCAGTGCGCTGGCCACCGCGCGCACCTGGGTGGACCCGCCGTCGGTGCCCTCGACGGCGGGGGAGCGCACCGTCTGCACGCTGTCGAGGACCAGCAGCGAGGGGTTCACCTGCTCCACGTGCGCGAGGACGGCGGACAGCTCGGTCTCCGCGGCCAGGTAGAGGCCGTCGTGCAGGGCGCCGATCCGCTCGGCCCGCAGTCGCACCTGGGCCGCGGACTCCTCACCCGACACCACCAGCGCCGGACCGTTGGCCGCGGCCACCCGGTGCGCGACCTCGAGCAGCAGGGTCGACTTGCCGACCCCCGGCTCGCCGGCGACCAGCAGCACCGCGCCGGGCACCAGCCCGCCGCCGAGCACCCGGTCGAGCTCGTCGATGCCGGTGGGGACCGCGCGGGCGGAGGCCAGCTCCACCTGGGCGATGGGGACGGCGGGGGCGGTCACCGGGCCGGCCGCCACGGACCGCAGCGGCGAGGCCGGGACGCCGACCTCCTGCAGCGTGCCCCACGCCTGGCACTCCGGGCAGCGGCCGACCCACTTGGCCGAGCCGTAGCCGCACTCGGTGCAGCGGTGGGCGGGGCGGGACTTCACTCCTGCAGAAGGCACCCGGCGACGCTAACCGCCGGGTACGACAGTTCCGGGGAGGACGCGGACGGGGCCCTCCGGCTACTCGGACTCGGTGTCCTGCTCGCCCTCGCGGCCCTCCGCGGCCCCGTCGTGGAAGTCGAAGCCCTCGCCGCGGGGCAGCGCGCGGTCGGGGGTGGCGACGCCCGCCTGGACGGAGACCTCGCCGGCGCGCTGGAAGGTCAGCGTCAGGTCGACGGTCTGGCCGGTCGTCAGCTCCTCCGACAGGTCGGCGAGGTCGACGGTGAGCGTGCCGTCGTCGCCGATCTGCACGCTGGAGCGGGCGGGCACGGGGATGTCGACCCGCGTGCTCGCGGTGGCGGTCGTCGGCGCGGCCGGTGCGCTGGGCGCGGCGGGGGCACCGGGCGCGGCCGGGGCCGAGGGCGTCGCGCCGGTGGTCGGCGCTGCCGAGGGGGAGCCCGGGACGGCGGGGGACGCGGTCGCCTGCCCGCTCACGATCACGCCGGTGAAGGCGTCGCCCTCGATGCCGACCAGGGTGTCGGCCTCGTTGCTGCCGTTCACGATCGTCATGGACAGGGACGCGTCGTCACCGGCGGCGTACCGGCCCTCGGTGGGGTACTCGAGCAGGACCTGGCGCAGGGTGATGTCGCCGGCCTGGGCCTCGGGGCCCACCTTGTCCCGGTTCTGGGTGGCGGTCTGCGAGACCTGCCCCGCGCTGCACGCGGTCAACGCGATCGGGCTGAGGAGCAGGGCACCCATCGTGGCGGCGCGCAGTGCGCGGTTCACAGCCGTCGACCTCCAGGGACGTGCCGGCCACCGCACGTCGATGGCCCTTGTCGCGCCGAGCCTAACGCCCGGCCCCGGGGACCCGCCCGGAGGGAAGGGGACGCCCCGGCGCGCCGTCGTCGCCTCGCACCACCCGACCGGGTGGTGCCGGTCCGGTTCGCCACGACGTCTGCCGATTCCCCTGGAGCAACGAGGGCGACGACGGGAGGCGGGATGCGGACGGGACTGCCGTTCGACGACGTCCTGGCCGCGGGCCGGGCGGGGGCCGCGTGGGCCTTCGAGGTCCTCTACCGGGACCTCGCGCCGGCCGTGACCGGCTACCTGAGGCTCCACGGCGCGGCCGAGCCGGACGACCTGGCCAGCGAGACGTTCATCGGCGTCCTCACCGGGCTGGCCGGCTTCCGCGGGGACGAGGAGGCGTTCCGCGCCTGGGTCTTCACGATCGCCCACCGGCGGCTGGTCGACGACTGGCGTCGCCGGGGCCGCCGTCCGCAGGTGACCGACGACGACGCGGTGCTCGGCGACCTCGGCGGCGGCGACGTGGAGGACGACGCGTTCGTCCGGATCGGCACCGACGACGTGCACCGGTTGTGCGCGACGCTGCCGACCGACCAGCGCGCGGTCCTCCTGCTGCGGATCCTCGGCGACCTCACCGTCGAGCAGGTGGCCTCCGTGCTCGGCCGCTCCGTCGGCTCGGTCAAGGCACTCCAACGCCGCGGGCTGCGCAGCCTGCGCAGCACCCTCGAGACGACCTCCCCCGAACGGGTGGGGGTCGGCGCGCACCCTTCTGGAGCCCTCCGGCGATGACGAGGACGAGATGACCACGCCAGCCGACGACCGAGCCCTCGAGGCGGCCTTCGACGCCGTCCTCGCCGGCCGCCCCGTGCCCGACGGCGCCTCCGGCCTGGCCGCGTTCACCGACGCGGTCCGGGCGGACGCCGAGGCTCCCGGGCGGCCGAACGCGGCCCTGGCCGAACTGCTGGCGACCGGTCTCCTCACCCCCCACCAGGAACCGTCCCCCGGGACGGCCGGGCGCCCCGCCCGGACCTCACGGAAGAGGCCTCGCATGCTGCTCACCACTCTCGTCGCCAAGATCGCCTCGGCCGGCGCGCTCGCCAAGGCCGCCGCCGGCACCGGCGCGGTCGTCGTCGCCCTGGCCGGTGCGACGACCGCCACCGTCGCCGTCGCCCGGGACGAGCCGGCCCCCGTCGTCCAGCCCGCCTCGGACGGCGACACCACAGCCCCCTCCGGGGACGCGACCGAAGGCGTCGACGACGCGACGCCGGGCGCCACCGAGGACCCGCAGGGCACCGGGACGCTGGAGGAGGCCGAGGTCCCCGAGGGGACCGAGGTGCCGGAGGAGACCGGGGTGCCGGAGGAGACCGGGGTGCCGGAGGACGCCCAGGAGCCTGTCGACGCCGAGGAGCCGGCCGACGAGGTCACCCCCGAGCAGGAGGCGTGGCAGGAGGGACCGGTCGAGGGCCAGTCCCACGGCTCGTGGGTGAGCGAGGGTGCCCGCCAGGGCTGGGTCGACGGCGGCACGGTCAGCGAGCAGGCCCACGCGCGCAACCAGCAGCGCAAGGACGCCCGCGAGGCCGAGCGGACCGCGGCGGAGGAGCCCGAGACCGAGGTCGAGGCGCCCGAGGCCGAGGAGGAGACCGCCGAGGCGGTCCCCGCGGCCGAGGTCGAGTCCCGCGGCAACGGCAACGGCAACGACAACGGTAACGGCAAGGGCCACGGCCGGAAGTGACCCCGGCGGTGGGGCCGCGCTCAGGTGACCGCGGCCCCACCGGCCAGCAGCAGCACCACGTCCAGGACGGTCAGCAGCATGACCGCCGGGAAGGCCAGCCGGCGGAAGCGCGGCGTACCGGCCAGGGCGGCCACGGCGACGGCGGGCACGGCGAGTGCCAGCCCGGCCCACCCGGCGGCCGTCGGCCGGCCGTCGGGACCCAGGACCAGCACCAGCGAGGCCGCGCCCAGCAGGACCGCACCGGTGACCGCCGAGACCCGCGCCCCCAGCCGGTGCGGCAGCCCGCGGACGCCGGTGGCGAGGTCGTCCTCGAGGTCGGGGGCGACGTTGGCCAGGTGGGCCGCGGCCCCCAGCGCGCCGCCGGCCGCCACGAGCCACCAGGGCGCGACCGGTCCTCCCGGGGCGGCGGCGACCACGCCGGCGGGCAGCGCCCCGAACCCGGTCACGTAGGGCACGACGGACACGGCGGTGCGCTTGAGTCCCGCGTTGTAGGCCCAGCCGCTGGCGACCAGGACGAGCAGCAGCAGCCCCGGCACGAGACCGAGGACCAGGGACAGGACGACGGCCGCGGCGGCCGACGCGAGGGCCAGCGAGCGCAGCAGCGAGGGGGCCACGGCGCCCTGGACGACCGGCTTGTCGGCCCGCGCGACGGCGCGGTCGCGGTCGGCGTCGAGCCAGTCGTTGCTCCACCCGATGGACGCCTGACCTGCGAGGACGGCGAGGGACAGCAGGACCACCCGCCCGCCCGGGACCCCTGCGGCGACCCCGAGGAGGGTGGCCACGACGGTCACCGCGACGGCCGGGCCGGGGTGCGTGGCCAGCGCCAGCGCGCGGGCGGTCACCGCCGGGCGGGAGGGGTGCGCAGGCACATCCACCACGCCGATGTCAACCCCTCTCGACCAGTTCATTCCGCCGCTGACCTGCGGGTTTACGAATTCGGGCCGTCCCCTTCGTCAGTTTCGCGTGGTAACCTGTGGACAGCGAAAGGGGTCACACACACATGGGCTTCACTGTCGGCGAGACCGTTGTCTACCCGCACCACGGTGCCGCGCTCATCGAGGCGATCGAGAAGCGGGTCATCAAGGGTGAAGAGAAGGCCTACCTCGTGCTCAAGGTCGCCCAGGGTGACCTCACCGTGCGCGTGCCGGCCGACAACGCAGAGATCGTCGGCGTCCGTGACGTCGTCGGTCAGGAGGGGCTGAACCGGGTCTTCGAGGTCCTGCGCGCCCCGCACACCGAGGAGCCGACCAACTGGTCGCGCCGCTACAAGGCCAACCTGGAGAAGCTCGCCTCCGGCGACGTCAACAAGGTCGCCGAGGTCGTCCGCGACCTGTGGCGCCGCGACAAGGACCGTGGCCTCTCCGCCGGCGAGAAGCGCATGCTCTCCAAGGCCCGCCAGATCCTGGTGAGCGAGCTCGCCCTGGCCGAGGGCACGAACGAGGACAAGGCCGAGGTGCTCCTCGACGAGGTCCTCGCCAGCTGAGCTCGTCCCCGCGAGTTCTCCTGCGCTCCAGCACGTCCAGACCACTCCCGTGCACGCTGTCGGCATCGTCGCAGCGGCCGGGAGTGGTCTGCGTCTGGGGGCAGATCGGCCGAAGGCGCTGGTGCCCCTGGGCGGCCGGCCGCTGGTCTGCTGGGCCGTCGACGCGCTCCGGGACGGCGGGGTGGCCGAGGTCGTCGTCGCCGTCCCGGCCGCCGAGCTCTCCGCCTTCGCCACCGTGCTGCCGACCGACGTCCGGCTGGTCGTCGGCGGCGGCACCCGCACCGCCTCGGTCCGGGCGGCCCTCGCGGCGGCCGACGACCGCTGCGACGCCGTCCTCGTGCACGACGCCGCCCGCCCGCTGGCCCCGCCCGACGTCGTGGCCCGGGTGCTGGCCGCGGTGGCCGCCGGAGCACCCGCCGTCGTCCCCGTGCTGCCGGTCGTGGACACCACGGTGACCGTCGACTCCGACGGGCTGCTCGCCGGCACCCTCCCGCGCGAGGAGCTGCGCCGGGTGCAGACCCCGCAGGGCTTCGACCGGGAGACCCTCGTCGCCGCCTACGGCCGGTTGCCCGACGACGCCGAGCTCACCGACGACGCCGCGGTGGTGCGCGCGGCCGGGGTCCCGGTGGCCACCGTGCCCGGTGACGAGCGGGCCGCCAAGGTCACCGTGGCGCACGACCTGGCGCTGGCCGAGCTGCAGGTCCGGCGGTGAACCAGCTCCCGCGGGTGGGGATCGGGGTGGACGTGCACCCGGTCGAGGCCGGGCGCGAGTGCTGGCTGGCCGGGCTGCTGTGGCCGGGCGCCGACGGCTGCGCCGGGCACTCCGACGGTGACGTCGTGGCGCACGCCCTGACCGACGCGGTCCTGTCGGCCGCCGGGCTCGGCGACATCGGCGGGCTGCTGGGCACCGACGACCCCCGGTGGGCCGGCGCCCGAGGGGTGGCGGTGCTGGAGCACGTCCGGGAGGTGCTCGCCGAGGCCGGCTGGCGCGTGGGCAACGCCGCGGTGCAGCTGGTGGGCAACACCCCGAAGGTCGGCCCGCGGCGGGCCGAGGCCGAGGCGGCGCTGTCGGCTGCCCTCGGCGCTCCGGTCAGTGTCACCGCCACCACCACCGACGGCCTGGGCCTGACCGGCCGGGGCGAGGGGCGCGCGGCGATGGCGACGGCGCTGGTGGTCCGGACCGGGTCGACGGACGCCGGGCCGGGCTGACAGTCGAACGCCCGAAGACTCCGCGCAGAGCCGGCGCTGCGCTCCGTAGACTCCGCGCAGTGAGCCTCCGCCTGTACGACACGGCCGCCCGCGCGGTCCGCGACTTCACGCCCCTGCGTGCGGGACAGGCCTCCATGTACGTCTGCGGGCTCACCGTCCAGGGCCCGCCGCACGTGGGCCACGTGCGGGCCGCGCTCGCCTTCGACGTCCTGCGCCGGTGGCTGGCGGCCAAGGGGCTCGAGGTCACCTACGTCCGGAACGTCACCGACATCGACGACAAGATCCTCGCCAAGGCCGCCGAGCACGGCGTCCCGTGGTGGGCGTGGGCCTACACCAACGAGCTGGCCTGCACCCGGGCGTACGACGTCCTCGGCGTGCTGCCGCCCACCTACGAGCCGCGGGCGACCGGGCACGTGCCGGACATGGTCGCGCTGATCGAGCGGCTGATCGAGGGCGGCCACGCCTACGCCTCCGACGGCGACGTGTACTTCGACGTCCGCTCCTTCGCCGGCTACGGGGAGCTGACCGGCCAGCGCACCGACGACCTGCAGCCGGCCGCCGACACCGACACCGACGAGCGCAAGCGCGACCCGCGGGACTTCGCGCTGTGGAAGGCGCACAAGGACGGCGAGCCGGAGACCGCCGGCTGGGCGACCCCGTGGGGACGCGGCCGGCCGGGCTGGCACCTGGAGTGCTCGGCGATGGCCGAGCGCTACCTCGGGCCGGAGTTCGACGTCCACGGCGGCGGGTTGGACCTGCGCTTCCCGCACCACGAGAACGAGCGCGCCCAGTCGATGGCCGCCGGCGACGGCTTCGCCCGCTACTGGCTGCACAACGGCTGGGTGACCCTCGGCGGCGAGAAGATGAGCAAGTCGCTGGGCAACACCGCGCTGGTCGACGAGGTGGTCAAGCGGGTGCGGCCGGTGGAGCTGCGCTACTACCTGGTCACCCCGCACTACCGGTCGACGATCGAGTTCACCGACGCGGCGCTGGAGGAGGCCGGAGCGGCCTACCGGCGGCTGGAGTCGTTCGTGAAGCGGGCCGCTGAGCGGGTGGGTGCGGACGCCGGCAAGGCGGACCTCGCACCGGAGTTCACCGCCGCCCTCGACGACGACCTGGGCACCCCGGCCGCGGTCGCGGCGATCCACGAGACCGTGCGGCAGGGCAACACCGCGCTGGCCGCCGGGGACGACGACGCGACCGCGGCGGCGCTGGGCTCGGCGCGGGCGATGCTCGACGTCCTCGGGCTGGACCCGCTGGACCCGCGCTGGGCCGCCGGCGCCGACGACCGGCTGACCGAGGTCACCGGCGGGCTGGTCTCGCTCGCGCTGGAGCAGCGCCAGGCCGCCCGCGCCCGCAAGGACTACGCCGCGGCCGACGCGATCCGCGACCAGCTGGCCGCGCTCGGTGTCCAGGTCGAGGACACCCCACAAGGACCGCGATGGGAGCTGAGCCGCTGATGGCCGGCAACAGCCAGCGCCGGGGCCGCACCAGCGGCGCCGGCAAGAAGGGCGCCACCGCCGGCACCGGCGGCAAGAACCGCCGATCCCTGGCCGGGCGCGGCGCCACCCCGCCTGCGGAGATGCGGCCGGGTCACCCCGCGCAGCGGCGGGCCCAGGCCGACGCGCGGCGCCGCGCCGAGCGTGACCGCAGCCGCCAGCGCTCCGAGGAGGCGCCCGAGCTGCTGCTCGGCCGCAACCCGGTCGTGGAGGCGCTGCGGGCGCACATCCCCGCGACCGCCCTGTACGTCGTCACCGGGGACACGCGGGCGGCGACCGACGAGCGGATCACCGAGGCGCTGCACCTGGCCAACGACCGCGGACTGCCGCTGCTGGAGGTCGGCAAGGCCGAGTTCGACCGGATGTCCGGCGGCGCGCTGCACCAGGGCATCGGGCTGCAGGTGCCGCCCTACGAGTACGCGCACCCCGACGACCTGCTCGACCTCGCCCGCGACTCGGGCCGGCCGCCCCTGGTCGTGGCGATGGACGGGGTCACCGACCCGCGCAACCTGGGCGCCGTCGTCCGGTCGGCCGCGGCCTTCGACGCGCACGGGGTCGTCGTCCCGCAGCGGCGGGCGGTGGGCATGACCGCGTCCGCCTGGCGCACCAGCGCCGGTGCCGCGGCCCGCCTGCCGGTCGCCCGGGCGGTCAACCTCGCCCGGGCGCTCGGGTCCTACCAGGACGCCGGGCTGATGACGGTCGGCCTGGCCGCCGACGGCGACGTCGACGTGTCGGAGTTCGACGGCTTCGCCGACCCGGTGGCGCTCGTGGTCGGTGCCGAGGGGACGGGGTTGTCCCGGCTGGTGCGGGAGCGCTGCGACGTCGTCGTCGGCATCCCGATCGCCCGCGACACCGAGTCGCTCAACGTCAGCGTCGCCGCCGGCATCGCGCTGTACGCCGCGGCGATGGCGCGCCGCCGAGCGGAGTAGGAGGGGCGCGGAAACCGCGCCGTACGACTCCGCTCAGCCGATGAGCTGGGCGATCGTGTAGATCACCAGGCCGGCCAGGCCGCCGACGACGGTGCCGTTGATCCGGATGAACTGCAGGTCCCGGCCGACCTGCAGCTCGATGCGGCGGCTGGTCTCCTCGGTGTCCCAGCGGGCCACGGTGCTGCCGACCAGGTCGGCCACGTCCCCGGAGAACCGCTCGACGAGGTAGCCGGCCGCGGTGTGCGTGTGCCGCTGCACCAGCTCGCGGAGGGTCGGGTCGCTCTGCAGCTTCTCCGCCAGCGTGCGGACCATCCCGGTCATCCGCGCCCGCAGCTCGGAGTCGGGGTCGCCGGCCGCGGTCAGCGCGGCGTTCTTCAGGTTGGTCCACAGCGACCCCGACCACGACCGGACGGCGGGGTGCTCGAGCAGTTCCTTCTTCAGCTCCTCTACCCGTCCCGCGGCGGCGGGGTCGGTGCGCAGCGCGTGCACGTAGGCGCGCAGCCGGGCGTCGTAGACCCGGCGCAGCTCGTGGCGGGGGTCCTCGCCGACCTCCTCGAGGAACCGCATCACCCCGGCGAACACCCGGTCGAAGACCCGGTCGTCGACCCAGTCGGGCACCCAGGCGGGGGAGGCGTCGCCGAGCTGGGCGCGGAACACCACCCGGTTGTCGTCGAGGAAGCGGGCCAGCCCGCGCAGCGCCGCCGACAGCACCTCCTGGTGGCGGTCGCCGTCGACGACCAGCTCCAGGGCCCGGGCGACGATCGGGGCGGCGGGGGTGGCGTGCAGCTTGCGGTCGACCAGGGCGGCGACGGCGGGCTGCAGGTCGTCGTCCCGGAGCAGGTCGGCGACCGACTGGAGGACGGCGGCGGCGTCCCCGGAGAGCCGCTCGGCCCGTCCCGGGGCGGCGAGGAAGCCGCCGAGCCGGCCGGGGACGTCGATGGTGGTCAGCTTCTCCTCGACCACGGCGCGGGTCAGGAAGTTCTCCTGGACG
Organism: Geodermatophilus sp. SYSU D00965; assembly: GCF_054050075.1. Lineage (NCBI taxonomy): Bacteria > Bacillati > Actinomycetota > Actinomycetes > Geodermatophilales > Geodermatophilaceae > Geodermatophilus > Geodermatophilus sp. SYSU D00965. The sequence continues at coordinate 76,248 of NZ_JBJGYQ010000003.1, read as the reverse complement.
AAGGTGCCCAGGCTGGCGCCGATCTGGTCCTTCTTGCGCGGGATGATCGCGGTGTGCGGGATCGGCAGCCGCAGCGGGTGCCGGAACAGCGCGGTGACGGCGAACCAGTCGGCCAGCGCGCCCACCATCGAGGCCTCGGCGGTCGCCCGCACGTAGCCCACCCACGCCCCGGCGTCCGGGCCGAGCAGCACGCAGGTCAGGAACACCGCGGCGGCGGCCAGGAACAGCCCGGTCGCCAGCCGCTTCATGCGGGCGAGGTCACGGGCCCGCTCCGGGTCGTCGAGGGAGCGGGCCAGGGGCGCGGTCGCGGTCGGGCGGGGTGCCGGCACCTGACCGAGCCTAGGCACCCCGCCCCGGACCGCGCTGGTGCGTCAGTCGGTGGTGCTGCCCAGCGTGACGTCGACCTGGGAGGTGGCTTGGCCGCGCTGGACGGTGAGGGTGACCTGGTCGCCCGGCGTCGCGCTGCGGACGGCGGCGGTCAGCTCGGTGGAGGTGGTGACCACCCGGTCGCCGACGGCGGTCACGACGTCACCGGCCTGCAGTCCCGCGGCGGCGGCCGGACTGTTCGGCTGCACCTGCACGATCTGCGCGCCGGTGCCGATCTCGGAGTTGCCGTCGTCGGCCGCGGTCTGCGCGCTCACGCCGAGGAACGTCGTCCGGGCCGAGCCCGAGGCCATGATCTCCTGCGCGATCCGCTCGGCGGTGTTGCCGGGGATGGCGAAGCCGACGCCGATGTTGCCGCTCTCCGACTGCTGGCCGGGAGCGCCGGCGGCCACCGTGGCGATCGCGGTGTTGATGCCGATGACCTCGCCGGCGCCGTTGACCAGGGCGCCGCCGGAGTTGCCCGGGTTGATCGCGGCGTCGGTCTGCAGCGCGTCGATGACCGTCGCGTCGTCCTGCGTGGAGCCGGTGGCGACGGCGCGGCCGGTGGCGCTGACGATGCCGTCGGTGACGGTGTCCGACAGCCCGAGCGGGGCGCCGATCGCGACCGCGAGGTCGCCGACCTGCACGTCGTCGGAGTCGGCGAAGGTGGCCGGCGTCAGGTCGGAAGCACCGTCCAGCTTCAGCACGGCCAGGTCGTAGGTCGGCTCGGTGCCGACGACGGTCGCGTTGTAGAGCGTGCCGTCGGAGGTGCGCACCGAGATGGTTGCCGAGCCGGCGCTGCCGTCCAGGCTCACCACGTGGTTGTTGGTCAGCACGTAGCCGTCGTCGGTGAGGACGACGCCGGAGCCGCTGCCGGAGCCGGACTGGGCGGTGACGTAGACGGTCACCACGCTCGGCGCCGCCTTGGCCGCGGCGGCGGTCACGGCGGTCGCCGTCTCGGGGTTCGTGATGGTCACGTTCTGCGCGGCCGCGGTCGTGGTGCCGGTCGTCCCGCCGTCGTCGGTGAGCGCCACCACGCCCGCGCCGGCGCCGCCGCCGATGAGCGCGCCGGCGAGCAGGCCCGCGACGCCCATCCTCAGCCGGCCGGACCGCCGGCGGGGCTCCTGCGGCTGCGGCTCGGCAGGGGGCAGGGAGCCGGGCGGCGGCGGAGGAACGGCGCCCGGCTGCTGCCAGGCCGGCGGCGTCCACGGGGCTGCGGTGGGGGTGCCGTAGTGGTTCACGGTTCCTGAGTCCTCCTATCGGGCGGCGGTCCGCCGCCCTCGCGCAGACCACGATCGGCTGCCCGGCTGCCGCGGGGCTGACGGTCGGCTGTGAGGTCCCTGGACGCGTCAGCGGGGGACGTCGGGGAGCAGCCGCCCCCGGGCCACCAGCTCGGTCACCGCCCACACCGCGACCACCTGGGTCGCCAGCAGGCCGACCAGCACGAGCAGCTGCGCCGCGCCGGCCTCAAGCGGGCTGCCGCCGCCGAGGAGCACGCCGACGAACGCGCCGGGGAGGGTCACCAGCCCGACGGTGCGGGTCTGGTCCAGCCCCGGTACGAGGGCCGTGGCCGCGGCGGCGCGGCCGATCTCCAGGACGGCGTCCCGCCGCAGGAACCCGAGGGCGAGCGCGGCCTCCACCTCGCCGCGCCGCCCGGTGAGCTCGTCCCGCAGGCGGCGGCCGGCCAGCGAGGTGGCCGTCATCGCGCCGCCGACGAGGATCCCGGCGACCGGGATGACCGCCTCGCCGCGCAGCGGCACGGCCCCGCTGGCCAGCACCAGCGCCACCACCGGCCCCGCCCCGCCGACCACCGGCAGCGCGGCGGTGCCCACCCGGCGCAGCGCCCCCGGGGCCCGCAGCGGCAGCCCCGTCGCCCGGCCGGCGGCGGTGGCCGCCGCGACGGTGACCATCAGCGCCACGAACGCCGCCGACAGCAGCAGCGAGTGCACCACGACCAGCAGGACGGCGGAGACCACCCCCAGCTGGACGGCGGCCCGCAGCGCCGCGACGGCGACGGGGCGGTCCTGGCCCAGTCCCGACAGCCGGCCGACGGTCGCGGCGACGGCGGCGAGGACCACCAGCACCACGGCCAGCCGCGGACCGAGCTCGACGACGGAGGAACCCACGGGCGCCGATCCTGCCGGGCCGGTCGTGCCCGGCCGGACCGGCGGTCGGCGGCACCGCCGGCTCCGTCGCGAAGACCCGCCGACACGGTGGGTGCAAGCGCCGGTGTTCTGGGTAGGGGGCGGTCGGGTCGCTCTCCGCGGCCCGACCCCGAGTCCGGCAAGTCCTGGAGGCTGCCCCGTGCCCACCCGCGGCCCCCTCACCCGTCTCCTCCTCGGCCTCGTGCTGCTCTGCGGCGCCGCGTTCGCGGTCGTCGGCGGCCTGGCCCTGCCGCCCAGCGGCCTGGTCGCGATCGGCATCGCCGGGCTGGTCTCCGCCGGTCTGGCGTGGGGGATAGCGCGGGAGTCCAGCGGCCGGAACGGCCGGCTGGCGGTGGAGGCCGCCTGGCGGACCGCCGCGGCGACGGTCGCGGTGCTCCTCGTCCTCTCCGGCACCGCGACCATCGGCGGTGCGCTGCTCACGCTGCTGGTGGCCGCGGGCGGCGTGGCCACCGCCTTGGGGGTGTGGGCGCTGCGGTCGCGCCGCACCGCCACCCCGGGGCCGGGCGCGGCGCTCGGCCTGCCGCGGGTGACCGAGATGCCGGTCCTGCCGGTGGCCGACCTGCCGACCGGCGACCTGGGCCGCGAGTGGGTCCGGACCTCGACGGCGCTGAACGGCCCGCTGGACCCCGCGACGCGGCAGGCGCTGGTCCTGCGCCGGCAGGAGGCCCTCGACGAGCTCGAGCGACGCGACCCGGCCGGTTTCGCCCGGTGGCTGGCCGCCGGTCCCCTCGCGAGCAGCGACCCGGCCGGGTACCTCCGGCACGGCGACCCGGCCGCCTGACCGACCGCTGCCCGCCGGAGGTCAGTCCCGGCGTCCCGGCCGGCGGTGGAGCGCGTCGCTGACCGTCTGCCCGGCCATGTAGACGGCCGCGAGCAGCAGCAGGACCCCGGCCCCGAGCCGGAGGTTGTCGACCAGGAGCAGGACGACGGTCCAGGCGGCGGCGACGGTGACCGCGGCCAGGGCGAGGTTGACCACGAGCCCCACCAGGTGCCCGCGCAGCGTCGCCTCGACCAGCAGCACGGTGACGACGATGACCGCCGCGGGGACCAGCAGCCCGACGTCCCCGATCAGCAGCAGCAGGCCCAGCGCCGCGAACAGGACCGTGCTGGACGCCGACGCCCACACCAGCATCGCCCGGGCGCGCGCGCCGGTGTCCCGGTCCAGGGGCAGGGCCCGGTGGCGCAGGTGGTCGTGGGGGTGGGGCACGGGAGGCGGGGTGCCCGGGCTCCCGTCGTGGGCGTCGAGCTCGGCCGCCAGCTGCGCCTGCTGCGTCCGCAGCCCGGCGACCTGGTCCTGCAGCGCGGCCCGCACCCGGCTCGGGCGCTGGGCGGACCGGCCGGCGGCGCGGTCGGCGACGGTCGCGCTGCGCAGCTCCTCCCGCACGGCGTCCAACCGCGCGTGGACGCCGGAGAGCCGGGCCCCCAGCTGTCCGCGCCGGGCCCGCCACAGCGCGTCGGCCGCCCGGGGGGTCGGCGGCTCACCGTCGAGGTCGGCCCAGGCCAGCGGTGCGGCCCAGGACCGGCGCACGGCGCCGCTGCGCTCGTAGCGCGGCCCGGCCGGCGCGCGCTCGCCACCCCACGGGTCGCCGGTGTCCAGCCCCCACAGGCCGCGGTAGTCCCGCACCCAGCCGGTGTCGTCGTCGATCACCTCGCGGTGCCACTCCCGGTCCTGCCCCGGGCCGATGGACAGCCCGTCGCCGCGGCGGGAGTCGATGAACGGGATGCCGATGCCGGCGGCGTCCGGGTCCCACCAGGGCAGCACGCGGGCGACCCGCCGGCGTGGCCGGTCCAGCCAGGCGGGCAGCTCCGGGGCGACCGCGACGAGGTAGTCCCCGGGCAGGCAGGCCGCCGAGTGCGAGCCGGCGCCGACGTAGACGACCGGGTGGTCGCCGACGAGTTCCAGGTCGGGGTCGTCCCAGCGGCGCCGCAGGTCCGCGCCGGTCTCGTCGTGGCTGGCGAACAGCACCCACACCGGGGTGAGGGCCGTTCCCTCCTCGGCCAGGACGACGCTGACCTGCTCCCAGTCCGCCTCGTGGTCGTTGACCCCGCCGAAGGACGAGCGCCAGTCGTTCATCGGCCAGAAGAACCAGTACTGCAGGACGAGGTACCCGCCGTCGCGGACGACGTGCCCGTAGTAGTGGCAGGCGTCGGCGTCCGCGGCCGACCGGGTCTGCTCGTGGGCGGCTGCGGTCCACCCACCGGGCACCTTGCCGCGCAGGTGCAGCGAGAGCCGCATCAGCGCGGGGACCACCCGGGCCAGCAGCCCGGTGGCCGCCGCGCCGCTCGACGTCCGCAGCGGCTGGTACGTCCCGCTGCGCCGCCAGCGCCGGTGCTCCCGGCGGCCCATCGGCTGCTGGACGTAGCGCAGGGACAACGGCTCGCCCCGGTACCGGGCACCCAGCGCGGCCAGCGCGTCGGGCGTCAGCGTCCCCGGGCCGGCGAGGACGCGGGTCGATCCGCCGGACCCGCGCAGCAGCGCAGCCCGTTCGAGGTAGCCCGTCACCGAGCTGGGGTGGAACAGCTCGCCGCGGGTCAGCCGCACCACCGGCTCGTACCGCCGCAGCAGAGCGGTCGTGTCCTCGACCTCGAACGCAGGCACGCGTCACCTGCCCACAGCGCCACTCCGGCTCGCCGCACGTCCGGCTGTCCGCACGGGGCTGTCCTGGTGCACCGACCGCCAGACGCAGGCTGGACCCAGCCGCCCCGGTGGCGCAACACCCGCCGGGGCCTCGCGGGCGGCGTGGCGGCCACGTCGGTCAGGTCCCGGGCGACTCCCAGAACGACGACCAGTAGGGCTGGAGGCCGACGGCGTGGCACACGACGTCCGGACCGTGGTGCGGCCGCTGGCAGCGCATGTCCGCGCACAGCGGGTGCGTGTGCGGGCAGCGCTCGCCGTCGGCCGGGGTGGAGTGGCCGGTCAGGGGGACGTCGGGGGGCTCGGGTGGCGGTGGCGGCGTGCGCTCGCTGCCCGCGTGCGACCGGGAGTGAGCCACGCGGCTGTTCATGTGGTCGCCACCCCGATCGGCTGCGGAGGGGCCCCTCCGCCCGGTTGCTCGACCGGCGGGCCCCTCGGCCGCGGCGGTCGTCGAGGACGGCGCCGCGGCTCGACCCCCTGTTGCCCTGGCTCGCTTGACGCCAACCGCACCTCTCCGCGGGTCGCGGCGGGCGGGTGCCTCGATCCCCTCGACGCCCCCCTGGGCCGGGCTCTGCCGCCGGCCCTCCCGAGCCCGGGGCGCGCGTTCCCCCGTCCGGACGGTGCTCGGGCGGTGCAACTGCAGGTCGACCCGGCGTTTCCTACGGTGGGCGCGTGTCCGCGCTCCCGCTCCGGCCCGCCTCCGCGCAGGGGCGCCCGTGACCACGCCGACCGGGGACGTCGACTGGGCCGAGGCCGAGCGCGGGCAACGCCGGCTGGACCTGCTGGCGGCCCCGGTCCTCGTCGCCTTCCTCGCCGGCATCGTCCTGCTGACCGGCGGGTTCGGGCTCTGGACCGGCGGCAGCGCGTGGGTCGCGGTCGGGTCGGTCCTGGCACTGGCCGGGATGGCCGCTGCCGCCCAGTCCGGCCCGCGCGCTCGTGCCAGGCGCTCGGCCGCGTACCGGGTCCAGGTGGCCCTGCGTTCCCACGTCGACCCGGGACCGGCGGTGCGGGCCCGGGTCGACGGGCAGGCGCGCTACCTGGTGGAGGTGCGCTGGGCCGGCTGGTGCCTCCTGCTGGGACCGCTGGGCCTGCTCGTCGCCGGTCAGTGGGACCGCCGACCGGTGCTCGCGGCCGTGGGTGCCGTCCTGGTCGTCGGCGTGGCCGCCGGGTACACGCGCTGGTGGTGGGTACGGGTGGCCGATGCCCGGCGCTGGCTGGCCGACCCGCCGGGGCCGGCCCGGGAGGCGCCGCCCCCGACGACGGCCGAGCGCTGGCTGACCGGACGCCGGGCACTGCTGCTCTTCCCGGGCCTGCTGCTCCTGGTACTGCTCCTGGGGCTCGCGGTGGCGCTCGCATCGGGCTCCTGACCCGCGGCCCGCGGCGCGGCTCGACCCCCGAGCCGGCGCCGCCGGGGCTATCGTGATCTCCGGGCGAGCCTCACGCCCAACCCCAGACCGGTCCTCCACGCGGGCCGGCGACGCGGGGCAAAGGGGACTGCGAGAGCCTCGAGGCGCTGCACGGCCCGGACGTCCCACCCGATCGGATGTCACGGCTGCGGCGGCGCACGGCGCGTGGAGCCGTCGCCGCGGGCGCAGCCGGGAGAGTCCGACCATGACCACGGCCAAGCAGCTCAAGGCCCGCGTGCGCGCGCGGATGGCCCGGACCGGCGAGCGATACGCCGTCGCCCGGGCCCACGTCGTCGGCGGCGCCGTCGACACCGGCCCCGTCGTCGACGCCGGATGGGCCCTGCGCGGCGGCACCGACCCGGACACCGCAGCCCTGGCCAACGTGCTCGCCCACCGCCGGGTCACCGGCCCCGACGGGCCGCTGACCGAGCCGCTGCTGTTCGTCGTCGGCGGCGGCCTCGGCGCCGGCTACATCCTCTGGGAGTTCGCCCACGACGACGGTCGCGTGGTCACCCTCGGGTTCGCCAACTCCTGGCAGTACTTCGACCGGCGGCTGGCCACGACGGTCGACCGGCTGGGCCTGGACATCGCCTGGTCGCGCACCGGCGGCGCCGCGGGCGCGGCCCGGGCGCTGACCTCGACGCTGGCCGCCGGCGACCCGGCGATCGTCTGGCCGGACCGCTACCACCTCTGCTACTGGAACCTGCCGCCGTTCCTCGACGGCGGTGGCGGCCACCCGGTCGTCGCCTACGCCGCCGCGGGGGACCGGGTGCACGTCGACGACCGCACGCTGGCGCCGCTGACCGTGCCGGCCGCGGACCTGGACCGGGCGCGGGCCCGGGTGGGCAGCTACCGCAACACGATGCTCGTCGTCCGGACCGCGGACGCCGCCGTGCCGGCCGACCGGCTGCGCGCCGCGGTGCGCGCCGGGCTGGAGGCCGGCGTCGACCACCTGGGCGGGACGTCGACCTCCTTCGCGCTCCCCGCCTGGCGGAAGTGGTCCCGGCTGCTGGTCGACCGCCGGGCCGTGAAGGGGTGGCCGACGGTGTTCGCCGACCGGCGCGGACTGCTGCGGGCGCTGGCCAGCGTGTGGGAGGGCGTCGAGCCCGCCGGGATGGACGGCGGGCACCTGCGCGGGCTGTTCGCCGACGGGCTGGAGCAGGCCGCCGCCGTGCTCGACGAGCCGGGGCTGGCCGCCGAGGCGCCGCGGTGGCGGGAGATCGCCGACCGCTGGCACGCCCTCGCCGAGACGGCGCTGCCGGACGACGTCCCGGAGGTCGCCCGGCTGCGGACCCTCACCGCCACGGTCACCGGAGCGGTCGCCGAGGGCGACGCGGGCGCGGCGGAGCGGGCGGCGGCCGCCGAGGAGCTGTGGCGGCTGCGGGCCGAGCACGCCGACGCGCCTCCGCTGGACGACGAGTGCCTCGCGGCGGTGCTGGCCGACATGAGCGGACACCTGGCCGGCATCCACGACGCCGAGGTCGCGGCGGTGACCCGCCTCGGCGCCGTCCTGGGGAGGTGACGGCCCGCGGGCCGTGCCGAGGCTGACACGCCAGGCGCGGCCAGGTCCCCGGCGCCGCCGCGGGGTCGTCCTCCGCGGTGTCCCTAGACTCGTCCTGGGACGTGGTCCCGCGGTGTCCCGCCGGCGTGGCGCAACTGGTAGCGCACCCGACTTGTAATCGGGCGGTTGGGGGTTCGAGTCCCCCCGTCGGCTCCCGGCCGGGAGCGGGCCGGACGGCGTCCGGTCCGCCCCCTGCTGGTGTCAGGGTGCGGCCGGCGCTCCCGGCAGCGACTCGGCCAGGGCGAAGACCAGCGTGGCGTGGGCCGCGGCGTCCCCCAGCTCGTCGAGCGCCTGCGCCGAGACGTTGTCGAAGTCGTCGCACGCCTGGTGGTAGCAGGCGTCGTAGGCGACCCCGGCCGTGCCGCCGTAGAGGGCTGTCTGCGCCTCGGTCTTGAGGCCCTCCGCGCCGGAGAACAGGCCCCCGGCCGGGATGCCCTGGGCGATGAACGGGCCGTAGTCCGACCGGCCGTCGAACGAGGTGGGCTCGGAGGTCAGGCCCTGCGCGGTGAAGTAGTCGGTGAAGACCTGCTCGACGGCCCCGCTGCCGGCAGGACCGGTGGGCGGGATCGACGAGCCGTCCCCGTCGTAGACGAAGCGACCGTGGTTGGGGCTGCCCAGCATGTCGAAGTTGAGGTTGAGCGCGATGCGGCTGCGCTCTGCCTCGCTGAGGGTGGACACGTAGTGCTGCGCGCCGAGCAGCCCCGCCTCCTCCGCGCCCCAGAAGGCGAACCGGACGGCGTTGCGCGGGTGCACGTCGAGCTCGTCGAGCTGCTCGGCGATCTCCAGGATCGTCGCCGCGCCGCTGCCGTTGTCGTTGATGCCCGGCCCGGCGGCCACCGAGTCCAGGTGGGCGCCGACCACCACGACGCGGTCCTGGCTGCCCTCCGGGGTGTCGGCCAGGACGTTGTACGTGGTCCGGGTCTCCGACAGCGTCGAGGTGGTGAGCTCCACCCGCACCTCGCCGGCGGCCAGCAGGCCGGTCAGCTCCTCGCCGACGGCGTAGCTGGTGCCCAGCACCGGGATGGCCGAGTCCTCCGGCATCGGGGTGCCCAGGGTCCCCTTGAGGACCTCGGTCCGCCCCTCCTGGCCCTCGTTGAAGATCAGCAGTGCCGAGGCCCCCGCGGCCGCCGCCGTGGCGGCCTTCTGGCCGAACGGGCAGGTGCCCCGCTGCACCAGGGCGACGTTGCCGGGCACGAAGCCGGTGTAGTCCTCGGGCTCGCACCCCGCGGTCGAGGAGTTCGCCGGGCCGGTCGGCGGGACGACGTTGTCGGCGACCGCCTGGACGGGGGCGCTCACCGAGCCCGACGCCGAGTAGGTGGCCACGGCGAAGTCCTCGGCGGTGTACTCCCGCCCGCTGGGCGCCGTGCGCCGGAACGTGGCCGGCGCGGTCTCCTGGAAGAACGGGAAGGTGAACTCCTGCCGGGTCACCTCGTACCCGGCGTCCTCCAGTTGGTCGGCGACGTAGGCGCCGGACGCGTCGTACCCGGGGCTCCCGCTGGCCCGGTTGCCGCCGTTGGCGTCCGCGATCGCCTGCAGCGCCGCGAGGTGCTCGCTGATCCCGTCGACGGTCACGGCCTCGCGGAGCGCGGCGGTGTCGGTGTCGGCGGCCGCGACGGCGGGGGCGCTGGCGAACGCCGGGGAGGCGAGGACGAGCAGGACCGGGGCCGCCCAGCGGCGTCGGAGTGGTCGGTGCACGGGGGCTCCTCCGTCCGGGGACGCGGCACGGCAGGCGGTGTGGCGGCAGTCACACGCGTCCTGTCCACAGTGTGCCGCTCGGGAGGCGAACGCGTGGTCGCCGCCCCCGGACGTCGCCCGCGTCCGGGCCGACCCGAGCAGGCCCGACGGGGGAGCGGGGGGCTCAGAGCGGCACGCCGGGGGTGGGCGCGCCCGCGAGCCAGGCCGCGCCCTCGGTGTAGAGGTTCTCGACGACCGGACCCGTCAGGCCGGGGAGGCCGGTGGCGACGGTGAAGCCGGCCTTCGTCTGCAGGTAGCCCAGGTGCCGGTAGCCCGTCGGGAACCGTCCGAGCAGCTCCGGGTCCAGGCTCAGGCTCGCCCCGGGGTCCACGACGTCCAGCCGGTCCTTCTCGTAGATCGGCTGCCGGCGGACGATCTTCCACCGGCCCTCGTGCCGGCTCAGGAAGTCGTAGAAGCGGCCGGTGCAGACCACGTCGACCGCGACGCCGTCGACCTCGGCGCGCTGGTTGATCGTCATCTTGGTCTGCGCGATCGCCCGGTCGCCCCGGACGTCGGCGGTGTGCCCGCCCAGGAAGTGCAGGATGCTGACGCCGTTCTCGAAGCCCGTGCGGCTGATGGCGATGAAGTCCGCTGCCGGGCCCTGGAACCACGTCGCCGTCATGTAGCCGTCCTGCGGGTGCCACACGGTCGCGAAGCGGTCCCAGTCGCCGGCATCACGCCACACGGCCCAGTTCTCGACGAGTTGCCGGATCTCCTGTCGGTCCTGCACCTCGTCGGGCACGGGCTCCTCCTGTTCCGCGGTCAGCCGGTCTCCGGCTGCGTCTGCCAGGCATCCTGTCCCGCGCAGGCCGGGCCGACCAGCGCGGTGGGTCACCCGGTGACCGTCCGTTCCGCGCCGCGTCGAGTCACCGCGCGTCCGGTGACCGGAGAGCGCACGTCCGGTGCCCGCCGCTCGCGTGGTGCAGACCACGCCACCTCGCTAGCGTTCGGTCCCCCGGCCGGTCGTCGGCCGGCCCGCGCCATCGGCGTGGCAGAGGCCAGGAGGCAGCCTTGAGCGACCACGTGTACCGGCTCAGCGAGATCGTCGGCAGCAGCAGCACGAGCGTCGACGACGCGATCCGCACGGCGGTCCGCAAGGCCGCCGAGACCGTCCGGCACATCGAGTGGTTCGAGACCAAGGAGATCCGCGGTCAGGTCCTCGACGGCGACGTGGCCTACTTCCAGGTCCGGCTGGCGATCGGCTTCCGCGTCGAGGACTGACGCCCCAGGGTGGCCCCGTCCCGGGTCCCACCCCGAGCCTGCGAGGGGTGGGGAGGACGGGGTCCTTCTTCAGTCGAAGCTGCCGGCCCCGTCGCGGCGGTAGGGGGAGCGGCGCTCCAGCCGCTCCCGCTCCGCGCGCTGCTCGCGCAGCCGGGCCGCCGTCCCGGCGCGGTAGCCGGCCTTGGCCACCCGGTGCTCGGTCGTCTCGGTCATGAACGCCACCGAGAAGAACAGGCCCAGGAGCAGACCCCCGGCGGCGGCCGAGAGGCGGTAGCTCAGCGGCACCGGGACCACGGCGACGCAGAGCACCACCAGCGGCAGCATCTGGACGACGGCACGGGTGAGGTGCCGGCGGACCCAGCCGCGCCGGGTGGTGTCGGCCAGCACCCACGGCGAGAGCTCCTCGGGCAGGCCGCCGCCGTAGGCGTAGCGCAGCCACTGCAGCGGCGTCGGCCGGCGTGCGGTGGAAGGCTTCTGCACGCCTCGACGGTAGGCCTCTCGGACGTTGCCGGAGGGGTGTGCGCAGGCGCACACTTCCCGAGCCGGTCGTCCCCAGGGAGGTCTCGTGCACATCAAGCAGCTGCTCCGCCGCAAGGGCTCGGACGTCGCCACCGTGGAGGCCTCGGTCAGCGTGCGGGACGCCCTGGCGCTGCTCGCCGAGCACGGGGTCGGGGCCCTCGTCGTGTCCGCCGACGGCCGCAGCGTCGACGGCATCGTCTCCGAGCGGGACGTCGTCCGCGCGCTGCACGAGCGCGGTGCCGGGCTGCTCGGCGACCCGGTGTCCAGCGTCATGACCGCCCGCGTGCACACCTGCCCGCCCTCGGCCGGGGTCGAGGAGCTCGCCCGCACGATGACCGACCACCGGGTGCGCCACGTGCCGGTCGTCGAGGGCGGCGCGCTCGTCGGCATCGTCTCGATCGGTGACGTCGTCAAGGCGCGCCTCGACGAGCTGGAGGAGGAGCGCGCCAAGCTCGTCGACTACATCCAGACGGTCTGAGGTCCTGAGCGGGGCTCAGGATCCGGCGACCGGACGGGCGCCTCCCCGGCGTACGGTGCTCGGGTGGACGAGCGGCGTGCGGGGGTCGCCTCCGGGCTGGCCGCCTACGGTCTCTGGGGGCTCTTCCCCCTCTACTTCCCCCTGCTGGAGCCGGCGGGCGGCGTCGAGATCGTGGCGCACCGGGTGGTCTGGTCGCTGCTCTTCGTGGCCGTCCTGCTGACCGCGGTGCGCCGCTGGGGACAGGTGCGGGCGGTCTTCGCCGATCGCCGCGCGCTGCTGGTCCTCCTGGGCGCGGCGGTGCTCATCGCCGTCAACTGGCTGGTCTTCGTCCTCGCCGTCAACTCCGGCCACGTCGTCGAGACCTCGCTGGGCTACTTCATCAACCCGCTGGTCAGCGTGCTGCTCGGCGTGGTGGTGTTCGCCGAGCGGCTCCGGGTGCTGCAGTGGGTCGCCGTCGGCATCGCCGCGGTGGCGGTGGCGGTGCTGACCGTCGACTACGGCCGTCCGCCGTGGATCGCGCTCACCCTGGCGGCCACCTTCGGGCTCTACGGGTTGATGAAGAAGGTGGTGCGGGTCGAGGCGGCGCCGGGTCTCTTCGTGGAGACGGCGCTGGTCGCCGTCCCGGCGCTGGTGCTGCTGGTCGTGCTGCAGGTGCGCGGGGAGGGGACATTCGGTTCGGCGGGCGTGGGCCACTCGCTGCTGCTGGTCAGTTCGGGCATCGCCACGGCCATCCCGCTGCTGCTGTTCGCCGCCGCGACCCGCCGCGTGCCGCTGTCGACGGTCGGGCTGCTGCAGTACGTCACCCCGCTCATGCAGCTGGCCATCGGGGTCTTCGTCTACCGCGAGCCGATGCCCCCCGCGCGGCTGGCCGGCTTCGTCATCGTGTGGATCGCGCTGGCGGTCTTCACCGTCGACAGCCTGCGCCAGGCCCGCGCCGGTGCACGCCGGCGGATGGCGGCCGAGGCGCCCGCGCCGGTCTGAAGGAGACCCCCTCGCCCCCCGCCACTCGCAGGTCCGCGGCGGGACCCTGCACGGGGGCTGCCGGCAGCCCTGGAGATGTCGGTGGGCGGGACTACCGTCGGGGCATCACCACGTAGAGAAGGACCGTCGATGTCTGCCGAACCTGCTCCCGCGGTCTCCCCGCCGGGGGGCGAGGTACTCCCGCCACCCGCGCCCGACACGACCGCCCCGTCCGACGCCGGCTCCCCGGTCGGCACCCTCACCCGCCGCGAGCACGAGATGCTCACCTTCGAGCGGCAGTGGTGGCGGCGCCCCGGCGCCAAGGAGACGGCGATCCGCGAGCGCTTCGGCCTCGCGCCCACCCGCTACTACCAGGTGCTCAACGCCCTCCTCGACCGGCCGGCCGCCCTGGAGGCGGATCCGCTGCTGGTCCGGAGGCTGCGCCGGCTGCGGGCCGCGCGGGGCTCGCGTCGCTCGTCTCACGTCCTGGGCAACGGAGGCGATTCCGTCTAGATTTGGTCACTGTGGGCAGGCACGCCGCGTCAGGCAGTGACGTATCGGACCGGGGGACCCCGGTCCCGCACGGTCGTCGCCGGACCGACGTGCCGGGTTCCCCGGTCGATCAGGACCTGAGCGACCACCCGACGACGCCCGGCCGCAGCCGCGCCGACCGTCGTCGGGAGGGGTTGCTGGACGCGGGGGACGACCCGGGGCGCCGCCGTCCGGCGCCGCCCCGCCCGCTGCCGCCGGCCGGCCCGCGCGCCGGTGCGCCCGGTGCCACCCGCCCGGCCGCCCCGGCCCCGCCGCGGACGACGGCCGCCCCTGCCGCGCCACGGACCCCGGCCGCTCCGGCGGCGCCGGGGACCCCCGCCGCGCCGCGGACCCCTGCTGCTCCGGCGGCGACGCGGACTCCGGGCGCGCCACGGACCACGCCGGCCGGCGCGTCGCGGTCGGCTCCGCCTGCAGGGGGCTCGCGGCCCGCACCGGCTGCCGGCACGCCCGCGGGGGCTCCGGCCGCCGGCGCGGCCCGGTCCGTGCCCGCGCCGCCGGCGTCGCCCGCCCGGCCCACGCCGCCCGCGGTCTCCGCGCCTCCGGCTGCCTCCGCGTCCCCCGCGCGACCCACCCCGCCCGCCCGGCCCCGCGCGGCGGAGCCGGCTCCGAAGACCCGGCTGCGGCTGCCGGTCCCGCCGGCCGCCGCGGCCCCCGCCGCCTCGGCACCCGCCGCGCCGGCCGCGCCCCGGACGACGGTCGCCCCCTTCCAGGCCGTTCCCACCCCCGAGCACGGGACCGACCAGCCCGCCGCGCCCTCCGGCTGGCCGGAGCGGGACGCCGGCCGTGATCGGGACCCGGCCCGCGACCGGCACGCCGGCCGCAACCGGGGGGCTGACCGGGACCCGGCCCGCGGCCGGAGCGTCGGCCGCGACCGCCGGTCCGCCGCTCCTGCGTCCGCGCCGACCGGGCACCCCGCCGACGCCGAGCCCGCCCGCGGCGACGCCGCCCCCGGCTACCGGGACTGGACCAGCCCCTCGCGCACCAAGGACGCCCCGCCCCCGGCGACCGAGGCCATCCCGGACCGCACCCCGTCCCGCGACTCCGGCAGCTCCCGCCGGGCGCCGGCACCGGCCACCGAGGCGATCCCCGACCGCACCCCCGCCCGCGGCCGGACCGATGACCTCGACGAACGCCCGGGTGACGACCTCGACCGGGACGAGGTCGACGCCGCCGAGCCCGTGCGCGGCCCGGAGACCGGCACCGCCACGGGGGTGGTCGGCGGCCGCGCGGCGTTCCGCGCCGAGCGCCAGGCCGCCGAGGCCGAGCGGCGCAAGGAGGCCCGCCGCAACGGCGTCTCGCCCGTCCCGTACCTGGAGGACGACGACGCGCCCCGGCGTCCGTCCCCCGTGCGCCGGGCCGCGACCGCGCTGCTCGCCGTCGCCGTGGTCGCGCTGGTGGTGCTCGGGGTCTACTCCTTCGCCGGGTCCGATCCGCAGGAGGCTGCGGGCGCGCAGGCCACCACGGCCGCCCCGTCGTCCGCACCCGTCGCCGCGCCCAGCTCGGTGCTGCCGCCGCTGGAGGTCGACCCGCTGCCGCCGGCGGAGGAGGCGCCCAGCACGCCGGTGCGGGTCCCGGTCACCGTGCTCAACGCCACCGGCGTCACCGGCCTGGCCAAGGAGGTCGCCGACGCGCTGGGGGAGCAGGGGTGGGAGTCGCAGGGCGTCGGCCAGTACCAGGGCGGGGACGTCGCCGTCACCACCGTCTACGTCACCGAGGGCGACGAGGAGCAGCGGCAGGCCGCGCTGCAGCTGATCGAGCAGTTCCCGGACATCACCGGCCCGGCGACGCGCTTCTTCGAGGTCCCGGACGTCGACGACCCGGGGCTCGTGGTGGTCACGACCGGCGAGTGGCGGCCCTGACCGGGCAGCGGGTGCCCACCGGTCCGCGGCCGTCCCGGAACACCGGAGGACGGTCGTCCGTTGGCCGCTCCGTGCGTCCCGTTCGCGGGCCCGTGCGTCCCCGCCCGCGCCCCGGCGCCCGCGCGACGCTCGCCGCCCTGGTCACCCCGCTCGTGTCGGGCGTCCTCGTCTTCGCCGCCCCTGCCGCACCGGCCGCCGCGGCCGAGGACGTCGCCACCGAGGAGGCGACGGTCCCCTCGGGGTCGGGGGCCGACGCCGTCGAGCTGGACACCACGCTGTTCGTGCCCGGCGCGGCGACGGCCGAGGACCCGGCGCCCGCCGTCGTCCTCGCCCACGGCTTCGGCGGCAGCAAGGACTCCGTCGCCGACGACGCCCGCGACCTCGCCGAGCGCGGCTACGTCGTCCTCACGTACTCCGCGCGCGGCTTCGGGAGCAGCACGGGCCAGATCGGGCTGAACGACCCCCGCTTCGAGGTCGCCGACCTCTCCACCCTGCTGGACCGGCTGGCCGAGCGCGACGACGTCCTGCTCGACGGCGCGGGCGACCCGCGGGTCGGCGTGGCCGGCGGCTCCTACGGCGGGGCGCTGTCGCTGCTGGCCGCCGGGTACGACGACCGCGTCGACGCGATCGCCCCGCAGATCACCTGGAACTCGCTGTCGGCCGCGCTGTTCCCCTCGCAGGTCGGGCAGGACGACGCGGGAACCGTCGCGGCCACCCCGCAGGGCCCCGGTGGCGTCTACAAGCGGCTGTGGTCGGGGCTGTTCTTCGGCGTCGGCTCGGCACCGACCGGCGGGCTCCTCGACGCGCTCGGCGGTGCGGGGGAGGACGGCGACGGCGGGGACGGCGCCACCCCGGCGGGTGGCACCGACGGCGGACGGCCGACGATCGACCCGGCCGCGGTCGACCCCGCCCAGGTGCAGCAGGCCCTCACCTGCGGCCGCTTCCGGGCCGACATCTGCGCCGCCTACCAGACCGCCGCCGCCACCGGCACGCTGACGCCGCAGATCGCCGCGGTGCTCGACCGCAGCAGCCCCGCCACCGTGCTGGACCGCATCGAGGCCCCCACCCTGCTCGTCCAGGGCACCCAGGACTCCCTGTTCGGCCTCGGCCAGGCCGACGCCAACGCCCGCGGCATCGCCGCCGACGGCACCCCGGTCAAGGTCGTCTGGTTCACCGGCGGCCACGACAGCCAGGCCTCGGAGCGGACCACCGAGCGGCTGCGCGAGCAGGTCGCCGGCTGGTTCGACTGGTACCTGCGCGACCCCGGCGACCCCGCCCGCGGCGAGGACCCGGGCACCGGCTTCGAGTTCCCGGTGCCCAGCGGCGTCGGGGCCGGCGTCGGCAGCGTGCAGGGCGGTAACCAGACCGTCGTCGCCCCGGCCTACCCCGGCCTGGCCGGCGGGGACCCGGCGACCCGGGCGTCGATCCCGGTCAGCGGGTCGGTGCAGCCGGTGGTCACCCCGGCCGGCGGCACGCCCGCGGCGATCACCGTCGTCCCCGGGGTCGGGGCGCTGTCGGCGGCGCTGTCCGGCGGCACCCTGGAGATCCCCGGCCAGTTCGCGGCCTTCGACAGCGCGCCGCTCGAGAGCGCCGTCGAGGTGGTGGGGGCGTCCACCGTCGACCTCGACATCGCCTCGCCCAGGGGGTCGGCGACGCTGTTCGCCAAGCTCTACGACGTCGCGCCGAACGGCTCGATGACCCTGCCCGCCGGTCAGGTGGCGCCCCTGGCCCTGACCGGGCTCTCGACCGACCCCACCGCACCGACCGAGGTCTCGGTGACCCTGCCGGCCATCGTGCACCGCTTCGAGGCCGGCCACACCCTGCGCGTCGTCGTCTCCTCGACCGACCAGGCGTTCGCGCTGCCGGCGGAGTCGGCGGTGTACTCGGTGGCCCTCGCCGGCGGGGACGGCGCCGCGCTGGACGTCCCCGAGGTCGTCGGCCGCACCGAGGTCGCCGGCACCACCTCCCGCTGGTGGGTGCTGCTCGGCGTGCTGGCGGCGCTGGGTCTGGCCGGCTGGGGCGCCGCCGCCCTCTGGGGCCGCCGCCGACGCCGCCGGGTGTCGGCCGTGGAGCCCGACGGCGAGGACGTCCCGCTGCGGTTCACCGGCGTCACCAAGGCCTACAAGGACGGCTTCGTCGCCGTCCGGGACCTCTCCTTCGAGGTGCGCCGCGGCCAGGTGCTCGGCCTGCTCGGCCCCAACGGCGCCGGCAAGACGACGTCCCTGCGGATGCTCATGGGCCTGATCCGGCCGACCGACGGACGGATCACCGTGTTCGGCCACGAGATCCGCCCCGGCGCCCCGGTGCTGTCCCGGCTGGGCTCCTTCGTCGAGGGCACCGGGCTGCAGCCGCACCTGTCCGGCCGCGACAACCTGCGGCTGTACTGGGCGGCCACGGGTCGACCGGCCGAGGACGCGCACATGGACGAGGCGATCGAGGTCGCCGGCCTCGGCGCGGCGATCGACCGCCCGGTCCGCCGGTACAGCCAGGGCATGCGGCAGCGGGTCGCGATCGCGCAGGCGATGCTGGGCCTGCCCGACCTGCTGGTCCTCGACGAGCCGACCAACGGGCTGGACCCGCCGCAGATCCACGCCATGCGCGAGGTGCTGCGCTCCTACGCCGCCACCGGCCGCACGGTGATCGTCTCCAGCCACCTGCTCAGCGAGATCGAGCAGACCTGCAGCCACGTCGTCGTCATGGCCAAGGGGCAGAAGATCGCCCAGGGCACGGTGGAGGAGATCGTGGGCACCGGCGGCGCCGTGCAGGTCGGCCTCGCCGACGACGCCGCCACCGACCGGGCGGCCGCCGTCCTCGCGGCGCTGCCCGGGGTGTCGGTGGAGCGCACCGACGAGGGTCTGGTCGCCGAGCTCGACGGCACGACCCGCGCGCGGGCGCTCCAGGCGCTGGTCGAGGCGGGCGTCGAGGTGGACGCGTTCACCCCGCGCCGCCGGCTGGAGGACGCGTTCCTGGCACTGGTGGGGGAGTCGTGAGCGTCTCGGAGCACGTCCAGCCGACCGGGGCGGTCGCCGGCTACCGGCCCGAGCGGACGCTGAGGCTGTCGGTCGAGCTGCGCCGGCAGTTCAAGCGGCGGCGGACCATCGGCGTCTTCGCGCTCATGGTGGCGCTGCCGCTGATCCTGATCGCCGCGCTGCAGCTCGGGGCGAGCGAGGAGGCCGCGGAGAACGGCCGGCTCAACCTGGTCGACGTCGCGACCTCCAGCGGGCTGAACTTCACGCTGTTCGTGCTGTTCGCGACGACGAGCTTCTTCCTCGTCGTGGTCTACGCGCTGTTCTTCGGCGACACCGTCGCGGCCGAGGCGCAGTGGGGCTCGCTGCGCTACACGCTGGCCACCCCCGTGCCGCGGATGCGGCTGCTCCGGCAGAAGTGGTACGCCGCCCTGGTGCTGTCGCTCGGCGCGATGGTCGTGCTGGTCCTCACCGGGATCGTCGCCGGCGGCATCGCCTTCGGGTTCGAGCCGATCCAGACACCGATCGGGGTCAGCCTGCCGCAGGGGGAGGGGCTGCTCCGGCTGGCCGGGATGGTCGGCTACCTCGCCGTCCACCTGCTCGTCGTCGGCACCCTGGCGTTCTGGTTCTCCACCGTCACCGACGCGCCGCTGGCGGCCGTCGGCGGCGCGGTGTTCACCATGTTCGTCTTCGCGATCCTCGACCAGGTCGAGCAGCTCGGGTCGATCCGGGACTGGTTCCCGACCGCCGAGGAGTTCGCCTGGACCGACCTGCTGCAGACCCCGGTCGACTCCGGGGACCTGTTCCGCGGCGTCGTCCAGTCGCTGGTCTACGCGGCGGTGTTCACCGCGCTGGCCTTCCGCCACTTCTCCCGCCGCGACGTCACCTCCTGACCCCTGGTGCCGGTTTCCGCGGAAACCGGCACCAGGGGTCAGAGCGAGGCGCGGACGGCCTGGGCCCAGCCCTCGCCCATGGCGGCCTCGGTGACCGACGCGTTCGGGACGGCGGCCAGCAGGTCGGCCATGCCGTCGACCGTGGCCCCGTTCGCGGTGATCCACAGCCGGCCGACCGCGGGTGCCATCTCCAGGTCGCTCGCGCTGTCGCCGATCGCCACGGCGTCGTCGGGCGTGAGGCCCCGGCGTTCGAGGTCCCAGGCGATCGCCGCACCCTTGGAGATCCCGCGCGGCATCAGGTGGTACACCTGGGGCGGCAGCGCCTCGGGGTCCAGCGTCATGCGCGACGTCGTGTGGATCGCGCCGTTGTCCTTGAGCGTGAGCCACCCCAGCCCGGCGTCGGCGAGGTACGCGTCCACGGCCAGTGCGTCGACCCGGCCCCGCAGCAGCGCGTCGGCCTGGTGCGTGGCGTGCCAGGGCGCGTGCCACTCCAGCCGCCCGGGGTGGCGCGCGAGCAGGTCCTCGACGACGCCCAGCTCGGCCATCACCTCCATGGGGGTCCGGCCGGCGTACTCGGCCGGCAGCTCGCCGTCCAGCCGGTGCACCCCGCGGCCGCCGTCCCAGCTGACCACCGAGCCGAGCTCGGCGATCGCGCCGTCCGCCGCGAAGATGCGGGCCGCCTCGACGACCTGCTCGAACGTGCGGCCGCTGACCAGGACCAGCGCGGCGCCGGACCGGTGCAGGTCCAGCAGCGCGGTCGCCGGGTCGGCGGTCAGGTCGCGGCGCTCGGTGTGCCAGAACGACCCCCGCGGGCCGACCATCGTGCCGTCGAGGTCGGTGTAGACGATGCGCGCTGCCACGCCGCCATCCTGGCCGGGCCGGTGCGGCCCAGGACACGTGGGTACAGTCTCAGGCGTTCCACTCATCCAGAGGGGCAGAGGGACACGGCCCGACGAAGCCCCGGCAACCGCCGCCTGTGCGTCCGCGCAGCGAGAGGTGCCAATTCCGTCCCGCGCGGCTCGACGGCCCGCCGCGGGGAAGATGAGGAGGTAGTCGTCGCATGACCCTGACCGCTCCCGGTTCCCAGCAGGCCGACTCCAGCGCGGGCGGCCCGATCCCCCCGTGCCCGGCGAAGGGCCTGGTCTGCCGCAACTGCGGCGCCACCTTCGGCCTGATCGCCGAGCACGCCTGCGCGGAGTGCTTCGGCCCGCTCGAGGTCGACTACGACTACGACCTGCTCAAGGCCGTCACCCGGGAGCAGATCGAGGCCGGGCCGCAGAACATCTGGCGCTACGTCGCGCTGCTGCCGGTGGGCCAGGACCCGGCCGACCGCGTCTCCCTGGACCCGGGTCTGACCCCGCTGGTCCGCGCCGAGCGGCTGGCCGCCGAGCTGGGGCTCACCGGCGGGCTGTGGGTCAAGGACGACTCGGCCAACCCGACGCACTCGTTCAAGGACCGGGTGGTCAGCCTCGCCGCCACCGCTGCCAAGGGGCTCGGCTACAAGAAGATCGCCGCCGCCTCGACCGGCAACCTGGCCAACTCCGTCGCCGCGCACGCCGCCCGCGTCGGCCTGCCCTCGTTCGTGTTCATCCCGGCCGACCTGGAGCCGGGCAAGGTCGTGCAGTCAGCGGTGTACGGGCAGACGCTGGTCGCCGTCGAGGGCTCCTACGACGACGTCAACCGGCTGACCAGCGAACTCGCCGAGACCGACGAGTTCGAGGACACCGCGTTCGTCAACCAGAACGTGCGGCCGTACTACGCCGAGGGCTCCAAGACGATGGGCTACGAGATCGCCGAGCAGCTCGGCTGGCGGATCCCGGCCCAGGTCGTCATCCCGATGGCGTCGGGCTCGCTGCTGACCAAGGTGGACAAGGCCTTCCGCGAGCTCACCGCGGCCGGGATCGTCGAGGCCACCGAGTGGACGATCTTCGGCGCGCAGTCGGCCGGCTGCGACCCGATCGCCACCGCGTTCGAGCAGGGCTGGGACGTCGTCAAGCCGGTGAAGCCCACGGGCATCGCCAAGTCGCTCAACATCGGCAACCCCGCCGACGGCCCCTACGCCCTCGACGCCATCCGGCGCACCGGCGGCTCGGTGGGCCGGGTGGACGACGAGCAGATCGTGCGCGGCATCCGCGACCTCGCGCGCACCACCGGCGTCTTCGCCGAGACCGCCGGCGGCGTGACCGTGGCGGTGCTGCGCCAGCTGGTCGAGGACGGCCGGCTCGACCCGGCCAAGGAGACCGTCGTCCTCAACACCGGCGAGGGGCTGAAGACGCTCGACCCGCTGGAGCCGGTCGTCGGTCCGACCCACCGCGTCGAGCCCTCGCTCAAGTCGGTGCGGGCGGCGGGCCTCATCGGGTGACCGGGTAGGGTTCGAGGCGTTCCCGCGCACGCGTCCCCCGTTCTGGGGAGACGCGTGCGTGAGGTTGCTCTCACCACGGCTTTCGTGCTGTAGCTTCTCCCGCGGTTCCAGTTCCACGTTCGTGTTCGACGGGCGGAAGAACGAGACCCGGCCCCCTGTAGGCGGGGGTCGTCCGCAACGCACGAACGTGGGAGCACACGTGGCACAGGGCACCGTGAAGTGGTTCAACGCCGAGAAGGGCTTCGGCTTCATCGCCGTCGACGGCGGCCAGGACGTCTTCGTCCACTACTCGGCCATCCAGATGGACGGCTACAAGAGCCTCGACGAGGGCCAGCGGGTCACCTTCGAGGTCGTCCAGGGCGAGAAGGGTCCGCAGGCGGACGCCGTTCGCGTCGCCTGAGCCAGCAGGTCCTCATCGAGGCCCGGTCCCCGTCAGGGGGCCGGGCCTCGGTCGTGTGTGCAGGCTGCCGCGGCGACGTCGGGCGCTGATCGGCAGGTCCGGGCCCGGGTGCCGCTGATCAGCGCACACGGTCCCCGGCGGGAACAGTCGCCGGTCACCCCCGTTCTTGCACTCGGCAGGGTCGAGTGCCAGACTCTCGATTGGCACTCGACAGTGCCGAGTGCCAATCAGGTCGGAACGGTGAGGCACTGGTGGGCGGGCCGACGGAGTGCCCGCGAACCGCCGGTGTCGTCCGTCGCGGGCGCCGAACCCGGCCGTGCAGCGATCCATGCATGGAGGACATCACCACATGGCCAAGATGATCGCCTTCGAGGAAGAGGCGCGCCGCGGCCTCGAGCGGGGCATGAACACCCTCGCCGACGCCGTCAAGGTGACCCTCGGTCCGAAGGGCCGCAACGTCGTCCTCGAGAAGAAGTGGGGCGCCCCCACCATCACCAACGATGGTGTGAGCATCGCCAAGGAGATCGAGCTCGAGGACCCGTGGGAGAAGATCGGCGCCGAGCTCGTCAAGGAGGTCGCGAAGAAGACCGACGACGTCGCAGGTGACGGGACCACCACCGCCACCGTGCTCGCCCAGGCGCTCGTCCGCGAGGGTCTGCGCAACGTCGCCGCCGGCGCCAACCCGATGGCCCTGAAGAAGGGCATCGAGAAGGCCGTCGAGTCGGTCACCGAGTACCTCCTCTCGACCGCCAAGGACGTCGAGACCAAGGAGCAGATCGCCGCCACCGCGTCGATCTCCGCCGCTGACCCGGCCATCGGCGAGCTCATCGCCGAGGCGATGGACAAGGTCGGCAAGGAAGGCGTCATCACCGTCGAGGAGAGCAACACCTTCGGCCTGGAGCTCGAGCTCACCGAGGGCATGCGCTTCGACAAGGGCTACATCTCGCCCTACTTCGTCACCGACGCCGAGCGCATGGAGGCCGTCCTCGACGACCCGTACGTGCTCGTCGTCAACAGCAAGATCAGCTCGGTGAAGGACCTGCTCCCGCTGCTGGAGAAGGTCATGCAGTCGGGCAAGCCGCTGGCGATCATCGCCGAGGACGTCGAGGGCGAGGCCCTGGCGACCCTGGTGGTCAACAAGATCCGCGGCACCTTCAAGTCCCTCGCCGTCAAGGCCCCGGGCTTCGGCGACCGCCGCAAGGCCATGCTGACCGACATCGCCATCCTCACCGGCGGTCAGGTCATCAGCGAGGAGGTCGGCCTCAAGCTCGAGTCCGCCGGCACCGAGCTGCTCGGCCGCGCCCGCAAGGTCGTCGTCACCAAGGACGAGACGACGATCGTCGAGGGCGCCGGTGACAGCGACCAGATCGCCGGCCGGGTCAACCAGATCCGCGCCGAGATCGAGAAGTCGGACTCCGACTACGACCGCGAGAAGCTGCAGGAGCGCCTGGCCAAGCTGGCCGGTGGCGTCGCCGTCATCAAGGCCGGCGCCGCGACCGAGGTGGAGCTCAAGGAGCGCAAGCACCGCATCGAGGACGCGGTGCGCAACGCCAAGGCCGCCGTCGAGGAGGGCATCGTCGCCGGTGGTGGCGTCGCCCTGGCGCAGGCCACCGCCGTCGCGTTCGACAAGCTCGAGCTCGACGGTGACGAGGCCACCGGCGCCAACATCGTGCGCGTCGCGCTCGAGGCTCCGCTGAAGCAGATCGCCGTCAACGCCGGCCTCGAGGGCGGCGTCGTCGCGGAGAAGGTGCGCAACTCCGACACCGGTTTCGGCCTCAACGCCGCCACCGGCGAGTACGTGGACCTCGTCGCCAACGGGATCATCGACCCCGCCAAGGTGACCCGCTCGGCGCTGCAGAACGCTGCCTCCATCGCGGCGCTCTTCCTCACCACCGAGGCCGTCATCGCCGACAAGCCGGAGAAGGCCGCCCCGGCCATGCCCGGTGGCGACGGCGGCATGGGCGGCATGGACTTCTGAGTCCCTGAAGGACCCCTCTGCCCCCACGCCTCGCACGCTCGGCGCGGGACCCTGCAGAGGGGCCGCCTGCAACACCAGCACTGCCCGGCAGGGGCGGTCCCGCACTCCGCGGGGCCGCCCCTGTCGGCGTTCCTGGGCCACCGCGTCCACTGCCGGGTGCGTCGGCCATGTCGTCACCCCGCACACGGACAGGCCGAGGGCCCGCCACCGGGATGGTGGCGGGCCCTCGGGTGGGTGTCCGGTCGTGGTGCCTCCCGGCCGGCTCAGCCCTGGCGGGGGTGAGGACCCGGCCGGGCCGGGGTCACCGGACCTCGACGGTGAACGGACCGGCGACGCCACCCAGGCTGGACTTGATCCAGATGGTGGTCGGTGCGGTCGCCGGAGCGGGGTCGAGGACGATCTGCCACGGCCCGGTGTTCTCCGGTGCCTCCAGCGCGCCCACCGTCCCCGACGGGTACCCGGCGATCGGGGTGGCGGCCGGACCGGTGCCCGCGGTGTTCGGGCGGTGGACGGTGACCGTCGCGCCCGGCACGGTGCCCGAGCCGCTGATCCGGAACTCGTCGCCGGTCCGGAACTGGGCGAGGGTCAGGCCGATGCTGTCACCGGGGAGGACGACGTTCACGCCGGGGTTGGACAGCGCCGAGAACTGCGCTCCTGCCGGCGTCTTCGACTGGACCCGGAAGACCCACCGCGTCCCCGGCTCGGACTTCGGCAGACCGGACACGTCCGCGGTGGTGCCGGTGACGACCACGTCGCGTTCGGCCTGCAGCGTGTTGGTGTTCGTCGCGTCCGTCCGCAGGAACGCCCGGACCCGGTACTCGGTGGCGTCGGGCACCGGGTTCCAGGCCAGGCTGACCCGGCCGGCGTCGTTGCTCGGCCCGGAGCCGGCGATGCTGGTGATCGCCAGCCCGCCCGGGGCGACAGCGGCGGCCGCGGGCTTCGGTGACACGACGCCCGTGGCGTGCGCGACGGCACCCGTGGCGTCGATGACCGCGACGTTGACCCGCGTGTTCTCCGCCGTGATGGGGACCGGTGCCGTGTAGATCTTCGCGGTCGACGACGGGACGTTGCCGTTCGGCTGCGTGGTGACCGCGCTGCCGTCGACGGTGTAGTAGATCGTCCCGGCGTTGGCCGACAGGGTCAGCTGCCGGTCCTCCGCGATGACCGCCGTGTCGCCGCTGAAGGCCGGCGTCGAGGTCAGCTGCAGCGCGGTGCCCTCCGGAGGCGTGGGCTCCGCGGTGCCGGCGAGGGCGAACGGTGCGCCGATCTCGCCGTTGACGATCGAGCGGACCTCGATGTCGTACAGGGCGCCGGGGTCGAGGTCGCCGAGGACGACCTGGGTGGCGTCCGCGCCCACCCGGTAGCCCGCCGTCCGCTGGGCGCCGTTGGCGTCGGCCGTCTGGTCGATGGCCTCGACGCTGTAGCCGTCGACCGCCTCGCCGCCCGCGACCGGCGCGGCCGAGTTCCAGGTGATGGTGGCCTCGGACTGGTTGGCCCACACGACGGAGAACTCGCCGGCGGGGGGCTCCGCGCCGGCCGGTCCGGGCGCGCAGCCGGGGGCTCCGCCGCCGACCAGCCCGAACTCCGACAGGGTGAGGCCGAGCTGGGCCTCGACCGTCGTGGCGTCGGCCATCCAGCTCAGCGCGACCTTCTCGCCGTCGAAGACCAGTTGCTGGTCGGACGGCGACAGGCCCCCGAACGTCACCGAGAACTCGCCGTTGGCCGCGGTGCCCTCGACGGTGTAGCCCTGCGTGGCCGCGGGCGGCTCGTTCGGGCCCCAGCTGATGGCCCGCTCGCCGATGGCGCTGCCGGCCTCCCGCATCTCCGGGTTGACGACCTCGACGGCGAACCGGTTGAGGTCGACGTCCGAACCGTAGGTCCCCCGGATCGTGACGGTGTTGACGTTGCCCTCGGCCGGCTCGCTGGCGGTCACCTCGGTGACCTCCGCCGAGCTCACCCTCATGCCGTCCACCAGCGGCGAGCCGCTGAAGCGGACCGACACCTCGTCACCCGGCTGGATGTCCGGCGTGACGTCGGTGAAGCACCCGGCGAACGTGCCGTCGCCGTTGGGGGTCGCCTCGTGGTTCCACTCCATGAAACCGGTCGCGTCGACCTCGCCCGTGGCGGTGCCGACGGTCTGGCCGCCACGGGTGACCGTCAGGGTCGCGGTCTGCCCCGCCTGGGCGGTGTAGCCCTCGATGGCCACCATGTCGCGGGAGGGGAACACCTCGATGTTCCCCGGTCCCGTCGGCGGGGTGCCGGCCGAGGCGCTGGTCGCGAGCCCGATGACGCCGCCGGTGGCCGTGGCGGCCACCAGGCCGGCGGTGGCGAGGCGGGTCCGGGTGCTGTGCAGCGGCAGTCGCGAGGGGGAGGGAGCCGCATCTGCAGTCCCGCCCCCGCGACCGCCGTGGTGGGTCGGTCGTGTCCTGGTCATGGCCTCTCTCCGCAGTCGAGCCGTCCTGGCTACCTCCGGACACCGGAGGGTCGGTCAGACGGTCGTCGCACGGAGCGGTGCGCGGGGAGCCGCGACGAGGGGGGAGGCGTTCCCCCAATGCGTGGGGCGACGGAGGTCGTACGACCACGGTGGCACCGGCCGCCGGTGGGTCCCCGTCGCCCTCCTGATCTGCACCTACGCCGGGAGGAGGGTGCTGGGTCAGCCCCCGGTGGGGCCGAGGAGCCATCCGCACGGCTCGGCCAGCGCCCCGGCCTCCTCCGGGCCCCACGACCCGGGCGCGTACCGGTGCACCTGCGGCGGGTGCTCCTGCAGCGGGGCGAACGCCCGCCACGCGCTGGCCAGGCCGGCGCTGCTGGTGAACAGGGAGCGGTCACCGGTGAGGACGTCGTGCAGCAGGGAGACGTAGGGCGGCAGCGGCGTCCCGCCGGGGACGTCGGCGAGCTCGAGCGTCGCCGTCGCGCGGGCGAGGGCGAGGTCCGGACCGGGCTCCTTGGCCACCAGGGTCAGGTCCACCGCACCGGACCCGGACAGTGACAGGGAGAGCACGTTGCCGTGCCCGGGGACGCCGGTGACCGGCCCCTCCGGCTTGCGCAGGAGCAGGCTCACCCGCTGCTCGCCGGCCGCCATCCGCTTCCCGGTGCGCAGCACGAACGGGACGCCGCGCCACCGGTCGGTGTCCACCCACAGCCGGGCCGCGACGAAGGTGTCGGTGCGGGAGTCGTCGGCCACGCCGTCGATGTCGGTGTAGCCGTCGAACTGCCCGAGCACCACGTCGTCGCCGGGGTCCAGGGGGCGGAAGGAGGCCAGCACCGCCTCCCGCGCGTCCACCAGGTCGGTGGGGGCGAAGCTGGCCGGCGGCTCCATCGCCACCTCGGCGGCGAGCTGGAACAGGTGGGTGACCAGCATGTCCAGCGCCGCGCCCGTGGCGTCGTAGAACTCGGCGCGCTGGGCGACGTCGAGGTCCTCCGGGACGTCGATCTGCACCTGGACGACGTGCTCCCGGTTCCACATCGACTCGAACAGCCCGTTGGCGAACCGCAGCACGTGCAGGTCCTGGGTGCCCTCCTTGCCCAGGAAGTGGTCGATCCGGAACACCTGGTCCTCGTCGAGGACGGAGTGCACCAGCTCGTCGAGCTCGGCGAAGGTCTCCGGCGACGTGCCGTAGGGCTTCTCGTAGACCACGCGCGCGCCCTCGGCCAGCCCGTGCTGCTGCAGGCCCCGGGTCAGCTTCTCGAACGCCGACGGCGGGACGGCGAGGTAGTGCACCAGCTGCGGGTCGCCGCCCAGCTCGTCGCGGGCCTCGCCGAGCACGTCGAGCAGGCTGCCGGGGTCGGACTCCTCGAAGCCGCCCCCGGCGAACCGCAGCCGGCCGGCGAACTCCTCCCACGGCCCGTCGCCCGGCGAGGGGCCGAACTCCTCGAGCGCCTCCCGCACGCGGCCGGCGAAGTCCTCGTGCGACACGTCGCCACGCCCGTTGCCGACCAGCCGCCAGTCCTCCGGGAGCAGCCCCTCCTGGGCGAGCTGGAAGAAGGCGGGCAGCACCATCCGGCGGGCGAGGTCCCCGGTCGCCCCGAAGAGCACGAAGACGGTGGGCGGCAGGTCGGGCACGGGTCCTCCTCGCTGCTGGGAGCGCTCGTCCGACAGTGCCCGAGGAGGACGGCGGTCACTCCTCCGCGCGTCGTCCGCACGACCTGCGGGTAGGCGCTGCCCGTGGCCGTGGTGATCGGGACGTCGGGGTGGCAGTACCGCGACTGGCGCGGCCGCTTCTACCCGCAGCGCCTGCCGCAGCGGCTGTGGCTGGAGCACGTCGCCGAGCACTTCGCCACGGTGGAGAGCAACAACGCCTTCTACCGGCTGCCGGAGCGGTCGACGTTCGAGGCCTGGCGGGCGCGCACCCCGGCCGACTTCCGGTGGGCGGTGAAGGCCAGCCGGTTCCTCACGCACGTCAAGCGGCTGCGCGAGCCCGAGGAGCCGGTCGCCCGGCTGCTGGAGCGCGCCGCCGGGCTGGGGGAGCGGCTCGACGTCGTCCTCCTGCAGCTGCCGCCCACGCTCAAGGCCGACCCGGAGCTGCTGCGCACCTGCCTGGCGCAGTTCCCGGCCGGCACCCGCGTGGCCGTCGAGCCGCGGCACGACAGCTGGTGGACCGACGAGGTCCGCGCGCTGCTGGAGCGCTACGGCGCGGCGCTGTGCTGGGCCGACCGCGACGAGCAGCCGGTCGCTCCGCTGTGGCGCACCACCGGGTGGGGCTACCTGCGGATGCACACCGGCGCGGCCTCGCCGTGGCCCCGCTACCGGCCGGAGACCCTGCAGCTGTGGGCCGAGCGGCTGGCCGCGACCTGGGGCCCGGACGAGGACGTGCTCGTCTACTTCAACAACGACCCCGGGTGCGCCGCGGTCGTCGACGCGGTGGCCTTCGCCGAGGCGGTCCGCCGGACGGGGCGGACGCCGACCCGCGTGCCGACGTCGGCCCAGGCCACCGGCGACGCCTGGGCAGCGGCCTAGTCAGTCGTCGTCCCCGCCGTGCCGGGAGCGGTCGTCGGAGTCGTCGTCCCGGCGGTCCCGCTCCTCGGTCTCCTCCCGAGCCCGCTCCTCGGCCTCGCGTGCCTCTTCGGCGGCCTCCTCGGCGGCCTCCTCGGCCTCCTCCCGGGCGCGCTCCTGGGCTTCCCGCGCCTCCTCGGCGGCCTCCTCGGCGGCCTCCTCGGCGGCCTCGCGGGCCTCCTCCTCGGCCTCGCGTGCCTCCTCAGCGGCCTCCTCGGCGGCCTCGCGGGCCTGCTCCTCGGCCTCGCGCGCCACCCGGGCCGGGTCGTCGGAGTCGTCGGGGGAGTGGCTCGCGCCGGCGTCGCCCGAGCCGCGGTCGTCGGTTCCGTCGTCGTCGGTGCCGTCGTGGTGCCGGCCGTCGTCGTCCGTGCCGTCGTCGTCGGTGCTCGGGGCACCCCGGTCGCCGGAGCCCCGGTCCTCCGTGCCGTCGTCGTCGGTCCCGCCGGTGCCTGCGCCGGAGCCCCGGTCGTCGGTGCCGTCGTCGTCCGTGCCGTCGTCGTCCGTGCCGTCGTCGTCCGTGCCGATGGCGCCTTCGTCGCCCGGGCCGCGGTCGGCGGTGTCGTCGTCGTCGCCGCTGCGGCCGGAGTCGTCGGCCACGTCATGGGAGGACGGGGCGTCGAAGGGGGTGACCGCCTCGATCGCGCCGGCCACGCCGTCCTGGACGGGGCCGGGCAGCACGCCTGCGGCGCCGGCCCCGGTCACGCCGGCCACGGCGATCCCGAGGCCCGTGGCGGCCTGGACCACGACCGAGGCGGAGCCGATCTTCGCGACGAGTGCGGTGATGCCGTGGAGCAGGAACACGGGGAGCTCCCTGGGGTGGGTGACGGGCGTCACTCCATCCATCGGCACCAGGGGTGAGAACTTGAACCTTGCAGGAGATTTCCTGCTAACGGAGGACGGCGGGGTCCTCCGCGTGCCGGACGCCCAGCGCCTCGGCGGCCTGCCCGAGCACCGTCTGCACCGCCAGGGTGTCGGCCAGCGGCATGACCGCGCTCTCGGTCCGGCCGGCCCGCAGGCACTCGGTCACCTCGGCGATCTCGTGCGCGTAGCCGGTGCCGGTCGGCGGGCGGGTGATGGTCTCCGGCTCGGCGCCGGTGCGGTGCAGCACGATCGTGCGCGGGTGGTGGAAGCGGGGGAGGACGTCGATCCAGCCCGCCGTCCCGAAGACCCGGGCCGCCCCGGGTGTCGGGTGCCGCAGCGAGGTGGTCAGCGTCGCCGAGCGCCCGTCGGCCCAGCCCAGCAGGAGCGCGGCGTCGGCGTCGGCGCCGGTCGGGAACCGGGAGCCCGTCGCGGCCACCGTGTCCGGCGTGCCGAGCAGCATCTGCGCGAAGGAGACGACGTACACACCGAGGTCGAGCACCGCCCCGCCGCCGAGTTCCAGGGCGAACAGCCGGTCGTGCGGGTCGTAGGCGCGGGACACCCCGAGGTCGGCCTGCACCGAGCGGACCTCGCCGATCGCGCCGTCGGCCACCAGCTCGCGCAGGGCGACGACCACCGGCTGGAACCGGGTCCACATCGCCTCCATGACGAAGACCCCGCGCTCCCGCGCCCGCGCGACCACCTCGGCGGCGCCGGCGGGGGTCGCGGTGAAGGCCTTCTCCACGAGCAGCGCCTTGCCCGCGTCGATGGCGCCCAGGGCGACCGCGTGGTGCTGCGGGTGCGGGGTCGCGACGTAGAGGACGTCGACGTCGGGGTCGGCCAGGACGTCGGCGTAGGACCCGTGCGCGCGGTCGAGCCCGTGCCGCCGGGCGAACGAGGCGGCCCGCTCGGCCGAGCGGGAGGCGACCGCCACCGGCCGGGCGCCGGGGACGTGCACGAAGTCGCCCATCACGTTCTCCGCGATGCGGCCCGGCCCCACGATGCCCCAGCGGATCTCGTCGCTCACCGGCACGACGCTAACCGCGCAGGCAGACTGGCGCAGACGACCGAGCCTGCGAGGGCGTCCGGGTGCGGAGCGTGGTCGGCCGGGGCCGTCGAGCGCAGCGAGGAGGTCCCGTGGCCGTGCTGATCGACCCTCCCGTGTGGCCCTGGCGCGGGCGGCGGTGGTCGCACCTGGTCAGCGACGTGTCCTACGACGAGCTGCACGCCTTCGTGGCCGCCGAGCTCGGGATCCCTCGGCGGGCGTTCCAGGGCGACCACTACGACGTCCCGGAGGAGCTGCACGCGGTCGCCGTGGCGGCCGGGGCGCTGCCGGTCGGCTGCCGGGAGCTGCTGTCCCGCCTGACCGGCGCCGGCCTGCGGCTCAGGAAGGCGCGGGGGGACCGTCCTGCGGGGGAGTCCCCTGCGACCGTGGAGACGCGGCCCGCCTCCTCAGCAGGCTGAGCTCAGCGGTCAGGTTGGCCCGGGCGCGCGGCGTCCACGCGTCGGCCACCGCGGGCAGCCGGTAGAGCCGCGGCAGCGCCAGCAGGTGCTCGAGGACGGCGATCCGCCCCGCGGTGAACTCGGCGTCGGGGAGGTGCCCGTACTCCTCGCGCACCGCCGAGGCGTAGGCCGCGTAGGCCGCGGGCGGGCCGGCCAGCACCGCGAGGTCGGCGTCGCACAGCACCGCCCCGTTGGCGTCGTCCGGCGCGGGGTCGTGCCCGGCGGTCAGCAGCACCAGCCGCACGACCCCCGCGACCTGCTCGTCGGGCACCAGGCCGCGCAGCCCGGCCCGCGCCCGCTCCGCGCTGACCTGCTCGTTGTCGGTGCGACGGGGGTCGTAGACGACGTCGTGGTACCAGGCGGCCAGCCGGACGGCGTCCGGGTCGCTCGCCGCCCCCGCCAGCTCCCCGACCAGCCCCAGCACGGCGGCCAGGTGGGCGAGGTCGTGGTAGCGGCGGTGCGGCTCGCTCCACGCCGCGACGACGGCCGCCCACTCGGTGCGCGCGGTGGGGGAGTCGCCGGCCAGCTGCGCCCAGGCCTCGAACCCGACGAGGCTCATGCCACTCCGCAGGTGCGCAGGGTCAGCAGCGCGAACGCCCGCGCCGCGGTGACCAGCTCGGCGACCGGCACCCGCTCCAGCGGCCCGTGGGCGAGGTGCAGGTCGCCGGGTCCGTAGTGCAGCGTCGGGATCCCTGCGGCGGCGTAGAGCCGCAGGTCGGTGCCGGCGGAGAGGGCGCGCTCCGGGGGGACACCGGCTCCGGTGTCGTCGACCGCCCGCTGGACGTCGGCGAGCAGCGGGTGCCCGCCGGGCAGCGCGCCGCTGGCGAACGCGCCGCCGGTCCAGGTGAGGCGGACCGGGTGCGCGGCCAGCCACGGGTGACCCGCGCACACCGCCGCCAGCCGGTCGGCGAACGCCGCCCGCGCCACCTCGACCGGCTCGCCCAGCCGCACGCCGTAGCGGCCCTCGGCGATCAGCCGGTCGGGCACCGAGCTGGCCCAGTCGCCGGCCTGCACCCGCCCGATGTTGATGCCGTACGGGAAGCGGGCGCCGCCGAACCGCGGGTCGGTGTCCCGCTGCCGCTCGGCCTCGAACTCCCGCAGCGCGCCGTGCACCACCTCGAACAGCTCCAGCGCGCTCACGCCCTGGTCGCGGTGGGCGGCGTGCGCGGCCAGGCCGGAGACCTCCAGGCGGAAGGTGAGCGCGCCGGCGGAGGCGGTCACGACGGCGCCGGCGGTCGGCTCGGGGATGACGCACAGGTCGCCGCGGTGGCCCCGCCGCAGCGTGGCCCACGCCCCCAGGCCGCCGTCCTCCTCGCCCACGACGGCGTGCACCGCGAGCGGCCGGGCCAGCCGCACGCCCGCCGTCCGCACCGCCGCCAGCGCGGCCAGGGAGGCGACCACCCCGGCCTTCATGTCGCAGGCCCCGCGGCCGTGGACGGCGCCGCCGGTGACGCGCGGGTCGAACGGCGACCCGGACCACAGGTCCGGGTCGCCGGGCGGGACGACGTCG
The DNA here is from genome assembly GCF_054050075.1 of Geodermatophilus sp. SYSU D00965. Lineage (NCBI taxonomy): Bacteria > Bacillati > Actinomycetota > Actinomycetes > Geodermatophilales > Geodermatophilaceae > Geodermatophilus > Geodermatophilus sp. SYSU D00965. The sequence goes on along the minus strand of NZ_JBJGYQ010000003.1, from coordinate 43,332 downwards.
GTGTGGCCGGAGAACACCAGGGCGGGGACGCCGTCCTCGGCGGCGGCCGTGGTCCCGACGACGCCCCAGGCCTCGGTGCGCTCGACCTCCTGACCCGGCCCGTCCGGTGCGGCGGCGGCCTCGGCCAGGTCGACGTCCCACCGGTCGACGGCGCAGCCGAGCTCCTCCAGCCAGTCGCCGACGAGGTGCTGCACCTCGCACTCGGCGGCGGTCCCGCCCACCGACGGGACGGCGACCAGGGCGCGCAGCCGGTCGACGGCCCACTGCTCGTCCACGGCGGCCAGGACACGGGCCTCGGCGTCGGTCAAGGCGGGCACGGGCGGAGTCTGGCACGCGACCTGCCGGGCGTCCGGCGCCGCGGGCAGTAGCGTTCCCCGCCGTGACCCAACCGCCCCCTCCACCCGGCTGGTACCCCGACCCTACCGGGAGCGGCGGCACCCGCTGGTGGGACGGGCAGGGCTGGACCGAGCACGTGCAGGCGCCCCCGGGCGCGGTGCAGGCACCGGAGCAGCGTGCACCGGCGCAGCAGGCCCCGGCCCAGCCTGTGCCCGCGCAGTACGGGCCCTCGCTCTACGACCAGCCGGTCCTGCTGGTCAACCAGAAGACCAAGCTGGTGGAGCTGACCAACGAGTACGCGGTGCTCGACGGCAACGGCACGCAGATCGGAGCGGTCGTCGAGGTCGGGCAGAGCGGGCTGAGGAAGGCCCTGCGGTTCCTGACCGAGTTCGACCAGTTCCTCACCCACCGGCTGGAGGTCCGCGACGCCACCGGGGTGGTGCTCGTCCTGACGCGGCCGGCCAAGCTGGTGCGGTCCCGGGTGGTCGTCGAGCGGCCGACGGGGGAGGTGCTGGGCGAGATCGTCCAGGCCACCGTGTTCGGGAAGATCCGGTTCGACCTGGTGGTGGGCGGCCAGGTGGTCGGGGCCATCCAGGCGGAGAACTGGCGGGCCTGGGACTTCGCGGTCACCGATGCCGCGGGCACCGAGGTGGCCAGGATCACGAAGAAGTGGGAGGGCCTGGGGCGGACCCTGTTCACCACCGCCGACCGGTACGTCGTCCTGGTGCACTACCGGCTGCCCGAGCCCCTGGCCAGCATGGTCATCGCCTCGGCGCTGACCGTCGACACCGCCCTGAAGCAGGACGACCGCGGCTTTAACTGATCCGGCCCGGGCCGTGTGAGCGGCCGTGACCGGGGGTAGCCTCGAAGACGTCCGGGCCGGGTGCATCGTGCCCCCGGGTGCCAATTGGTTATCGCCTTCGCGGACCACCGCCCCGACTCCGGTCGGGGGTCTGGAGCCGCGTTGTGCTTCTCGCCGCGAGGCGGCCGTCATCCGGTCCGGACCCCACACTCGAGGTGCCGCGCACCGGGCTCCCGCCTACCGTCGTCCACAGGTGTGACCGGGGCGACATCGGGAGTTCCCATGGCAGGCGCGGTACAGCAGGGTCACGGCGGGACGACGGTCGACGAACGGCACCGCCTGCCGATCAAGACGCTGGTCTCGGCGAGCATCGGCAACGCGGTCGAGTGGTTCGACTGGACGGTCTACGCGACGTTCGTCGTCTTCTTCGCCGGTCAGTTCTTCCCGGCCGACAACGAGGCGCTGGCACTGATCGGGGCGACGTCGACGTACGCGCTGGCGTTCTTCTTCCGGCCGCTGGGCGGCATCCTGCTCGGCCGGTTCGCCGACCTGCGCGGCCGCAAGGCCGGGATGCTGCTCACCATCCTGCTGATGGCCGGCGGCTCGATGGTCATCGCGATCCTGCCCACCTACGAGCAGGTCGGCTGGCTCGCGCCGATCCTGCTGCTCCTCGCCCGCATCGCGCAGGGCATGTCGCTGGGCGGCGAGGTGTCCAACGCGTCGGCCTACCTCGGCGAGATCGCCCCGCCGAACCACCGCGGGCGCTACTCGTCGTTCTTCTACATCTCCACGGGGTCGGCGCTGCTGGCGGCCTCGCTGCTCGGCGTGCTGCTGACCGGGGTGCTCAGCACCGAACAGCTGGAGTCCTACGGCTGGCGGATCGCGTTCTTCATCGGCGGCCTGCTCGGCCTGATCGGCATGTGGCTGCGCCGGTCGCTGGTCGAGACCGAGCAGTTCGAGGAGAACGCGGAGAAGGCCCGGGCGACCAAGCACCCGCTGCTGCAGACGATCAAGCACCACCCCAAGGCCGTGCTGCAGCTGATCGCCATCACGCTGCTGAACACGCTGTCCTACTACACGTTCTTCAGCGCCCTGACGCCGTTCGCTATCAGCTTCCGGGACGCGGACAAGACCGACGTCTTCGTGGCCCTCTCGATCGGGACGGCGCTGTTCGTGGCGTTGTGCTACCCGTTCGGCAACCTGTCCGACCGGTTCGGGCGCAAACCGCAGCTGCTGGTCTGGTCCGGCGCGCTGGCGATCCTGATCGTGCCGCTGTCGTTCCTGGTCAGGGACAACCTGCTCTCGCTGATCGTGGTGTTCTGCGTCGGCCTGGGTCTCTACGCGCTGATGGCCTCCATCGCGCCGGCGATCATGAGCGAGCTGTTCCCCACGGAGCTGCGGGCCACCGGCATCGGCGCCTGGTACAACCTCACGGTCGCCACGTTCGGGGGGACGGCGCCGCTGGTCATCACCGCGCTCTCCGACGCCGGCCACCCCCTGTGGTTCTTCTGGTACGTGGCGATCGCCGCCGTGATCACCTTCTCCGTCGTCCTCACCCTGCGGGAGACCAAGGGCACCGAGCTGCTCTGAGGGGTCTCTGAGGGGCCTCAGGCGCCGGTCGGCCGGGCGACACTGCCCGGCCGACCGATGCCGGGGCGGCCGCCTCAGCGCGACCGTCGTCGTCAGAACCGATGAGGACGACGGGAGACGACGATGGCGACCTACCCGAACCCCGGGCTGGAGGCAGAGCTGGCCTACCGGCGGGAGGTGCTGCAGCAGATCGGCCGCAACACCCGCACCCGGCGCGGCCCCTGGTTCCGCCGCCGGCGGAGGACTCACTGACGGGGACGCTCCCTGCCCCGGCCCCGTCGGAGGGTTCTGCCACGATCGGCCTCGTGCCGCAGTGGGAGGACCGACCGCTGGTGGGCCGGGCCGAGGAGCTCGCCCGCCTGCTGGCGACGGTCGACCGGGCGGTCGAGGGGCGCACCTGCGCGGTGCTCGTCGCCGGCGATGCCGGAGTCGGCAAGACGCGCCTGCTCGACGAGCTCGCCGCGCGGGCGGCCGGGCGGGGGTGCCGGGTGCTCACCGGCCACTGCGTGGACCTCGGCGACGTCGGGCTGCCCTACCTGCCGTTCGTGGATCTGCTCCGCCCGGTGGCCGGCGACCCGGCCGCGGCGGGTCTGACCGGGTTGCTCACCGGACGGGGAGCGACCGGGGTGGCCGAGCTGCCCGCGGGGGACGCCGCCGACCTCGGTCGCCCGCTGCCCCGCCTGGCGCCCCGGGCGGGCCTGGACGACGGCCGGCTGCAGCTGTTCGAGTCGGTCGCTGCGCTGCTGGTCGAGCTGGCCGCCGCCACCCCGCTGCTGGTCGTGCTGGAGGACGTGCACTGGGCCGACCGCTCCAGCCGGGACCTGCTGCGCTACCTGCTGGCCCGGCTGGCCGACGAGCCGATCGCGCTGGTCGTCTCCTACCGCGCCGACGACCTGCACCGCCGCCACCCGCTGCGGCCGCTGCTCGCCGAGCTGGTGAGGCTGCCCGGCGTGGAGCGGTTGGAGCTCGGGCCGCTGCCCGACGCGGCGGTCGGCGAGCTGGTCCGCGGCCTGGCCGCCGGCGTCCCCGAGAGGGCGGTCGACGACGTCGTGGCCCGCGCCGAGGGCAATGCCTTCTACGCCGAGGAGCTGCTGGCCGCGGGCCTGGCGGGGGAGAGCCTGCCGCTGGCGCTGACCGACGTGCTCCTGGCCCGGGTCGAGCAGCTCGGGGAGGCCGCCCAGCGGGTGCTGCGCGTGGCGGCGGTCGCGGGCCGGCTGGTGCGGCACGACCTGGTCGCCGCCGTCAGCGGCCTGTCCCCGGCCGAGCTGGAGGCGGCGCTGGCCGAGGCCGTGCACCACCACCTGCTGGTGGTCTCCGACGACGGCCGCTACCGCTTCCGGCACGCGCTGCTGCGGGAGGCGGTCCTGGCCGACCTGCTGCCGGGGGAGCGGGTGCGGCTGCACGCCGCGTTCGCCGCCCACCTGGCCGCGACGTCGGGCTCGGGCACCGCCGCCGAGCTGGCCCACCACGCCCGGGGGAGCAACGACCTCGCGGGCGCCTTCTCCGCGTCGCTGGAGGCGGCCGCGGAGGCCGGCGCGGTCGGCGCGCCCGCGGAGGCGCTCCAGCACCTCGAGGCGGCCCTCGCCCTGTGGCCCGCGGTGCCGGACGCGGCCGCGCGCGCCGGACGGGACCAGCCCACTCTGCTGCTGGACACCGCGGCGGCGGCCCGGCGCGGCGGGGAGCTGCACCGGGCGGTGGCGCTGCTGCGCTCGGCGCTGGACCTGCTCGGCGAGGACGGCGACCCGGCAGCCCGGGCGCGGGTGCACTACACCCTCGCCCAGGCGCTCGGGCGGATCGAGGACCAGGCGGCCGCGCACCGGGAGAGCAGCCGGGCGATGGAGCTGGTCCCGGCCGCACCGCCGTCCGTCGTCCGGACCTGGGCCGCGGCGACGCATGCGCGCACCAGCTACGACCTCAGCCGCTGGGCGGAGGGGGACGCGGCGGCCGACGAGGCGCTCGCCGCCGCGGACGCCCTCGGCCTGGACAGCGCGTGGGCCGACACCGCGGTGTCGCTGGCGCGGGTCCGCGGGTTCGGCGACCGGGCCGCGGTGCGGGCCCGGCTGGAGGAGGCGCTGGCGCGGGCCCGCCGGTCGGGCGACACCGACGTCGAGATGCGGGTGCTGTTCAACCTGGCCGTCGTCCCGTACGAGGACGGCGCGGTGGCCGAGGCGCTGACCTGGATCGACGCCGGGCTGGCGCGGGCCCGCGCGCTGGGCGTGGAGTGGGCGTTCTACCCGGCCGAGCTGCGCCACCTGGGCGTGGTCGCCCGCTACGTCTCCGGGGACTGGGACGGCAGCCTGGAGCTCGCCGAGGGCCTGGCCCGCGTGCCCGAGATGTCGGCGCACGTGCGGGCCGCCGGGCTGCTCGTGCAGGTCGGCCGTGGCGACCCGGCCGCCGCGGAGCGGCTGGCCTGGGCCCGGGGCCTGGCCGCGCGGCTGGACGCGCACGTGCTGCTGCTCCTGGCCACCGCCGGCGCCGAGATCGACCTCGCCGCGTGGGCGGGGGACGCCGGCACCGCGGCCGAGCGGGCCCGCGCCGCGGTGCAGCAGGTGCACGCGTACTGGAACTACGACCGGCTGGCGGTGGTGCGGCTGGTCGCCACCGCGCTCGCACCGGTCGCCGACGCGGCGGCCGCGGCCCGGCTGCTCGGCGACGACGCCGGCGTGGGCCGCTGGGTCCCGGTGGGGGAGGAGCTGGCCGCACTCGGGCGCTCGGCCGTCGAGGACCACCTGCGCGGTGTGGGCGAGTACGGGGTCGAGGCGGCCGCGTGGCTGGCCCGCCTGGAGGCCGAGGCCGCCCGGCTGGCCGGCCGGGTCGAGCCGGAGCTGTGGCGGGCGGCCGTCGACGCGTTCGGCTACGGCCACGTGTACGAGGCCGCGCGGTCCCGGTTCCGGCTGGCCGAGGCGCTGCTGGCCGCCGACGACCGCGCGGGTGCGGCGGCGGAGCTGCGGGCGGTCGCCGAGGTGGCCGAGCGGCTGCGCGCCGCTCCGCTGCGGGGCGCGGTGACCGCGCTGGCCCGCCGGGGGCGGCTGGACCTGCCGGGCGCGGGTCGCAGCGCCGGCCCGACGGCGGTGTTCACGCCGCGGGAGGCCGAGGTGCTGCGGCTGCTGGCGCAGGGGCGGACCAACCGGCAGATCGGCGCGGAGCTCTACATCAGCGAGAAGACCGCCAGCGTGCACGTCAGCAACATCCTGGCGAAGCTCGGCGCCGGCGGCCGGACGGAGGCCGTGGCGATCGCCGCCGCCCGCGGCCTGCTGCCGGTTCCCGACCCCGCCCCGCGCTGAGTCGCTGGTCGGAGGAGCGGGCCCGAGTCCCCGACGAGCGGCCGCGGCCCGGCAGTTGATCATGGGCTCGTTGCCAGGTCTCGCGGCGTGTCGTCGCGTGTCCCCTGCAACAAGCCCATGATCAACTCGGAGGGGACAGGTCGGGGACGGCACGTGGCCGCGGTGCGGAGGACCGCAGTGTCACCGAGTCACAGCATCGTGCGCAGGCGTTCCCGGCGGGCGCGGAGCACCTCGACCGACGCCGAGGCCGAGGGCGGCCCGGGCACCGACTTGCGCAACTGGGTGTGCACCACCGCATGCGGCGTGGACGTCTTGGCCGACACGCGGCTGACCAGCCGGTTGATCTCCCGCCGCAGCTCGGCGGCGTCGCGCCAGGAGCGGCCGGCGTCGTCCTCCTCGGGGTGGTCCTCGACCGGGAAGAGGCCACCGTCGTCGTCGTCGTGGTGCGCGCGCTCGGCGATGCGGGCACGCAGTTCGTCGTCCCGCTTGGCGAGCAGCGACGCGGTCTGCTCGGCGGTGAGCAGACCGGGGATACCGAGGAACTCCTCCTCCTCGGCGCCCAGCGACACGGTCGCCGGCCGGCCCTCCCCGGTGTGCGCGGTGCCGCCGTGCAGCACGTGGGCGAAGCGCGCGTCGGCCTCCAGCGCCTCGAACTGCTTGACGCCGTCGGGCACCTCCCGCTCCTTGGGCGGCAGGGGGTCGAGGTCGAGCTCCTCGGGGTCCTTGGCCTTGGGCGGCGGCATGACGTGGTTGCGTTCCTTCTCCATGGACGCCGCCAGGCCGAGCAGCGGCCGGACGGCAGGGAGGAACACGGTGGCCGACTCGTGCGCGGCCCGGGAGCGGACGACGCGGCCGACGGCCTGGGCGAAGAACAGCGGCGTCCGGTAGGAGGTCATCCACGCCAGGACTGCGGCCCGCGGGACGTCGACCCCCTCGGAGATCATCCGCACGCAGACCGCGATGCGGGCCGACCCGGTCGCGAACCGCTCGATCTTCTTCGACGCCTTCGGGTCGTCGGAGAGGATGAGCTCGGGCGCCTTGCCGGTGACCCGCTTGACGATGCGGGCGTAGGCGCGGGCGTCGTCCTGGTCGCTGGCGAGGATCAGCCCCGCCGCGTCGGGCATGCCGCCCGCCTCGCGCAGGTGGGTGATCCGGTCGTCCATCGCCGCGATCACGTGCGGCACCCACTGGCCCTTGGGGTCCAGCGCCGTCCGCCACGCCTGCATCTCGACCGAACGGGTGCCGGCCTCCGACAGGGACGCCGCCACCACCTCGCCGGCGGAGTTCCGCCAGCGCGACGTGCCGGTGTACGCGGCGAAGACGACCGGGCGGACGACGTTGTCGGCCAGCGCCTCCTTGTAGCCGTAGGTGTAGTCGGCGCGGCTGACCAGGCCCATGCCGCCCTCGCCATCGTCCCCCTCGAACCCGTCCTCCTCGTAGCGGACGAAGGGGATGCGCTCGTCGGCCTTGGTGCGGAAGGGCGTCCCGGTGAGGCACAGCCGGCGGGCGGCGAAGCCGTAGGCCTCCTCGACGGCCTCACCCCAGGAGAGGCCGTCGCCGGCGTGGTGGACCTCGTCGAGGATGACCAGCGTCTTGACCGCGGTGGCGCGCGCGGCGTGCAGCATCGGCTTGCCCGCGACCTGCGCGTACGTCGTCACGTAGCCCTGGGTGCCGGCGCGCACCGGACCGACGGCGTTGGTCAGTCCCGGGTCGAGGACGATGCCCATCCGGTCGGCCGCGTCGGCCCACTGCAGCCGCAGGTGGTCGGTCGGGCACACCACGATGACGCGGGCGACCTCGCGGCGCTGCAGCAGCCGGGCGGCCAGGGTGAGGGCGAAGGTCGTCTTGCCCGCGCCCGGGGTCGCGGTGACGAGGAAGTCCTTCGGTGACTCCTGCTCGTACTTCTCCAGAGCGGCCTGCTGCCAGGCCCGGAGCGGTCGGCTGGTCCTCTGCGGGGCGACCGCCTCCGCGCGTGTTGCACTCCCCATGTCGTCGGCCATCCTGCCTGCGGGAACGGCAACACGCCCAACCGGCCGCCTCCCGCGCGCCACCTCGGCGACGTCGTATGGGCGGGGCGCGCGCGCCGCTGACCTGGGCCGATGCGGTCGGCGGTGCGGGAGTGTGGCGATCATCTCGGGGCTGCGGACGGGCCGTTCCGTCTCGCGAGCCCCAGGTGCCCCGCGGCGCGGCGGCTCAGCTGCGCGCGCGGTGTGCACTCATCGTGGTCTCGCGGGGCCGGAGACCACGATGAGTGCACACGAGGGTCGGCGTCAGTCGGCGGGCTCGTCCACCCAGTCGGGTCCGTTGACCTCGCCGGGTCCGGCCAGGTCGTCGGCGTCGACGATCGTGTACGCGTAGCCCTGCTCGGCCAGGAAGCGCTGCCGGTGGGCGGCGTACTCGGCGTCGAGGGTGTCGCGGCTGACGACCGTGTAGAAGTGCGCCTGCCGGCCGTCGGCCTTGGGCCGCAGCACCCGGCCGAGGCGCTGGGCCTCCTCCTGCCGCGAGCCGAAGGTGCCCGACACCTGGACGGCGACGGCCGCCTCCGGCAGGTCGATCGAGAAGTTCGCCACCTTCGACACGACCAGCGTGCGGATCTCCCCGGCGCGGAAGGCGTCGAAGAGCTTCTCCCGCTCGCGGTTGGTGGTCGAGCCCTGGATGACCGGGGCGTCCAGCGCCTGCCCGAGCTCCTCGAGCTGGTCGAGGTAGGCGCCGATGACCAGCTTCTGCTCGTCGGGGTGCCGGTCGAGCACGCGGCGGATCACCGGCAGCTTGGACGACGCCGTGGCCGCGATCCGGTACCGCTCCTCGGGCTCGGCGACCGCGTAGGTCATCCGCTCCTCGTCGTCGAGCGACACCCGGACCTCGATGCACTCGGCCGGGGCGATGTAGCCCTGGGCCTCGATGTCGCGCCACGGTGCGTCGTAGCGCTTCGGGCCGATGAGGGAGAACACGTCGTCCTCCCGGCCGTCCTCGCGCACCAAGGTGGCGGTGAGGCCCAGCCGCCGGCGGGACTGCAGGTCGGCGGTCAGCCGGAAGATCGGCGCGGGCAGCAGGTGCACCTCGTCGTAGACGATCAGGCCCCAGTCCTGCGCGTCGAAGAGGTCCAGGTGCCGGTACTCGCCCTTCCGGCGGGTGGTGATCACCTGGTAGGTCGCGATGGTGACCGGGCGGATCTCCTTGCGCTCGCCCGAGTACTCGCCGATCTCCTCCTCGGTCAGCGAGGTGCGCGCGATCAGCTCGCGCTTCCACTGCCGCCCGGCCACGGTGTTGGTGACCAGGATCAGCGTGGTGGCCTTGGCCTCGGCCATCGCCGCGGCTCCCACCAGCGTCTTGCCCGCCCCGCAGGGCAGGACGACGACGCCCGAGCCGCCGGACCAGAAGCCCTCGACGGCCTCCTGCTGGTAGTCGCGCAGGTGCCAGCCGTCCTGCTGCAGCTCGATGGGGTGGGCCTGGCCGTCGACGTACCCGGCGAGGTCCTCGGCCGGCCAGCCGACCTTGAGCAGCGCCTGCTTGAGCCGCCCGCGCTCCGACGGGTGGACGACGATGGTGTCGTCGTCGATCCGGGCGCCCAGCATCGGGGCGACCCGCTTGGAGCGGACGACCTCCTCGAGCACCGCCCGGTCGGAGCTGGTCAGCACCAGCCCGTGCACCGGGTTGTTGACCAGGGTGAGCCGGCCGAACCGGTCCATGGTGTCGGCGACGTCGACCAGCAGCGCGTGCGGAACCGGGTAGCGGGAGTACCGCACCAGCGCGTCGACGACCTGCTCGGCGTCGTGCCCCGCGGCGCGGGCGTTCCACAGCGCCAGCGGGGTGACCCGGTAGGTGTGCACGTGCTCGGGGGAGCGCTCCAGTTCGGCGAAGGGCGCGATCGCGGCCCGGCACTCGCGGGCCAGCGGGTGGTCGACCTCGAGCAGCAGGGTCTTGTCCGACTGGACGATGAGGGGTCCGTCGTTCACGGTGACCTTTCGGCAGGCGTGGGGGGACGGCGGCCACGCAGGGCCTCCGACACGGTAACCACGGGGACCGACAGGGCCTTCCCGCCGGAGCGGGTCGAGATCCCGTGATCTCGCACGTCACACCCGCGCCGGCCGTGCGAGATCGCGCGATCTCGACGGGCGGCGTCGGGTCACGCCGACGGGTGTCAGATCCACTCCCGCAGCCGCAGCGGGGCCTCCTCCCCGCCCGGCCGCCGCAGCAGCACCTGGTTGACGCCCATCCGCCCGTTCTCGAAGGCCAGCGCGCAGGCGGCCATGTAGAGCCGCCACACCCGCGCCCGGCCCGGCGTGGTGAGCGCGACCGCGGCGTCCCAGCGCTTCTCGAGCCGCTCGACCCACGCCCGCAGGGTCAGCGCGTAGTGCCGGCGGAGCGCCTCGACGTCGAGCACCTCCAGCCCCTGGCCCTCGAGCGCTGCCACCGTGCCGGCCAGGCTGAGCAGCTCGCCGTCGGGGAAGACGAACCGGGTGATGAACGTGTCGTTGTCCCAGTCGGCCGCGCCGGCGTTCCACGAGATCGCGTGGTTGAGCAGCCGGCCGCCGGGGCGCAGCAGGTCGTGCAGCGCGCGGGCGTACCCGGCCATGCCGGCGGCGCCCACGTGCTCGGCCATCCCGATGGAGCTGATCGCGTCGAACGGGCCGTCGGCGACGTCCCGGTAGTCCTGCACCCGGATCTCCACCCGGTCGGCCAGCCCGGCCTCGGCCACCCGCGCCCGGGCGAGGTCGGCCTGCGCGGTGGACAGCGTGATCCCGACGACCTGCGCGCCGTACCGCTCGGCGGCGTGCAGCGCCAGGCTGCCCCACCCGCAGCCCACGTCGAGCAGCCGGGCCCCCGGGGCCAGGGCGAGCTTGCGGCAGACGAGGTCGAGCTTGGCCTCCTGGGCAGCCTCCAGCCCGGTGGCCGGCGACTCCCAGACGGCGCACGAGTAGACCATCGAGGGTCCGAGGACCATCGCGTAGAAGTCGTTGCTCAGGTCGTAGTGGTGCGAGATCGCGGCGGCGTCCCGGGCCTTCGAGTGCCGCCGTCCGAACCGCCGCAGCCGGACCTCCTCCGGCGGCGGGGCCGGCTCGGGACCGAGGGCGCCGAGGGAGGCCGCGGTGCGCACCAGCGCCAGCCGCTCCGCGAGCGTCGGCGCCGGCACGTCGTCGGAGGCCAGCCGTCCGGACGCGGACAGCGCCGCCAGCGTGTCGAACACGTCGCCCTCGAGGTCGAGCTCCCCGGCGACGTAGGCGCGGCCCAGCCCGAGCTCCCCGGGCGACCACACCAGCCGCCGCAGCGCCCGCCGGGAGCGGACGGCGACCACCGGTGCTCCTTCGGGCCCGGCCACGGACCCGTCCCACGCCCGCAGCCGGACGGGCAGCCGGTCGACACCCAGGACCCCCTGCACGGCTCCGACGAGCCGGGCCGCGACGGTCTGCTCAGTCCCCATGGCCTGGCAGGGTCGTGCGATCCGTTGCGTGGGACAAGCGGTTGCGGCACGGATCACCCGGACGCGGCGGACTCCCCGTCCTCGACGAGGGCCACCGACGTGATCCGGTGGACGGCGAAGGTGCGGCTCTCCCCGCGGCGCTCGTCGTACCCCTGCAGGTACCCGCCGGCCAGGGACACCGGCTGCACCACCCGCTGGCTGCCGCTGCCCTGCGCGTCCACGTACCCCAGCCACACCGGCACGCCCTCGCGGACGGCGCGGGACAGCAGCTCCAGCGTGCCGGCGGTGGTCACCCCGGGCACCTGGCGCACCGCCTCGCCGCGGCGGGCGGCCAGGGCGGCGTCGCCGGCGCGGATCTCGCGGACCGTCGCGGCCACCTCCTCGCCGGTCAGCGGCCGCGGCGCCTGCGGGGCGGCGGCGCCGGGCCGGCGTCCGGCGGCGCGCGGGCGGGCCGGGGGCCGGGTGAGGACGGCGCCGCCCGGGGACTCGCCGGCCGGCGCGTACCCGGCGGCGCGCAGCACGGTGAGCACCTCGTCGGCGCCCAGCGCGCTGACCAGCACCCCGGGCGCCAGGCGGCGCAGCTCGGCGTCCGCCGTCCGCCGGTCGTTGAGCACCTGGGAGAGCAGCCCGTGGTCGTCGGAGCGCACGTAGCTCTCGATCGCGCCGACCCGCAGCCGGCCGTGCTGGCGGGCGACGTCGTCCACCAGGTAGTCCAGCGCCTGGGGGACCGGTGTCCTGGAGGCGCGGGCGAAGAACTCGTGCAGGTCGGTGGCCGACCACCCGGAGTCCAGTGCCCGCCGGACGCTGCCCTCCGACACCCGGAACACCGTCGCCCCGCCGGAGGACTCGACGTCGGCGACGACGGCGAGGGTGTCGGCGAGCTCGGCGACCAGCGGCCCCGGGGCGATCAGGGACAGGTCGGGCTGGGCCAGCACGTGGTCGACCGGCTCGGGCAGCAGGCCGCGCACGCCGTCGGCCGCGCCGTCCTCCCCGCCGGTGAGCAGGCCGCGGCCGCCGGCGGAGAGCACCCCGCCGACCAGCACACCGAGCCGGGCGGCCTCGGCGAGCAGGTCGGGCACCGGGGCCAGCCGGTCGGCCCGCCGCGGGGTCCGCCAGCGCAGCAGCGCCACCAGGTCGTCCGCGGCCAGGCCCGTGCCCGGCCGGTACTCGGCGAGGGCGGCCAGCGCCGAGCGGCGGATCGCCGGGGCGGTGTGCCGCACCAGGTCGGGGGAGAGTGCGTTGACCGCCTTGCCCGCCACGTCCCGCTGGCCGGCCAGCGAGGGCAGCCGGACGGCGTCCAGCCACCCGGCGGCGAGCGTGGCCCACCGGTCGGGGAGGTCCTGCTCGCGCCACAGGTCGTAGGCCCGGGTGGGCAGCCACTCGTCGCGGTGCGGGCCGCCGACGTCGAGCAGGCCGGCGACGTGGGCCAGCTCCAGCAGCCAGCCGGCCTCCGGCTCGGGGACGTGCAGCGCGCGGGCCACCCGCTTCTGGTCGCGGACGCCGATCCCGCCGCTGCGCAGCAGCCCGGCCGGTTCCTCCTCGAGCAGCACGAGCAGCTCGCCGACCCGGCCGATGGTCTCCAGCGCCGCGCCGGCGGCCTGCCGGTCCACCACGGCCGGGTCGCGCGACACCGTCGCGGGCTCCGGGCGCAGCCGCGGCGGGCCGTAGGGGCGCCCGCCCCGGAGCGCGAGCCCCACCTCTCGCGGCAGCTCCACGTTGAGCGCGTCGATCCGGGCGAGCAGGCCGCGCTGCAGCAGCCGCCGGGCGGGGGAGGAGGCGGTGCCCGGGCTGTCGGGCAGGTGGCCGACCGGGCGGTCCCCGGCCAGCCGCTCGAGGACCTCACGCTCCTCCGCGGCCAGCTCCCCGAGCGCGGCGGGCAGGTCGGCCGGCAGGCTCAGCCGCAGCTCCGCCGCCCGCCGGCCCAGCCCCGCCGGGTACCGGACGGCGCGGCGCACCGGGTCGGGGGCGTGCAGGACGTCGTCGCCCCAGAGCAGCGCCCGGCCGGTCAGCCGGTCGAGCGCGGCGGCGAGCACGTCGTCGGGCACCTCGGGCAGGGCGCCGGGCAGCTCGGCGGCGTCCACCCCGTCGGTCTCGGCCAGCAGCACCACGTCGAGCACCTGCAGTGTGGCGGCGTCGAGCTCGTCGAGGGCCCGGTCCACCGAGACCGGCACCGCCAGCCGGCTGGCCAGGGCGACCACGTCGGAGGGCGCGGGCCGGGCGACGTCGGGGCGGGCGGCGAGGAGCGCGGCGAGCTGCTCGTCGCTGCGGGTGCGCAGCCAGGCCGACAGCGTGGCGGGGCGTTCGGCAGGCATCCGGACCACGCTACGACGTCCGCGCGGCCGGGTCCTGCGGTGTCGCCCGCGGCCGGGTCCTGCCGGTGGCCCGCGGCCGGGTCCTGCCGTGCCGCCCACGGCCGGGTCCTGCCGGTCGCCCGCGGCCGGGTGCTGCCGGTGCCGTCGCCCGGTGCGCCAGCATGACGGGGTGCACCCGGCGGCCGAGGACCCCCAGACCCAGGCGGCGCTGACCGGCTACCAGGCCGGTGCGTGGCGCTGGCTGGCCGGCGGGGTGATCGCCGTGGTGCTCGGTGTGCTGCTCGGCGCCGCCGCGGTGGGCATCTTCGAGGACTCCGGCCGGCGGGTCCCCGGCGCGGGGATGCTCGTCCTCGTCCTCGTCGTCGTCGGCACCGTGGCCGCCGTCGCCGGCGCCGGCGCGCTGGTCCGGCACCAGCGCTGGCAGCGGGCGCTGCGGCGGGTGCCCTGGCAGACGGGCGTGCTGCGCATCGCCGGCCCGGCGGTGCTGGCGTTCGAGCCGGAGGGCTACGACGAGACCGACCCCTACGCCTCCCCGGTGCGGCTGCGCCTGGTCAGCACCGCGGTGTGGCGGACCCGCGCGGTGCAGCAGCTGCGCGACGCGGTGGTCCGCGCCGCCCCGGTCGGGTCGCGGGAGTGGGTGCTCACCGCCGACGGGCTGCCGACCGTCTACGGCGCCCGCGTGACCGGCCGCCGCACGCGGCCCGGCTCCCCCGATGAGGCCTAGTGCGTGCGTTCGGGGTACCGCGTCCGAGAAGATGTCCACCGACGTGCACCAGGCGGTGCCCGTACCGAGCAACGGAGGCAGTGGCGAGATGGCCAAGCGGAAGACCAAGCACGCGCACCTGGTGGAGCCCACCTGGGGGCAGTCGGTGGACGGTGGCCCGCCCCTGACCGAGTTCACCGCCGAGCCGGCCGGTCCCCTGTCGCCCTTCGGTGAGGACCACGACTTCCCGCTGCCGGTCAACCGCCTCCGCTACGCGCACCCGACCGACAAGCCCAACCGCGCCGGCGTGCAGGTGGTCCAGCGGTGACGGCGCCCGCGCTGCCGTCCTACAGCAGCGGGAGCTCCACGGTCCCCCTGCTCGGAGACACCATCGGGGCCAACCTCGACCGGACGGCAGCGCGGGTGGGTGACCACGAGGCGCTCGTCGAGTGCGCCACCGGTCGCCGTTTCACCTACCCGCAGTTCGTCGCGGAGGTCGACGCGGTCGCCCTGGGGCTGGACGCGCTGGGCGTGGCCAAGGGCGACCGCGTCGGCATCTGGGCGCCCAACTGCGCGGAGTGGGCCTTCGTCCAGTTCGCCACGGCGAAGCTCGGCGCGATCCTGGTCAACATCAACCCGGCCTACCGCACCCACGAGCTGGCCTACGTGCTGCAGCAGGCGGGCATCTCGGTGCTGGTCAGCGCGCCGGAGTTCAAGTCCAGCGACTACCGGGCGATGGTCGCCGAGGTCCGCGATTCCTGCGCCGACCTGCGCGACGTCGTCTTCCTCGGCTCGGCCGAGTGGGACCAGCTCGTGGCCACCGGCCGGGAGGGCGACCGCGGCCTGCTCGCCGAGCGGGAGGCCCAGCTGTCGGCCGACGACCCGATCAACATCCAGTACACCTCGGGCACCACCGGTTTCCCCAAGGGCGCCACGCTCACCCACCACAACCTGCTCAACAACGGGTTCTTCGTGGGCGAGGGCTGCGGCTACACCGAGGCCGACCGCATCTGCATCCCGGTGCCCTACTACCACTGCTTCGGCATGGGCATGGGCAACCTGGCGGCCACCAGCCACGGCGCGACGATGGTCATCCCGGCGCCCGGCTTCGACCCCGCGCTGACCCTCCGGGCGGTCCAGGACGAGCGGTGCACCTCGCTGTACGGCGTCCCGACGATGTTCATCGCCGAGCTGGCGCTGCCCGACTTCGCCACCTACGACCTGTCCAGCCTGCGGACCGGGATCATGGCCGGCTCGCCGTGCCCGGTCGAGGTGATGAAGCGGGTGGTCGCCGAGATGGGCATGACCGAGGTGACCATCTGCTACGGGATGACCGAGACCTCGCCGGTCTCCACCCAGACCGGCGCGGACGACGACCTCGACCGGCGCACCTCCACCGTGGGGCGGGTGCACCCGCACCTGGAGGTCAAGGTCATCGACCCCGAGACCGGGCTGACCGTGCCCCGCGGCACGCCCGGCGAGTTCTGCACCCGCGGCTACTCGGTGATGCTCGGCTACTGGAACGAGCCCGAGAAGACCGCCGAGGTCATCGACGCGGCCCGCTGGATGCACACCGGGGACCTCGCGGTCATGGACGCCGAGGGCTACCTCAACATCGTCGGGCGCATCAAGGACATGGTCATCCGCGGCGGGGAGAACGTGTACCCGCGGGAGGTCGAGGAGTTCCTCTTCACCCACCCGGACATCATCGAGGCGCAGGTCATCGGCGTCCCCGACGAGCGGTTCGGCGAGGAGCTCATGGCCTGGGTGCGGCTGCGCGAGGGCGCCGGGGCGATGACCGTGGAGTCGCTGCGCGAGTTCTGCACCGGCAAGCTGGCCCACTACAAGATCCCGCGCTACGTCAAGGTCGTCGACGGCTTCCCGAT
Source organism: Geodermatophilus sp. SYSU D00965 (assembly GCF_054050075.1). Taxonomy (NCBI): domain Bacteria; kingdom Bacillati; phylum Actinomycetota; class Actinomycetes; order Geodermatophilales; family Geodermatophilaceae; genus Geodermatophilus; species Geodermatophilus sp. SYSU D00965. The sequence goes on along the minus strand of NZ_JBJGYQ010000003.1, from coordinate 26,997 downwards.
GACCGTCACCGGCAAGGTCCGCAAGGTCGAGATGCGGGAGGTCTCGATCGAGGAGCTCGGCCTCCAGTCCGCCGCCGCCGTCCGGAACGCCTGAAGAAGGACCCCGTCCTCCCCACCCTTCGCAAGCTCAGGGCGGGACCCGGGACGGGCCGTCAAGTGTGGGCGCAGGGGACGACGAGGGCCCGGTGGTCCGACAGCGGCAGGCGCACCGCCTCGGCCCGCCCGGTCGCGGTGATCGGGCCGCGGGCGAGCACGTGGTCGAGCTGGCGGGTCGGCGTGTCCACGGGGAAGGTCGGCGCGGCCGTGCCCAGCGGCCGCAGTCCGCTCACCCGCACCGCCTGGGGCGCCTGCATGTTGAGGTCCCCCATGAGGACCAGCGGCTCTCGGGTGCCGGTGAGCGACCGCACCAGCTTCGACAGCTGCAGCGCGCCCCAGCCGGGGACGAACGACAGGTGCGTGTTGCAGACGGTGAACTGGCCCGCCGGCCCCTCGAGGACGGCGGCGACGGCGACCCTCGGCTCGTCGCCCACCAACTTCGGCCGCGGCGCCCCGCGGAACCACACCGGCACCCGGCTGCGCAGCGCCGGCAGCCGCACCACCCGCCAGGACACCACCGGGTACCGCGACAGCAGAGCGATCCCGTAGGTCGCCGACCCGGGCTGCTCGTCACCGGTGGCGGCCATCCAGGTGCCCCCGGGCGTGCCGTGCAGCGCCGCCACGAACTGGGAGTCGACCGCGCCCATGGCCTCGGCGGCGACCGCGGTGAGGTCCGCGCCCATCGACCGCGGCTGGTCGCGGTCGACCTCCTGGAGGCCGAGGACGTCGGCGTCCAGGGACTTCACCGCCGCGGCGAGCCGTTCCACGTCGACCTTGTCGTCGGCGGGGGAGCGGCCGTGGAGGATGTTGAACGTGGCGATCCGCACGCCGTTCCTGTGCCCCGGACGCCGTCGTCCACACCGTCACGTTCCGACGACGCACCGTCGGGTAGCAGGGACGGCGTGCAGCCCTCGGACCGGGACGAGATCCGTGACCTCCTCAAGCGCGTCGCCGTGGCGCTGAAGCAGGGCGACGTGCCCTTCGCGCTCTGCGGCGGGTACGCGGCGTGGGTCCGCGGCGCTCCTGAGCCGGACCACGACGCCGACTTCCTGGTGCCGGCGGCCGAGTCCGAGCGGGCGGCCAAGGTCATGGCCGAGGCCGGCCTCGAGGTCGTCGACCCCGCCGAGGACTGGCTCACCAAGGTCGTCCAGGGCAACTCGTTCGTCGACGTCCTGTGGCGCACCTGCGGCACCCCCGTCGAGCTCGACCTCATCGAGCGGGCCGAGGAGCTGCCCGTGCTCTCGGTGCACATGCCCGTCCTCGAGGCGACCGACATCCTCGTCACCAAGCTCATGGCCCTCGACGAGCACTACTGCGACTACTCGCGGTTGCTGCCGGTCGCCCGGGCGCTGCGCGAGCAGGTCGACTGGGACCGCGTGCGCCGCGACGTCGCGGACAACGACTTCGCCGCGGTCTTCCTCGTCCTGCTCGACCGGCTGGGGGTCGTGGAGCAGCCCCTCGACGCCTCCTGAGCGTGGCGACCTGCGCAGCAGCCTCCCGCGGCGCGGTCGGGAAGGGGGCACTGGACGGGGGGAGCGGCGACTAACCTGGGCACCGGCGGCCGCCCGCGCCGCCACCGTCCTCCCGGCCCGTGCCGGGTCCGTCCGCGACCGACTGAGGGATCAACGTGCCCACCGGCAGAGTCAAGTGGTTCAACCCGGAGAAGGGTTTCGGCTTCCTCTCCCGCGAGGACGGTCCCGACGTCTTCGTGCACAAGGACGCGCTGCCGGCCGGCACCAGCGAGCTCAAGCCCGGCCAGCGGGTGGAGTTCGGCATCGTCGCCGGACGGCGCGGCGACCAGGCGCTGCAGGTTCGCATCCTCGACCCGCTGCCTTCGGTCGCGGCGGCGCACGCCGAGCGGACCCGCAAGAAGCCCGACGAGCTGGTCCCGATCATCGAGGACCTCATCAAGCTGCTCGACGACGTCTCCAACGGCCTGCGGCGGGGCCGCCACCCCGACCGGCAGGTGGCCCGCAAGGTCGCCTCGGTGCTGCGTGCCGTCGCCACCGACCTGGAGCACTGAAAGGACCACCCTTCCCCCCACGCCTCGCCGGCTCGGCGCGGGTCCCTGAAGGGTGGCCGTTCCAGCACCTCACCAGGCGGTCAGCCGGCGGGTGTCGCGGAGGCCGTGCCGCCCTCGGAGCCGCCGCTGCGCAGGAAGCCCACCGGCCACGCGCCGCTGAAGCCCTCGCACGCCTCGCCGGCGTCCTCCACGACCACCAGGTAGAAGGCGGCCGGGACGACGTCGTCGGAGTTGATCTCGTCGAGGACGGCCGCGCCCTGCTCGACCTCGACCTCCCCGAGCTGCTCCTGGAGCCCGTCGTCGAAGACCTGGACGCTCCAGCCCTGCTCGGCCACCGCCTGCGGCACGGTGATGCGGATGGTGGTGTCGGCGGGGACCTCCACGATCGGCGGCTCCCGCTCGTAGCGCTGCCCGTCGCCGTCCAGGCAGTACTGCGTCGGTGCGACGTCGACCTGCTGCGTGCCGGCCTGGACGACGACGTCCGGCGGGCCCTCCGGCTCGCCGGACCCGCAGCCGGCCACGCCGGCCAGGAGCACGAGCGCGGCCGGGACGCCCCCGCGCCTCACGCCGGTCCCACCGGGTCCGCGACCACGGCGGGGGACGGCGCGGACCGGCGGCGCGGGCCCCAGAGCACCAGCGCCATGGCGAGGACCAGCAGCCCGGCCGCCACGGTGAAGCCCAGCCAGCCGGTCGGCGGCAGGGCGATGCCGAGCGCGCCGCCGACCACCCAGGCCAGCTGCAGGACGGTCTCGGAGCGGGCGAACGCCGACGCGCGCAGGCTCTCGGGCACCTCCCGCTGGATGATCGCGTCGAGGGACACCTTGCCCAGGGCGTTGGCCACCGCCGCCACTCCGGCGACCAGCGCGGCCATCGGGAGGCTGAAGAAGACCGCGGCGAGGACGGTCACCGCCGCCGCCGCGCCCGCCGACCAGAGCACGACGGGGTCGGGGGCGACGCGGTGCAGCCGGGAGCCGACCGCGGTGCCCGCCACACTGCCGATCCCGGCGGCCGCGGCGATCGCGCCCAGGGCGACGGTCGCCTGCCAGCCGTCGTCGACGGTCGCCTGGACCAGGAACGCCGAGAAGATGGTGAGGAAGCCGCCGAGGCCGCGCAGCGCGGCGTTGGCCCGCAGCGCCAGCACCACCCGGGGGTTGACCGGCCGGCGCCGCCGCCCGGGGACCACGACCGGCACCGGCGCGGTGGTGAACACGTCGGCGGGCAGCTCGCCGGTCGGGACGTCGACGTGGCCGGGCAGCCGCACCGCGAGGACCGCGCCCGCGGCGAACACCACCGCGGTGACCCACAGCTCCGGCGGGAACCCGAACGCCCAGGCCAGCCCGCCCCCGAGACCGCCGAACACCGCCGCGGTGAGCAGCCCGAAGACCGACGTCCGCGCGTTCGCGGAGGTCAGCGACATCGCGCTGGGCAGGACCCGCGGGACCACGGCGGCGCGCAGCACGTTGTGCGCCTTGGAGAGCACCAGGACCCCGAGCGCCGCGGGGTAGAGCACCAGGTCGTCGTAGTGCGCGGCCATGACGAGGGCGAGGACGGCCCGGCCCAGCAGGCTGGCCGCCATCGCCCAGCGGCGGCCGCGCTGGAGCTTGTCCAACAGCGGCCCGATGACCGGCGCGACGACGGCGAACGGCGCCATCGTGACCAGCAGGTAGAGCGCGACGTTGCTGCGCTGGGCGTCGGTGGTGGCGGCGAAGAAGAGCGTCCCGGCCAGCGACACCGCGATCATCGCGTCGCCGGCCATGTGCAGGGCGTTGACCCACAGCAGGTGGGTCAGTCCGCTGTCCCCGGCGCCGTCGGCGCGGCTGGCCGTGCGCACCCGGCGCACCGCCGCACCGGTCAGCTCGCGCGAGCGGGCGGCGGCCACCCGGGTGACCGTCATCTTCCGGGGCGTCGTCGGTGCCGGCCGGGGAGTGGCGCCCGGCTGCGGCGGGCCGCCGGGCGGGAGGACGGCGGTCGGCGGCTGGGCGCCGCCGGGAGGGGCGGCTCCTGTCCACGGGGGTGGCGCCGCCGGCTGCGGCCGGGTGGCCGGCCGGCCCACGTCGATGGGCGTGGTGTCCATGCCGTCCGCGCCGGGAGGCAGCGGGTGCCGGCGGGGGCCGCCCCGGCGGGCACCGAACGGACGGGAGCTGGGCACCCGCCCATCGTGCCGCACCAGTCTGGACGCGCGGTCGCGCACGTGCCCCCGTGCCGTCCGGGGTGCGGCGGCGTCAGGGACAATGGCGTCGTGGCCGACTTCCTCCACCCCGCAGGCGCGGGGAGCGACGTGCTGTCCGCGGCGGTCGACCAGGCGCGGGCGGCGGCGGTCGAGACCGCAGGGTCCCCCGACCTGGTCGGCGAGCACCTGGGCGTCTCGCCCGAGGTCCCGGCGTCCGGCGACCCGGCGGTGCTCGGCGAGGTCGCCACCCACACCTTCGCCAGCGGGGTGCCCGGGTACGCCGGCTGGCACTGGGCGGTCACCCTGGCCCACGTCCCCGGCGAGGACGTCGTCACCCTCGACGAGGTGGTCCTGCTGCCGGGGGAGCAGGCGCTGCTGGCGCCGGCCTGGGTGCCGTGGCACGAGCGGCTGCGGCCGGGCGATCTGTCGGTCGGTGACGTGCTGCCCTCCACCGAGGACGACCCGCGGCTGGTCCCGGCCTACACCACCGACGACGACGCGGACGACGACCCGCAGGGCGCCGTCGTCGCCCGGGAGGTCGGGCTCGGCCGCGAGCGGGTCATGTCGCAGCAGGGGCGCGGCGAGGCGGCGGCCCGGTGGAACGCCGGCGAGTACGGGCCGCGCTCGTCGATGGCCCGCCACGCACCCGGCCCGTGCGGCACCTGCGGCTTCTTCCTCCCGCTGGCCGGCTCGCTGCGGCGGGCCTTCGGCGCCTGCGGCAACGTCTACGCCCCCGCCGACGGGCGCGTGGTCGCCGTCGACTACGGCTGCGGGGCGCACAGCCAGGCCACGCTGGTGGTCGACGAGGCGACCGAGGTCGTGACGTCGGCGCGCTACGACACCGGCGCCTTCGACGTGCTGTGACACCGTCGTCCTCCGGACGACGACCGCGGCCAGGTGCCGTCCCCGACCTGCGCTGAGCCCGCCCGGCCGCTCGTCGGGGACCCTGCGGGCCCCGCTCCTCACGGCCACCGCGGCCAGGTGCCGTCCCCCCCAGGTGAGCTGAGCCCGCCCGGCCGCTCGTCGGGGACCCTGCGGGCCCCGCTCCTCACGGCCACCGCGGCGAGGAGGCCCTCCGTCAGTCCTTGCGGCCGAGTTGGCCCTGCTGGCGCATGACCGCCAGGCCGACGCCGGCCAGCGCGATGCCCGCGACGCAGGTCCAGGTCCACACCCGGTCGACGCGGTCGCCGAGCAGCAGCAGGACGACCAGGGCCACGGCCCACAGCGCCGTCCCGATCAGGACCACGCGGACGGTGTCGACCCGCAGCGGCGGCGGGGCCTGTCTGGTCGGAGCGGGCACGCCCCGACCCTAGGCCCCCAGCGCCCGCTGGTCCTGCACATGGTGGAAACGTGTGTGTGGCACGCTGTCGCCGCTCGTTGCCAGCCGCACCGGTCCGGCCGTCGCGCGCTTCCCCCGCGCCCGCCTGCCCGCCACCCGCTCGTGGAGTCCCTCATGACCGAGAAGTCCCGCCCCTCCGGGGGCAGCAACACGACCGCGGGGGACGGCAACAGCGCCACCGCGGCGGACGGTGGTACGCCGGCCGACGTCGCCGCGGCCCGGACGCCCCGCCGCAGCGAGGGGCCGCGGGTGCGGCCGAAGAACGGTGTGGACCGCTACTTCGGCATCAGCGCCCGCCGCTCCACGGTCGGCCGCGAGCTGCGCGGCGGCCTGACGACGTTCTTCACGATGGCCTACATCGTGGTGCTCAACCCGATCATCCTGTCCGGCGCCGACCTCACCGGGGCGTCCCTGCCCTTCGCCTCGGTCGCCGCGGTCACCGCGCTGATCGCCGGCGTGATGACGATCGTCATGGGGATCGTCGGCCGGTACCCCTTCGCGCTGGCCACCGGGCTGGGCATCAACGCGATCGTCGCCGTCTACGCGGCCACCCAGCTGGCCTGGCCCGAGATCATGGGCCTGGTCGTGCTCGAGGGCCTGCTGATCACCGTCCTGGTGCTGACCGGCTTCCGCAGGGCGGTCTTCGAGGCCATCCCGCCACAGCTGAAGACGGCGATCGCGGTCGGCATCGGCTTCTTCCTCACGATCATCGGGCTGGCCGACGCCGGCGTCATCCGCCCCGGCAACCCGCTGATCAGCTTCGGCATCAACGGTCAGCTGGCCGGCTGGCCGCTGCTGGTCTTCGTCGTCGGCCTGCTGCTGACCAGCGTCCTGGTGGTGCGCAAGGTCAAGGGCGCGCTGCTCATCGGCATCGTCGTCTCCACGCTGCTGGCGATCCTCATCGAGGCCGTCGCCCAGATCGGTCCGCGCATCGGTGCCGACGGCGCGGAGAACCCGCGGGGCTGGGCGCTGCAGGTGCCGACCCTGCCCGACGACGTGGTGAGCGCGCCCGACCTGTCGCTGGTGGGCAACTTCTCGCTGTTCGGCGGCTTCGAGCGGATCGGCGTCATCGCCGCGCTGCTCATCGTCTTCTCGATCATGATCGCCGACTTCTTCGACACCGTCGGCACGGTCACCGCGGTCGGCGCCGAGGGCGGCCTGCTCGACGAGAAGCGCAACCTGCCCCGGTCACAGCCGGTCCTGCTCGTCGACTCCCTGGCCGCGGCGGCCGGCGGTGCGGGCAGCGTCTCGTCCAACACGACCTACATCGAGAGCGCCTCCGGTGTCGCCGACGGCGCCCGCACCGGCCTGGCCAGCGTCGGCACCGGCGTCCTGTTCCTCCTGGCGATGTTCTTCACCCCGCTGGTCCAGGTCGTCCCCTCGGAGGCGGCCGCGCCGGCCCTGGTGATCGTCGGGGCGCTGATGATCAGCCAGATCCGGCACCTGGAGTGGGACGACATGTCCCTGGTGATCCCGGCCTTCCTCACCATCGCGCTCATGCCGTTCACCTACTCGATCACCAACGGCATCGGCGCCGGCGTGGTCAGCTACGTGCTGCTGCGCGCGGCGACCGGACGGGTGCGCCAGGTCCACCCGCTGATGTGGGTCATCACGGTGCTCTTCGTCATCTACTTCGCCCTGGAGCCGCTGCAGCAGCTGTTCTGAGGGAGGACGCCCTGTCCCCACCGTGACGGGCCCCGTCCTCCGCACCCCTCGCACGCTCGGGGTGGGCGTCGGGACGGGGCCGGCGGCGGGCCCCTGCACGGGGCCGGTCCGGGGCCTTCGTGAGCTAGGCTAATGGTCGTGAGCCGGACGACGCTGGACACCGCGGCGCTGGCCCACGACCTGCGGCTGGCGGTCATGCGGTTCTCCCGTCGGCTGCGCAACCAGCGGGTGGACCAGTCGGTGACCCTCACGCACCTCGCCGCCCTGTCGACCCTGCAGCGGCACGGCCGGTTGAGCCCGGGGGAGCTGGCGGCGCACGAGCGGGTGCAGCCGCCGTCGATGACCCGCGTGGTCGTCGCGCTCGAGGGGATGGGCCTGGTCACTCGGAGCCCGCACCCGACCGACGGCCGGCAGGTGGTCATCGAGCTCACCCCGGCGGCGGAGGAACTGCTCGCCGTCGAGGCGCGGGCCCGGGAGGCGTGGCTAGCCGGCCGGCTGCAGGAACTGACGGCGGAGGAGCGGGCGGTGCTGCGCGAGGCGTCGGCGATCATGGACAAGCTGGCGAGTGGGTGAGCGCCCGAGCTGACCGCTCCGGGATGTTCCGGTCGTTGCGGGTGCGCAACTACCGGATCTACGCCTCGGCCAACCTGGTGAGCCTCACCGGCACGTGGATGCAGCGGATCGGCCAGGACTGGCTGGTGCTGCAGCTCTCCGGTGACAGCGGCGTGGCCCTGGGCCTGATCACGGCGCTGCAGTTCGGCCCGACCCTGCTCCTGAGCATGTACGGCGGGGTGCTCGCCGACCGGTACGCCAAGCGCCGGGTCCTGGTCGTCACCCAGGCGCTGATGGGGCTGCTGGCCCTGGTGCTGGGTCTGCTGGTCGCCGCGGACGGCATCGCGCTGTGGCACGTGTTCGTGCTCGCCGGGGCGCTGGGCGCGGTGTCGGCGATCGACGCGCCGGTACGGCAGTCCTTCGTGTCGGAGATGGTCGGGCCCGAGTACCTGGCCAACGCCGTCAGCCTAAACTCGACGATCTTCAACGGGGCCCGGCTGGTCGGCCCGTCCGTCGCCGGGGTGGTCATCGGCGCGGCGTCCGGCGACACCGCGCCGGCGTTCCTGGTCAACGCCGCGAGCTTCGCCTTCACCATCGGCGCGCTGCTGTCCATGCGGCCCGACGAGCTGCACCCGAGCCCGCCGGTCGCGCGCGGCAAGGGGCAGCTCCGGGAGGGGCTGCGCTACACCTGGGCCCACCCCGACCTGGTGCTGGCGATGGGCCTGGCGTTCGTCCTGGGCACCTTCGCGTTCAACTACCAGGTCACCATCGCGCTGATGGCCCGTGAGGTGTTCGACCTGGGCGCGGAGGCCTTCGGGCTGCTCTCCACCTGTTTCGCCGTCGGGTCGCTGTCCGGGGCACTGCTGTCCACCCGTCGCAGCGCGCGGCCGCGGCAGCGGTTCCTGGTCGGCGCGGCGATCGTGTTCGGGCTGCTCACCATGGCCTGCGGCCTGGTGCCCGGGTACTGGGCCTTCGCGGTGCTGCTGGTGCCGACCGGCGCGGCCGGGCTGGTGTTCAGCGTGGCCAACAACAGCTTCGTGCAGCTCGGGGTCGACCCGCAGATGCGCGGCCGGGTGATGGCGCTGTACTTCATGTGCTTCATGGGGGGCACCCCGCTGGGCGCGCCGGTCATCGGCTGGGTCTCCGAGCACCTGGGCGCCCCCTGGGGGCTGATCCTGGGCGGGGCCGTCGCGGTGCTGGCCGCGCTCGGCGCGGCCGCCTGGCTGGCCCGCGGACGGCGGGTGCGCCTCGAGGCACACGTCTCCCCGCCGCGGCTGCAGCTGCACGTGGGCCCCCGGGCGGCGGTGCCGTCGGTGGCGGTGCGGACGGCGGAGGAGGCGGCCGACGCGCAGGCCCCCGGCCAGGAGGCGGCCGACCGCCGATCGGCGTGACCGCCGCGGCGCGCCGTCGTACGGTGTCGCCACGCGCCCGTCGAGTCCTCCGCGGAGGCGGCATGGCTGCACAGCTGCTCCACCTCGGGTCGATCGTCGTCGGCGTGGTCGGGGCCGTGGGCCTGCTGGGCTGGCTGGCCCGGCTGGTGTTCGGGTCGGCACGGCTGCCGGTGCGCCGGACGCCGCGGGTCCAGGCGACGCCGTCGTCCCGGCCGATCGAGCTGGTGGCCGCCGACCTGCGCCGGCTCTCCGGTCAGCTGGCCCGGGTGCCCGCCGGGGCCCCGATGGCCCGGCGGCGCGGTCTGCAGGCGGCTTACGACGACGTCCTGCTCGAGGCCGCGCGCATCCTCGAGGTGCCGCACACCCTGACCGACCGGCCCTCCGGGAGCGCCCGCGACGCGGAGCGGCTGCGTCTGCAGTCCGCGCTGGCCGACGCCGGACTGGTGGTCGGCCGCTGAGTCCGTCCGACGCCGGCCCGCGGGGCCACCGGCTGTTCTTCGCCGTCACACCGCCCGCCGCGGCGCGCGCCGACCTGGACCGTGCCCTCGAGCCGCTGCGCGCGTCCCCCGGCGGGCCTCGCTGGACCGTTCCGGAGCGCTGGCACCTGACCCTGCTGTTCCTCGGCCACGTCCCCGGCGAGACCGTGGCGCCGCTGGTCGAGGCGGCCGGCCCGGCGGTCGCGGCCACGCCACCGCTCACGCTGCGGCTGGCCGGCGGCGGCCGGTTCGGCTCGCGACGGCGGCCCTCGGTGTGCTGGGCGGGCGTCGCCGGGGACGGCGAGGTGCTCGGCGCCCTGGCCGCGCGGCTGGCCCGCGTGGCCCGCTCGCTGCGGCTGCCGGTGGAGGACCGGCCGTTCCGGGCGCACCTGACCCTCGGCCGCTGGCGGCCCGGCCACCTCGGCGACGGCGACCTGCCCGACCGGCTGGCCGACTACCGCGGGCCGAGCTGGCCGGTGACCGAGGTCGAGCTGTGGGAGAGCCACCTGGGGCCCACGCCCCGCTACGACCGCCGGGCGGTCTGGCCGGTGGAGACGTGATGGATCGGCCCCGCTGCAGGGGCCCGCTGCGGGTCTGCGAGTGGCGGGGGAGCGGGGTCCTTCACCAGGCGTACTCCATCGGCGCCGGCCGGTACCCCGGGAAGATCTCGTCGAGGCGGGCCAGCTGGGCCTCGTCCAGGGAGACGTCGAGCGCCGCCAGGGACCCCTCGAACTGCTCCATCGTGCGGGGCCCGACGATCGGCGCGGTGACCCCGGACCGGTGCAGCAGCCAGCCGACGCCGACGTCCGCCGGTGCCAGGCCCCACTCCCGGCAGGCGTCCTCGTAGGCCTGCAGCGCCGGCCGGTGCCGCTCGATGCGCTCCTCGCGGGACCGCCGCCGGTCGCCGCCCTCCTGGGCGAGCACGCCGGCCAGCAGGCCGCCGGCCAGCGGGCTCCACGGGATGACCCCGACGCCGTAGTGCTGGGCCGCCGGCAGCACCTCGAGCTCGACGTGCCGGGTGAGCAGGTTGTAATGGGACTGCTCGCTGACCAGCCCGACGAAGTGCCGCCGCGCCGCCGCCTCGTTGGCAGCCGCGATCTGCCAGGCGGCGTGGTTGGAGGAGCCGACGTAGAGCACCTTGCCCTGAGCGACCAGCGTCTCGCAGGCCTGCCAGATCTCCTCCCACGGCGTGGCCAGGTCGACGTGGTGGAACTGGTAGAGGTCGATCCAGTCGGTCTGCATCCGCCGCAGCGAGGCCTCGCAGGAGCGCACGAGGTTGCGGGCGGAGAGGAACGTGTCGTTCGGCCAGTCGGTCATCGAGCCGTACACCTTGGTGGCCAGGACGGTCTTCTCGCGCCGCCGGCCGCCCCGGGCGAACCAGGTGCCGAGGACCTCCTCGGTGCGCCCCTTGCCGGCGTCGAAGCCGTAGGTGTTGGCGGTGTCGAAGAAGTTGACGCCGGCGTCGTGCGCGCGGTCCATGATCACGTGCGCGTCGGGCTCGGCGGTCTTCCAGCCGAAGTTCATGGTCCCCAGGCAGAGGCGGGAGACCGACAGGCCGCTGCGCCCCAGGTGCGTGTACTCCACGGGGGACCACCCTGGCAGTCTCGGGACCGTGCCGCAGACCGACCCCGGGCCGTTCCAGTTCGACGCCGCCACCGCGGTGACCCGCACCGAGGGCGGGGGCCTGGCGGCCGAGCTCGACCCCGGGTGGGACGTCGGCGGCGGGGTCCTCAACGGGGGCTACCTGCTCGCCGTGGTCGCCCGGGCGGCGCTGACCGCCGGCCCGCACCCGCACCCGGTGGCGCTGTCGGCGAGCTTCCTGCGGCCCACCGCACCCGGCCGCGTCTCGCTCGACGTCACCCCGGGGCCGGCGGGCCGGACGCTGGCGCACTCCGCGGTGGTCCTCGCCGGCGCCGACGGCCCTACGCTCGCGGCCCAGGCGACGACGGCGACGCTGCCCGACGAGCCGCCGGCGTACTCCGCCGCCCCGCCGCCGGGTGCGACGCCCGTGGAGGACTGCCTCCCGGCCGTGGACGACGGTCCGCCGGCCGTGCCGCTGGCGGAGGTGGGGCTGCGGACGCGGGTGCACACCCGGCTGGACCCGGTCACCGCCGGCTGGGCCACGGGCCGCCCCGGCGACGAGCCCCTGGTGCGGGGCTGGGTGCGCCTGGCCGACGGCCGCGAGCCCGACCCGCTCGCGCTGCTGCTGTTCGCCGACGTGCTCCCGCCGACCAGCTGGGCGGTCGGCCGGTTCGGGTGGGCGCCGACGGTGCAGCTGCAGGTGCTGGTGCGCGCGCTGCCGGCGCCGGGCTGGTGCCTGGTCGAGGCGCGGGCGGGTGAGGTCGCCGGCGGCTGGCTCGACGAGGACTACCGCATCTGGGACTCCACCGGCCGGCTGGTCGCGCAGAGCCGGCAGCTGGCCCGCCTGCCGCGCTAGGTGCCCTGGGCCGCTTGGGAGGATCGACGTCGTGCCCACCGTCCCCACGCTGATCACCGACCCCGCCGACGAGCGGGTGGCCGACTTCCGCGACCTCAAGTCCGGTGACCGGCGGCCGGGCACCGAGCGCGGGACCGGGCCGGTGATCGTCGAGGGCGTCCCGGCGGTGGAGCGGCTGCTGGCCTCGCCGTACCGCGTGCGGGCGGTGTTCGGCGTGCCCGGACGGGTGGCCGCGCTGGACCTGCCGGAGGGCGTCCCGGCCTACGAGGCGGGCAAGTGGGTGCTGTCGCAGGTGATCGGCTTCCGGCTGACCCGCGGCGTGCTCGCCTCGGCCGACCGCCGTCCACCGGACGACCTCGACGCGCTGCTGACCGGCCCCGACCCGGCCGCACCGCGGCGCCTGGCCGTGCTCGAGGCGCTCAACGACGCGGAGAACCTGGGCTCCATCGCGCGGTCGGCGGTCGCCCTCGGGGTGGACGGGCTGCTGCTGGACCCGCGCTGCGCCGACCCGCTGTACCGGCGCTCCGTGCGGGTCTCCATGGGGCACGTGCTCGCGCTGCCGTTCGCCGTCCTGCCGGACTGGCCGGGCGGGCTCGACCGGCTGCACGAGGCGGGCTACCTGACGGTCGCGCTCACCCCGGCGCCCGACGCCGTGGACCTCGCCGCGGTCGACCCCCGCGCCCACCCCCGCACGGCGGTGCTGCTGGGAGCGGAGGGCCCGGGGTTGACCGAGGAGGCGCAGCGGGCCGCGCGGGTGCGGGCGCGGATCCCGATGCGGGCCGGCGTGGACTCCCTCGGCGTGGCCGCCGCGGCGGCGGTCGCCTTCGCCACCCTCCGCTGAGCTGGCCCCGTCCAGAGGCTCGCCCCGAGCCTGCGAGCGGTGAGGAGGACGGGGTCCTTTCTCAACCCCGCAGGGAGAAGCGGGCGAGCAGGGCGCGGGCGTCCTCGGCCCGGGCCGGGTTGCACATCACGTCGTAGCGGCCGGCGACGATCGCGCTGGTGCTGGTGAAGTCCCGCCGTCCGCGGGTGGCCGCGTAGCCCATCGCGCCGAACAGCGCGCCGAAGACCAGGCCGATGAGCAGGCCGAGCAGGACCGAGCCCACCCAGTTGCTGCCGCTGGGCGCGAAGATGCCCAGCAGCAGGCCGACGAACAGGCCCCACCACGCCCCGGCCGCGGCGCCGGCGGCGATCGCCCGGCCCCAGGTCAGCCGACCCGTCACGCGCTCGACCTGCTTGAGGTCCGAGCCGATGATCGTGACGTTCTCGACCGCGAACTTCTCGTCGGCCAGGTAGTCGACGGCAGCCTGCGCCTGCTCGTAGCTGTCGTAGGACCCCACCTGCACGCCACCGAGCGGCATGGACACCGAAGCTGACATGGCCCACCTCCTGTCTCTGCTGGAACGGGGGACGCGTCGGCCCTGTTCCGCGGCGGGTCAGCGGTGCCGGCGGACCCCGAAGACGATGTCCTCCCAGGCCGGGATGCGGGCGCGCGGGTCCTCGTCGTCGTCCCCGTCGCCGCCCGGGCGGCCCAGGACGACGGTGTCGTGCTCGGCGATGTCGTCGTCGAACGACGCGTCGGTGCGCCGCTCACCCGTGCGCACGTCCTGCGGCAGGACCGGGCGCACGTGCTCGTCGTCGGCGTCCTCGTCCGAGGCCAGCCGGGAGGAGGACGCGGGGGCGGCGACACCGTCCTCGTCGGGGACGACGGCGACCGGCCGGCCGCGGTGCACCGGTGCGGGCCGCTCGGCGGGCACGTGCGGGACGACGCGGACCAGGCGGGTGCCCTCGGCGAAGTCGGTGGTCGCGGCGTCGACCGGCGTGACGGTGCGGGCGGGGATGTCGTAGGCCCAGCGCGTCACGCCGGACTTGGCGCCGGCCTGCCAGGCGGCGGTGACCTGCCAGGTGCCGTCGGCGGCCCGGAAGGCGTCCCAGCGGACGGCGTCGAGGTCGGCGCCGAGCAGCCGCAGCCGCTCGGACATGAACTGCTGGAGCGGGACCGCCGGCGTGCCGTCGGAGAGCCGGACGCGGGCCTCGCGGGCCTGCTCGGCCACCCGCTCCCGCTCCTGCAGCACCGGGTGGGCGAAGCGCATGATCCGCTCGACCCGGATGCCGGAGGCCTGGGCGACCTGCTCGGGGGTCTCCCCGGCGCGGATGCGGGCCTGGATGACCCGCGGGGGCAGGCTGACGCCGATCTCGACGTCGATCTGACCCAGCCGGCGGGCGTCGCCACGGGCGGCCGCGCGGACGCGCTCGTCGATGGGCAGCTCGAACCGCTCGCCCTCCTCGCCGGGTTCGGCGCCGTCGAGGGCCAGCACCAGGCTCCTCCCGTCGTCGGAGAGCGCCACGAGCCGCAGCGTGCGCATGGGCGGCCTCCTGGTGGTCTGCACGGGTCGGGGCGGCCGGCTCGGCAGAGACGGCTCCGGGTCCCGAGGCTATCCGCGCGGGGCCGGGCGAGGGGGCAGGCTCGCCCGGCGTGGCGCGACTACGGGGCCGCCAGCGGAGTGTGGGAGTGCAGGAAACCCGCCCTCTCACACTCCGCTGCGGCGCTCCTACAGCTTGCCGACGACGAAGTCGATGCAGGCGGTCAGTGCGCTGACGTCGTCGGGGTCGACGGCCGGGAACATGCCCACCCGCAGCTGGTTGCGGCCCAGCTTCCGGTAGGGCTCGACGTCGACGACCCCGTTGGCCCGCAGCACCTTCGCCACCTGCGCCGCGTCGACCGACTCGGCGAAGTCGATCGTCCCGACGACGAGGGAGCGGTGGTCGGGGTCGGTCACGAACGGCGTGGCGTACTCGGACTGCTCGGCCCAGCCGTAGAGCCGGCGGGAGGACTCCTGGGTGCGGGCCACGGCCCCGGAGAGGCCACCGAGCGACAGCAGCCAGCGGATCTGGTCGGCCAGCAGGAACAGCGTCGCGACGGCGGGGGTGTTGTAGGTCTGGTCCTTGCCGGAGTTGTCGACCGCGATCGACAGGTCGAGGAAGCCGGGGACCCAACGGCCGGAGGCCTTGATCTCGCCGACCCGAGCCAGCGCGTCGCCGGACATCAGGGCGATCCACAGCCCGCCGTCCCCGCCGAAGTTCTTCTGCGGGGCGAAGTAGTAGACGTCGGTCTGGGAGACGTCGACCGGCAGACCGCCCGCGGCGCTGGTCGCGTCGATGAGCACCAGCGCGTCGTCGGCGCCGGCCGGGCGCTGCACCGGGGCCATCACGCCGGTGGAGGTCTCGTTGTGCGCCCAGGCGTAGACGTCGACGCCGTCGGTGGCCTTCGGCAGCGCCAGCGAGCCGGGCTCGGCCTTGGCGACGACCGGGTCGGCGAGGAACGGGGCCTCGGCCACACCGGAGGCGAACTTCGCGGAGAACTCGCCGTAGGTGCCGTGGGCGCTGCGCTCGCGGATCAGGCCGATGATCGCCGCGTCCCAGAACGCCGTCGTCCCGCCGTTGCCGAGCACCACCTCGTAGCCGTCGGGCAGGTCGAACAGCTCGGTCAGCCCCTCGCGCACCTGGCGGACCAGGCCCTTGACGGGGGCCTGGCGGTGCGAGGTCCCCATGAGGGTGGCGCCGCTGTCGGCGAGCGCCTGCAGCGCCTCGGGACGGACCTTCGAGGGGCCGCAGCCGAAGCGGCCGTCAGCGGGCAGGAGGTCGGCGGGGATGGAGATGGTCATCCGGGGGGACTGCCTCTCGGGGGTCGGTTGGCCCCGTCCGGAGGCTCGCCCCGAGCTTGCGAGGGGGAGAGGGACGGGGTCCTTCTACTTCTTCAGGCCGGCGTGGCCTCGTCGACGGCCTTGGTCTGGATGGTGTCCCAGCCCTCGACCTCCTCGGGGCGGCGCGGCGCCGGGCCGACGTAGCGCGCCGAGGGGCGCACCAGGCGGCCGGTGTTCTTCTGCTCGAGGATGTGCGCGCACCAGCCGGCGGTGCGGGCGCAGGTGAACATCGACGTGAACATGTGCGCGGGCACCTCGGCGAAGTCCAGCACGATCGCCGCCCAGAACTCCACGTTGGTCTCGATCGGCCGGTCCGGGCGGCGCTCGCGCAGCTCCCTGAGCGCGGCCTGCTCGAGCGCCAGGGCGGCGTCGAAGCGGGGCGCGCCCAGCTGCTGGGCGGCCTTGCGCAGCACGCGGGCGCGGGGGTCCTCGGCGCGGTAGACGCGGTGGCCGAAGCCCATCAGCCGCTCGCCGCGGTCCAGGAGGGCCTTGACGTACTTGTCGGCGTCCCCCTCCTTCTCGACGCCGTCGAGCATGTGCAGCACGCGGGAGGGGGCGCCGCCGTGCAGCGGGCCGGACATGGCCCCGATCGCGCCGGAGAGGGCGGCGGCGACGTCGGCCCCGGTGGAGGCGATGACCCGGGCGGTGAAGGTGGAGGCGTTCATGCCGTGCTCGGCGGCCGACGTCCAGTAGGCGTCGACGGCGGCGACGTGGCGGGGGTCGGGCTCGCCGCGCCAGCGGACCATGAACCGCTCGACGATGGTCGCGGCCTCGTCGATGCGCTTCTGCGGGACGGCGGGGACGCCGATGCCGCGGGCGGACTGCGCGACGTAGGACAGCGCCATCACCGCGGCGCGGGCCAGCTCCTCGCGGGCCTCCCCGGCGCTGATGTCCAGCAGCGGCTGGTAGCCCCAGACCGGGGCGAGCATGGCGAGGGCGGCCTGCACGTCGACCCGGACGTCGCCGGTGTGCACCGGGATCGGGAACGGCTCGGCCGGGGGCAGCCCGGGGCCGAACTTGCCGTCGACCAGCAGCGCCCACACGTTGCCGAAGGTGACCTTGCCCACGAGGTCCTCGATGTCGACGCCCCGGTAGCGCAGCGCGCCGCCGTCCTTGTCCGGTTCGGCGATCTCGGTCTCGAAGGCGATGACGCCCTCCAGCCCCGGCTTGAAGTCGTCGGCCATCTCGCATGCTCCTCTGCGCGC
Organism: Geodermatophilus sp. SYSU D00965; assembly: GCF_054050075.1. Taxonomy (NCBI): domain Bacteria; kingdom Bacillati; phylum Actinomycetota; class Actinomycetes; order Geodermatophilales; family Geodermatophilaceae; genus Geodermatophilus; species Geodermatophilus sp. SYSU D00965. The sequence continues at coordinate 9,942 of NZ_JBJGYQ010000003.1, read as the reverse complement.
GGGACTCGTGACCCGCTCGGGGCGGGCACACGACTGCGACCAGACCCTAGGCCGTCCGGACACGCCCGGGGCAGCCGGGGCGGGGGGGTGGGCAGGGCCGACTCGGTGTGCGCGCCTGTCGGAACCGCCGGTGACAGCATGGGTCCCGTGCCCGACCTCTCCCGCATGCGCAGGGACTACGAGACGCAGGGTCTGCGCGAGTCCGACCTGGCTCCCACGTGGGTCGAGCAGTTCGACCGGTGGTTCGCCGACGCGGTGGCCGCCGAGCTGCCCGAGCCCAACGCCGTCGTGGTGGCGACCGCGGACGCCGACGGCGCCCCCGACGCGCGGATCGTGCTGGTCAAGGGCTACGACGAGTACGGCTTCGTCTTCGGCACCAGCTACGCGTCGGCGAAGGGCGCCCAGCTGGCGGTGAACCCACGGGCGGCGCTGGTCTTCCCCTGGCACGCGCTGCAGCGGCAGGTGCGGGTCGCCGGCCGGGTGGAGCGCGTCGGCGGCGCGGCCTCCGACGACCTGTGGGACCCGCGCCCGCGCGGCGCCCAGCTGGCCGCGGCCGCCTCGATCCAGTCCACCGTCGTCGACTCCCGCGAGGAGCTCGAGGAGCGGCTGCGCCGGCTGGACGCCGACACCGGGGAGGGCCCGCTGCCGCGGCCGGAGGCCTGGGGCGGCTACCGCGTCGTGCCGGAGCGGGTGGAGTTCTGGCAGGGCGGAGCCGACCGGCTGCACGACCGCATCCGGTTCGTCCGCGACGACGCCGAGGGGGGCGGCTGGGTGGTCCAGCGGCTCGCGCCGTGAGCGCGTCCGGGGACGATCCCCAGCAGTGGCCGGTCGACCCCGTGGAGGGGGCCGGCCCGGTGGAGGAGCCGGTGCCGGCGGAGCCGAGGAGCCGCCGCGCCTGGGCGATCGACACCACGCCGCTGCGCAACGCGAACTACCGGCGGCTGTTCTGGGGCGTCGCGGCGACGATGCTCGGCCAGCAGATGACGCTGGTCGCCGTCCCGTACCAGGTCTACGAGCTCACCGGCTCGTCGCTGCTGGTCGGCGTGACCTCCGTCGTCGCGCTCGTGCCGCTGATCGCCTTCGGCCTGCTGGGCGGCGCGATCGCCGACGCCATGGACCGCCGGCGGCTGATGCTGGTCACCGGCGTCGGCTCGGCGGTGACCAGTGCCCTGCTCGCCGTCCAGGCGCTGCTGCCCGGCGGCGGGAACCTGGCCGTGCTGTGGGTGCTGACCGCGTGCGTCTCCGGCTTCACCGCGGTCAACCAGCCGACCCGCAGCGCGGTCATCCCGGCCCTCGTGGGGCCCGAGGGCGTGCCGGCGGCCAACGCGCTGTCGATGACCGTGCGCCAGGTCGGGGTCATCGTGGGGCCGCTGCTGGCCGGCGTCCTCATCGCGGTCGGGGACCTGCCGATCACCTACGCCGTCGACGCGCTCGGCTTCGTCGTCGCCGTGCTGCTGCTGCGCGGGCTGCCGCCCCTGCCGCCGGGGCACGACGCCGGGCCGCTGCGGCTGGGCGCCGCCGTGCGCGGGGTGGGGGAGGGCTTCACCTTCCTGCGCACCCAGCCGGTGCTGCTGATGACCTTCGTCGTCGACGTGATCGCGATGCTCTTCGCGTGGCCGCAGGCGGTGTTCCCGGAGCTGTCGCAGGGCCGCTACGCCGACTCGCCCAACAGCCTGGGCTGGCTGTTCGCCGGCGTCTCCATCGGCGCGCTGGTCATGGGGCTGACGTCGGGGTGGGTGTCGCGGGTCGACCGGCAGGGCGCGGTGGTGCTGGTCGCCATCGCGGTCTGGGGCGTGGCGATCGTCGGCTTCGGCTTCGCGCCGACGCTGTGGCTGGCGGTGCTGTGCCTGGCGGTCGCCGGCGCGGGGGACATGGTCAGCGCCGTGCTGCGCTCGTCGATGCTGCAACTGGCCGCCCCGGAGCACATGCGCGGCCGGATGCAGGGCGTCTTCATCGTCGTCGTCACCGGCGGCCCGCGGCTGGGCGACCTCCGCGCCGGGGCGATCGCGAGCGCGGCCGGGGTGACCGCCGCCATGGTCTCCGGCGGGATCGTCATCGTGGTCGCGATGGTCGTGGTGGCCCTGGTCGTGCCGTCCTTCTGGACCTTCCGGGCCTCGCGCTCGACGCAGGCGACCGTGCGGGCGGGGGAGTCCCGGCCGACCTCACCAGCCCCCGAGAGTGGCGACGACCGGCCGGGACCGGGTCCTTCCTAACCGGCCCCGCGCCGTTCCGCCCGGGCGGCCCTCTCAGGCCAGCGCGCCGGCGACCACCCGGAGGTCGGCGACGAGGGCGTCGTAGGCGGCGTCGCGGGACTCGTCCGGTGTCCGCAGGATCGCCGACGGGTGCGTGGTGGCCAGCATCCAGGTCTGGTGCGGGGCGTCCTCGTCGTCGTCGGCCGGCTCGCCCTCCGCGGCGGCCACCCCCGGTGCCGTCCACGGGATGAGCTGGCCGCGGTCCTTCGTGATCCGGAACGACGGCGAGATGAGCGCCTTGGCCGCCGTCGCGCCCAGGCAGACGACCACCTCGGGCTTGAGCACCTCGAACTCCGCCTCCAGCCACGGCCGGCAGGCCCGCAGGTGCTCCGGCCCCGGCGTCTGGTGGATCCGGCGCTTGCCCTTCTGCGTGAAGCGGAAGTGCTTGACCGCGTTGGTGACGTACGCGTCCTGCCGCTCGATGCCGGCCTCGGCGAGGGCCTTGTCCAGCAGCCGCCCGGCCGGGCCGACGAACGGCTCGCCCTTGCGGTCCTCCTGGTCGCCGGGCTGCTCGCCGACGAACACGATGCGCGCGGTCTCCGGGCCCTCGCCGAAGACCGTCTGCGTGGTGCCCTGCCACAGCTCGCACGCCGTGCACCCGGCGGCGGCCGAACGCAGGCCCTCCAGCCCGACCCCGGTCGGCGGCTGCGCGGGGACGTTCTCCTGGCTCATGGCCCGATTCCACCGCAGGCGGGCCGGAACCGCAGGGCCTGCGACCGCGGTGGGACGACGCGGTCAGCGGCGTCCGGCTGCGCGGCCGTGACAGCCGCGTGACAGCGCCCCGCGGACGGTGGCCGGCACCGACGCCCGCCCGGGGCGCCCCTGGAGAGGAACTCCCGTGACCATCCGCACCGACCCCGTCCGGCGGGCGCTCACCGCCGGGATCTGGGGCCTGCCCGTGTCCACCGCGCTGCTCGCCGTGGGCACCGTGACCCACCAGCCCGACCCGCGCGCCGACTTCGCCGGCTACGCCGAGTACGTCACCGGGCCGACGTTCCTGGTCAGCCACCTCGGCGCCAGCGTCCTGGGCGCGGCGATCGGCATCGTGGGGACGGCGAGCGTGGCCCTGCTGGCCGCGCGGCCGAGCGGCCGGCCCGGCCGGACCCTCGCCGGTGCCGCCGCGGCCGTGCTGGCAACCGTGCTGAACACGGCCGTGTTCGGTGTCGCGGCGTTCGCCCAGCCGGCCATCGGCCGGGCCGCCCGCGCCGGCGTCGAGGGCATCGAGGCCGTGGACGCCGACGTCTACGGCCCGGAGCTGTTCGCCACCGCCGCGGTGGCGTTGGTCGCCTGGACGGTGGGCGCCGTGCTGCTGGGGGCGGGGATCGGGCGCTGCGGCCCGGGCCTGCGGGTCCCCGGCGTCGTCCTCGCCGCGGCGCTGGTCGTCTTCTACCCCGCCGGCATCGTGGGCAGCGTCGTCCAGCCGCTGGCAGCGGTCGTCGCCACGGTCGCGGCCGTGGCGGTGGCCCGGCGGCTGCCGCGAGTGGCGGAGGCGGCTCCCCTCGAGGCGGTCCCGGCGCGCTGAACCGTGCGCCGGCCGTGGTGGCCGCGGCGCGGCGCGGCCCCGCCGGCGCGCGCGGGCGCACTACGCTGCGCGCCGGTGAACGTCCTCGTCCTCGGTCCGCTGGAGGTCCGGCGGGACGGCGACGTGGTGCCGGTGCGCCGGGGCCGGCCCCGGCGGCTGCTGCTGTCGCTGCTCCTGCAGCGCGGCACGCCGGTGTCCCCGGCCACGCTGGTCGACCAGCTCTGGGGGACCCGGCCGCCGGTCAACGCGGACAACGCCCTGCAGGTCCTCGTGTCCTACCTGCGCCGCGTGCTCGCCGGCGACGAGCTGCGCCTGGAGTGGAGCGCGGCCGGCTACCGGCTGCTGGTCGACCCCGCCCGGGTGGACGCGTTCCGCTTCGAGCAGCTGGTCCGCGGCGCGCAGGCCGCTCCCGAGGCACCCGAGCAGCTGCGGCTCGCCGGCGAGGCACTTGCGCTCTGGCGCGGCCGCCCGCTCAGCGAGGCGGCCGAGGACGACTACGCGCAGGGTGAGATCTCCCGGCTCGGCGAGCTGCGGCTCACTGCCGCCGAGCTGCGCGGCGACGCCCTGCTGGCGATGGGCCGGCACGCCGAGGCGGTGCCCGACCTCGGCGAGCTGGTGCGCGAGCACCCGTTCCGGGAGCGCTTCGCCGAGCAGCTGGTCCTCGCGCTCTACCGGTCCGGCCGGCAGGCCGAGGCGCTCGCCGCCCTGGACCGCACCCGGAGGGTGTTCGCCGAGGAGCTCGGACTCGATCCCGGCCCCGAGCTGCGCCGGCTGGCCGAGCGGGTGCTGCGCCAGGACCCCGGGCTGCTGCCGCCGGTCGGGACCGCGCCGGCCGTCGCGCCGCCGACCGGACCGGCCCCCGCGACCGCCGACGAGGAGCCGGCCGACCCGGCCGGTCGCGCGCCCGCACCGGTGCCGGTGCCGCTGACGGCCCTGCTCGGCCGGGACGACGACCTCGCCGCGGCCGGCGCGGCGCTGGCCGCGTCCCGGCTGGTGACGCTGACCGGACCCGGTGGGGCGGGGAAGACCCGGCTCGCGGTCGAGCTCGCCGGCTCCCGGGCGGGCGAGGCGTGGTGGACCGACCTCAGCGGGCTGACCGGCGCCGATCCGGCCGGCGTCGCCGCCGCCGTGGCCGGCGCCGCGGTCCTGCCCCTCCCGCCGGGCACCGACCCGGTGGACGGGCTCCGGCGGGCGGTCGGGGACCGGCAGGTGCTGCTGGTCCTGGACACCTGCGAGCACGTGCTGGCCGCGGCGGCGGACCTCGTGACCGGGCTGGCCGCCGGCTGCCCGGGTCTGCGGGTGCTGGCCACCAGCCGCCGTCGGCTCGGTGTGCGGGGCGAGCGGGTGCACCCGGTCCCGCCGCTCGGGCTGCCCGGGGAGGGGGAGCGCGACCCGGCTGCGGTCGCGCGGTCGGCCGCCGTCGCGCTGTTCTGCGAGCGGGCCGCGGCGGTGCGGCCGGGCTTCGCGCTCGACGCCGGCAACGCCGCGGACGTCGCCGCCGTCTGCCGGCTCCTGGACGGCCTGCCGCTGGCGCTCGAGCTCGCCGCCGGTGCCGCCGGGGCGCTCAGCCCCCGGACGATCGCCGCGCTGCTCACCGACCGGCTGCGGCTGGTCGGGGGCGGGCAGGGCCGGTCCGGGCGGCACGCGGGGCTGCGCGCGGCCATCGACTGGAGCTACGAGCTGCTCTCTCCCGAGGAGGCGCTCGTCCTCGACCGGCTGTCGGTGTTCGCCGGGCCGTTCCCGGTCGAGGCCGCCGTCGAGGTGGCCGGCGCCGGGCTGCCCGGCGACGCGCTGGAGCCGCTGCTCGCGCTCGTGGCGCACTCCCTGCTCGCGGTCGTGGGAGAGGACCGGTTCCGGCTGCTCGACACCGTCCGGGCGTACGCCGCCGAGCGGCTGGCCGCGCGGGGGCACACGGAGGGCCAGGACGCGCGGGCCCGGCACGCCCGCTGGTACGCCGACCTCGCCCGGGACGCCGACCGGAACATCCGCGGCGCCGACCAGGAAGGGTGGCTGGCCGAGCTGCGCCTGGCCGCGCCGGACCTGCGCGCCGCCCTGACGGCCTGCCTCACGCCGCCCGCGGCCGACCCCGCCACCGGCGCGGCGCTGGTCTGCTCGCTGTCGTGGGCGTGGTCCTTCGACGGCCGGTTCGCCGAGGCGGCCGAGTGGATCGCCGCGGCACTGGCCGCCGGCCCGCACGAGGTCCGGACGACGGCGCTGCTGCGGCTGGCCGCGGGCACGCACGCGGAGTCGCTCGGCCGGCTCGCCGTCGCCGAGCGGGAGTGCACCGCGGCGGCGGAGGTCTTCGCCGACCTGGGGGACGCCCGCAACGAGGCGGAGAGCCTGCTGCACGTCGGCACCGCCCGCTGGGCCCTCGGCGACCTGCCCGGCGCGGCCGCGGCGCAGGACCGCTCGATCGCGCTGTTCCGCTCGGCTGCCGACGACGGCGGCGCGGCGCTGGCCCTCGTGCTGCGGGCCCGCACGGCGCTCGAGGCGGGCGACCCGCAGGGCGCGCGGACGTGGCTGGGCACCGCCGAGGACGTGCTCGCGCGGGCCGGCGACGAGCACCTCACGGCCCTGGCGCTGGAGCAGTCGGCCCGCTGCGCGCTGTTCGTCGGCGACCTGGACGAGGCCGAACGGCTCGGCCTCGCCGGCCACCGCCTGTTCGAGCGGCTCGGCTACCCCGAGGGGGTCGTGGCGGCCCTGCTCACCCAGGGGCGGGTGCGGGCCGGCCGCGGGGACGTCACGGGCGCGCGGGCCCGCTACCGGCAGAGCGTCCGGCGGGCGCTGGAGCTGTCCCACCGGGCGGCCGTCGCCGAGGGGCTCGAGCTGCTGGCCGACACCGCGCGCGCCGAGGACCGCCCGCAGGACGCCGCCCGCCTGCTCGGCGCCGCGGCAGCGCAGCGGGCCCGGTACGCGCTGCCCCTCCTCCCGCTCCAGCAGCGCCTGGTCGGCGCGACCGAGGCCGCGGTCCGCGCTGCGCTGGACGGGGCGTTCGACCGGATGGCGGCGGCCGGACGCGACCGGCCGGTCCCCGAGCTGCTGGCCCTGCTGCCCTGAGCCGGCCGGCTGTCACAGGCCCGACAGCAGCGTGACAGCCGGGTGCGGAGGGTCCGGGACGTCGCGGCACCCCGCCGCGGTCCCGACGTCCCAGGAGTCCGGAATGACCCGCCTGCTGCACATCTCGTCCTCGCCCCGCGGCGAGGGCTCGGAGTCCCTCGCCATCGCCCGCACGTTCCTCGCCACCTACCTCGAGGTCCACCCGGACGCCGTCGTCGACACCTTCGACCTGTGGGACGGCACCCTGCCGGAGTTCGGGCCGGCCGCCGCCGGCGCCAAGATGACCGTGTTCGCCGGGGACACGCCCACGGGGGAGCAGGGCCGCGCCTGGTCGGCGGCCCGGGCGACCTTCGCGCGGTTCGCCTCCGCCGACCGGTACCTGTTGAGCGTGCCGATGTGGAACGCCGGGATCCCCTACGTGCTCAAGCAGTTCATCGACGTGGTCAGCCAGCCCGGCATGGTCTTCTCCTTCGACCCGGAGGCCGGGTACACCGGCCTGCTCACCGGCAAGAAGGCCGCCGTGGTCTACACCAGCGGCGTCTACGGCCCCGGCCGCGGGCCCGCCTTCGGCGCCGACTTCCAGGCGCCGTACCTGCGCGACTGGCTGCAGTGGGCCGGCATCGGCGACGTCGCGGAGGTGCACTTCCGGCCGGACCTCGCCACGGCCGACGCCGACACGGGCCGGCAGGCCGCCCACGCCGAGGCGCGGGAACTGGCGAAGGTCTTCTGAGCCGGCTCCAGGTCCGCCGGGGTCCAGCCGATAGTTTCGGTGACCACCGGTAGACGACGTCCTGGGGAGTGCGGTGCTGGAGTTCGACGGCCTGGTCAAGACCTACGGGTCGCACCGGGTGCTCGAGGGGGTGTCGTTCTCCGTCGCACCGGGCTCGATGTTCGGGTTCTGCGGGGCCAACGGCGCGGGCAAGACCACCACGATGCGGATCGCGATGGGCCTGGCCCGCGCCGACGCCGGCGAGGTCCGCTGGCGGGGCCGGCCGCTGGACCAGGCGGTGCGCCGCCGGATCGGCTACATGCCCGAGGAGCGCGGCCTGTACCCGAAGATGCGCGTCGGTGAGCAGCTGGCCTACTTCGCCCGGCTGCACGGCCTGGACGCCGCGGCCGCCACCCGCGCCGCCGAGCACTGGGCCGAGCGGCTGGGGCTGGGTCCGCGCCGCCGCGACCAGGTGGAGAAGCTGTCGCTGGGCAACCAGCAGCGCGTCCAGCTGGCCGCGGCGCTGGTCAGCCGGCCCGAGGTGCTCATCCTCGACGAGCCCTTCTCCGGCCTGGACCCGGTCGGCGTCGACGCCCTCGCCGAGGCGCTGCTCGAGCAGGTCCGCGACGGCGTCCCGGTCGTCTTCTCCAGCCACCAGCTGGACCTGGTCGAGCGGCTGTGCGACTCGGTCGGGATCCTCGCCCGCGGGCACATGGTCGCCTCCGGCACGGTCGCCGAGCTGCGCCGGCGGGAGGCCGGCCGCCTGCTGCGGGTGGTCGTCCCCGACGCGCCGCAGGGCTGGGCGGCCGCGCTGCCCGGCGTGCGGGTGGTCTCCCAGCAGGCCGGGGACACCCTGCTCGAGCTCGACGGCGGCAGCGACGACCAGGCCGTGCTGGCCGCGGCGCTGCGCACCGGCCGGGTCACCCACTTCGCCTGGCGGGAGCCCACCCTCGTCGAGCTCTTCCGCGAGGCCGTGGCCGATCCGGCCCCCGAGCGCGAGGAGGTGGCGGCGTGACCGAGTTCGGGCGGTCCCCGATGGACACGGTGACCGAGCCGCGCACCCCGTCGAGTGCCGCCCTGGTGCGGCTGGTCGCCGGCCGCGAGATCAGCAGCCGCATCCGCGACAAAAACTTCATCATCAGCTCGATCGTCATCATCGTCCTGCTGCTGGGCGCCATCGCCTTCAACGTCGCGGTCAGCTCGGGCGGCAACGAGGGGCGGCTCGGCATCGTGGGCGACACCGCCCAGCTGGGGCCCGCGATCCGGGCGCAGGGCGAGGCGGTCGGCGTGGACGTCGAGATCGTCGAGTACGCCGACGAGGCCGCGGCCCGGGCCGCGGTCGAGGACGACGAGGTCGACGGCGCGCTCGTCGAGGGCGCCGGCACCGACCCGCAGCTCCTCGTGCGCGAGCGCGACGCGACGATGGAGGCCGTCGTCACCGGCGCGGTCAACAGCGTGGCCATCTCCGACCGGCTGCTCGAGGCCGGCGTCGACCTGCAGACGCTGCCCCAGGTCGCGGTCACCCCGCTCGAGGGCAGCGAGGACGACGGCCAGGCGGTGGTCGTCGCGATCGTCGGCGTCGGGGTCCTCTACGGCCTGCTGATCCTGTTCGGGCAGTTCGTGGCCCAGGGTGTGGTCGAGGAGAAGTCCAGCCGGGTGGTGGAGCTGCTGCTGGCCACCATGCGCCCCTGGCAGCTGCTGGCGGGCAAGATCCTGGGCCTGGGCGTGCTGGGGCTCGGCCAGATCGTCGTCATCGGCGTCGTCGGTGTGGCCGCGGCGCTGGCCTTCGACATCGTCGCGGTCCCCGGCGACCTGATCAGCACCGTGCTCACCGTCGTGGCCTGGTTCGTCCTCGGGTACGCCTTCTACGCGTCGGTCTTCGCCGTGGCGGCGTCCCTGGTCAGCCGGCAGGAGGACCTCGGCAGCGTGCTCACGCCGACGACGATCCTGCTGGTGGTCGGGTTCATCGTGGCCATCCAGGCCGCCGGCGACCCAAGCAGCACGTTGGCCACCGTGACCTCCTACGTGCCGGGCCTCTCGCCGACGGTGATGCCGGTGCGGCAGGCGGCGGGCGAGGTCGCGGCCTGGGAGGTGGCGCTGGCCGTCGTCCTCATGCTGGTGGCGATCGCGCTGATCGTCCGGCTCGGCGGGCGGGTGTACGCCGGCGCGCTGCTGCGCACCAGCGGCCGGACGAAGATCCGGGAGGCGCTGCGGGCCGAGGGTTCCTGAAGCAGGACCGCCGATGGGGGGGGGTGGGGGGGGGTGGGCCGGTGCCCGCCGTCCCCGGGGGGCGGGTGGGGGGGGGGGGGGGGGGGGGGGGGGGGGGGGGGGGGCGGGGGGGGCGCCGGCGGGCCGCGGAGGCGGGCGGCGGCCGCCGCCGCACCCCCGCGGACGGGCGACCC